>JBEVHL010000132.1:0-16836 GCA_040511255.1 Mycobacterium sp. | reverse complement strand
CCCGCGATCGTCTCGTGGTCGAAGCGCTGCAGGGATCTGCCATCCCCGCGCAGCGCCTCCACGGCCTGCAGGAACGACCCGTGTTCGGCCACCGCCGCCTCGAACTCGTCGACGGTCACCCCGAGGTGCTCGGAGATCAAACTCGCTCGGACCGACGCGATGGTCCGGCTGACGTCTTCGTGGCCGGGGGCATTGAGGTCCGCTTCGACGGCCACATCGCACTCGCTGTCGAATCCCATCGACCGGTTGTTGAGGTTTGACGAGCCGATGCGCAGTAGCCGGTCGTCGATCACCATCACCTTGGCGTGCACGTAGATCGGCGTGCCGCCCTCGGCCACCGGCCAGTAGACGCTGAAGCGGTGGTGCTCATCTGCGGCCCACAGCAGGTGCAACAACCGGTACCGCGCACTGTCCATGGCCGTCTCCTCCAGCCGGCTCTCGGATCTGCGCGGCATGACGACGACCACCTCGGGTCCGTCCGCCTCCTTGAGTCGAGTGGCCAGTGCTTCGACGAGGGTGCGGGAGGCCAGGTACTGGTTCTCCAGGTAGATGGTCTGGCGGGCGGCCGCTATCGCCGCGAGGTTGAGGGTTTCCACTTCGCGCACCTCGGTCTGTTTGCCCTGCACCTCGGGCACCGTGCGGGCGATCCCCACATTGATGTTGCGCAGCAGCGGCTCCAGGTCGCCGGGCCAGACGTGGTGGGTGGTGTCGACGGGCTCCAGGGCGTTGCCGGTGGCGATCTGCCAGCGGTCGCGGACCAGTTCGCCGAGGGCGCGCGCCGCGGCGCCGTCCACCGCGGCCGCCACCTCATGCCGAGGGCCGTAGCTGTCGCCGGGCAACCGACGAAAGCGGTTGTGGTCCAGATGTTCTCGGGTGTCCCACCGGTCGGCGGTGAAGTCGATACCGCCGCAGAGTGCGAACGCATCGTCGATGACCACGATCTTCTGGTGCGGAACCGAACCGATCGGGTGCACGCCGTCGACGGCGAACTGCAACCGCTCGCTGCTGAGCCAGTTCAGCAACGCCACCGGGGTGACCCTGCCCCACAGGCCTTCGAACGCGGGCAGCAGGCGCACATTCGACCGCAGCAGGTAGACCTCCAGGTTGGGCCGCGCCCGAACCAGCCAGCGCAGGAAGATGCCCAGCTGATTGGGGCCGGCCAGAGTCTTGCCGCCCCGTTGCAGGTTGATCCTGGTGTCGAAATCCCACCCGATCAGCACGATGCGATGCTGCGCGCGCAACATCGCCGCCTTGGCGTGGTGGAAGTAGTCGGCGGCGTCGACGATGCAGGCAAACTGGTCGGCGGGCTCCACCCGCCAGCACGTCTGGCCGGTGATGAGCAGTCGGTCGTCGAGCACGCCGATCAGCCTAACGTCCGGCGCCCCTGCGCAGGCTAGGCCTGGATTTTCCGCGCAGCACCGAGCGATTGGTCCAGGATGTCAAGGCCCGCATGTAGTTCGGCCTCGGTGATGGTCAGTGGCGGTGCGATGCGGAAGATTCCGCCCATCCCGGGTAGCTGCACGATGTTCATGTGCAACCCGCGATCCAGGCACGCCGCGGTCACCGCGGCACCGAGGGCATCGGCCGGGGCCTTGCTCGCCTTGTCGGAGACCAACTCCATGCCCTGGAGCAGGCCGCGGCCGCGGACATCGCCGACGTGTTCGTACCGGTTCTGCATGTCCGCCAGCCGGTCTGCGAGCAGCTTGCCGAGCACCTGGGCCCGCTCGACCAGGCCGTCGCGTTCGACGACGGTGAGGACGGTCAGCGCGACGGCGGCGGCCAGTGGATCCGAGACATGGGTGGTGAAGAAGAGGAATCCTCGGTCATGGCAACCGGATTCGATCTCGGCACCGGTGACCACGGCGGCCACCGGCAGGCCCGCGCCCAAGGTCTTCGACAGGGTCAGCAGGTCCGGGACGACGCCGTCGCGCTCGAACGCATACATCGCACCGGTCCGGCCGATCCCGGTCTGGGCCTCGTCGAGGATCAGCAGCATGCCGCGCTCGACGCAGAGTTCCTTGAGGCGACGCAGGTATCCCAGCGGCGGTTCGATGATCCCGCCGGAGGACAGGATCGGTTCGATGAGGCAGGCGGCCAGGCTGCCGGACGATTGCGCGTCGACGATGGCGAACCCGTAGTCGAGTTCAGCGCGCCAGTCGTAGCTGCCGTCCGGGTGGCGGAACGGCGAGCGGTAGGCATTCGGGGTGGGCAACGTGAGGTTGCCCGGCATCGGGGGGCCGTACCCGCGGCGCCCGGCGCTGAACGTCGCCGCGGCGGCTCCCGAGGTCATGCCGTGCCAGGAGCGGTCGAAGGAGATCACCTCGTACCTACCGGTGTAGAGCTTGGCCATCTTGATGGCCGCCTCGTTGGCCTCCGCACCCGTGGTGAGCAGCAGCACCTTGTCCAGTGACGCAGGCAGCGTGGCGGCGAGGGTGCGCGCAAGGTCAACCAGCGGCACGCTCAACATTCCGCTGTAGAGGTGGTCCAAGGAGGCCACCGCGTTCGACACCGTGGTCACGATGTCGGGATGTGAGTGCCCGAGGATGGAGCTCATCTGGCCCGACGTGAAATCCAGGATCGCCGTCCCGTCCTGGTCGTAGACGTAACTTCCCTTGGCGGACTTGATGATTCGCGGTACGAACGATGCCCCGTAGCGCACCAGGTGCCGCTCACTGTGCTGCCAGAACTCATCGGTGTCCACAACAGTCCTCTCCTCGGCGTGCTTGACGGCGTTGTCACTAAGTGACACAGTAGTCATGTCACTAAGTGACACAGAGCAGAGAAGGTGGTGCACATCGTCGACAACGCCGCGGCACGGCTGGCCGTGTCCAGGCACGCCTGCGCGCTGTTCTGGGACCGTGGCGTATCAGGCACCAGTGGCGACGATATTGCCTCTGCCGCAGGGCTTTCCACCCGCACGATCTGGCGCTACTTCCGAACGAAGGAGAGTTGTGTAGAGCCGGTTCTGGCCAAATCGCTGGACCGATTCCTCGAGGTGATGGACCGGTGGCCGCCGGAACTCTCGCTCGCGGAGCACCTCGCGGTGGACATCGCCGCGCACCCGCTGGCACCGCAGGATATCGAAGACGAGGTCAGTGCGATGCGCATCTCCACCATGACGCCGTCAGAGCCGGCCCTGCGCACGGCCTACCTGATGGTGCATGACGAGATGGAACGCGGGCTGATCCCGGTGGTGGCCAAGCGCCTGAACCTGCCCGACCACGACCTCACCGTCCGCTTGTGCGCGGCCGCGGTCACCGGTGCGTTCCGCGTGATCGACGAAGACGTCAGCAGGACGGTGGTCGTGGACCGGATACAGGTCACCCAGAGTGAGGCGTTGGCCCTGATGGATCGCGCCATCCGCGATGCGACCAACGGCCGCCTCGGCGGACCAATCCAATAGCACTGTCGCACAACACTATCGCTTCTCCCCCAGCGGCGAGAGGCGTTGCGCTCAAGCATGTCCGTCTCGTCCCGAAAGGCAGCACATGGCATTACCCGAAACCCTCAGTGTCGAAGATCTTTTCGGCCCGCCCGTGCAGGGCGGGGCCCGGATCTCACCCGACGGCACCAGGATCGCGTACCTGGCACCACGCAAGGAGGGCAAAGACCGGCTCAACGTATGGGTGCGTGACATCGATTCCGACGAACCCGGGCGTAGCGTGACCGCCGACGACACCCGCAGCGTGCTCAGCTTCTTCTGGACCGACGACCCGCGGTGGCTGCTCTACCTGCAGGACACCGGCGGTGACGAGAACTGGCACGTGTACCGCGTCGACCTGGACAATCCCGACGCACCGGCCGTCGACCTCACCCCGTTCCCCGGCGCGAAGGCCTATTTCGAACTGCTTGCCGGGCGTCCCGGTAAGGCCGTCGTCGCGCACAACAAACGCGATCCCGCGCTGTTCGACGCCTACGAACTCGACATCGCCAACGGCGAGCTGACCCTGCTGGCCGAGAACCCGGGACAGGGCAGCTGGTTCTCCGGTCCCAACGGCGAACTTTTCACCCTGACCGTCACCGACGACGGCGATGTCGAACTGTCGAGCTGGGATGCGGCCACCGAGACCCTGCGTTCGATCGCGGTTTACGACGGCGCCGATTACACCCTGGGGGTCTACCCCATCGAGGTGACACCGGATGGTGCGGGCATGTGGATCGGTTCCAACCGGCATGCCGATCGCACCACACTGGTGCGGCTCGATGTGGCCACCGGTCACGAGACCGAGGTGGACAGCCACCCCACGTTCAGCATCGATCCGCGGGCCCACGTCTGGCCCGTCCTGCCCCCTGCGCTGATCCGCAGCCAACGGACCGGCGAACTGCTCGGGGTGCGCTATCTCGGTGAGCGGCAGGTGATTCACGCACTCGACCCCGACTTCGCCGATGTGCTGGCCCACCTGGAGACCCTGTCCGACGGCGACCCCGGTCTGATCTCGTCGGATGACAGCGGGCAGCGCTGGGTGGTCAGCTTCGTCCATGATCGCGACCCGGGCGCGACCTACTTCTACGACCACTCCACCGGCGAGAGCAGGTTGTTGTTCCGGCCCTATCCGCAGCTGGATCCGCACGTGCTCGCGCCGATGACACCGGTCACCATCCCCTCGCGCGACGGGCTCGATCTGCATTCCTATCTGACGCTGCCCATCGGGACAGAACCGCGAGGTCTGCCGCTGGTGCTGTTGGTGCACGGCGGCCCATGGGCGCGCGACACCTGGGGCTTCAACCCCGAAGCTCAGCTGCTGGCCAACCGCGGATACGCGGTGCTGCAGGTCAACTTTCGTGGCTCCACCGGTTACGGACGAGCGTTCGTCCAGGCCGCGGTCGGCGAATTCGCCGGCAAGATGCACGACGATCTGATCGACGGGGTGAACTGGGCCGTCGAGCGGGGCTACGCAGATCCCGAGCGGATCGCCATCTTCGGCGGCTCGTACGGCGGCTACGCCACGTTGGTCGGAGTCACGTTCACCCCGGATGTGTTCGCCGCGGCCATCGACTACGTCGGCATCTCCAGCTTGGCGAATTTCATGCGGACAGTGCCGCCTGCGGTGAAGCCGTACCTGGCGAACAACTGGTATCTGTTCGTCGGCGACCCGGCCGACCCGGAGCAGGAAGCCGACATGCTGGCCCGCTCACCCATCACCATGGTGGACCGGATCCGGACGCCGCTGCTGGTGGTGCAGGGGGCCAACGATCCCCGGGTGGTCCAGGCCGAATCCGACAATCTGGTGCACGCCCTGCGGGCCCGCGGCGTCGAGGTCGAATACCTGGTCAAAGACGACGAAGGACACGGATTCATCAACCCGGAGAACGTGATCGAGATGTATCACGCCGTCGAACGCTTCCTGGCCGAGCACCTCGGTGGTCGTCCCCCGGCCGCCTGACCGACGCGGGTTCCCTCGGATCTCGGAGCGGACGAAGAACCGATAGGGCAGGCTGATGGGCAAGATGACCGCTACCGCCCCCGCCCTGCTCGACGATCCGAGCGACCTGTCCGCGCTGCGAGCCAACGGCGCCGACGCCGACGAGCTGTTCGCGTCCTTCGCCGAATGGGCCGAGGCGAGTGGCACCGTGCTGTACCCGGCGCAGGAAGAAGCGCTGATCGAGCTGGTCAGCGGCGCGAACGTCATCCTGTCGACGCCGACCGGCTCAGGTAAATCGCTGGTCGCCACCGGCGCGCTGTATGCGGCGTTGGCAGGCGACCGCCGCAGCTACTACACCGCGCCGATCAAGGCCTTGGTCAGTGAGAAGTTCTTCGCCCTGTGCGCGGTGTTCGGCGCGGCCAACGTTGGCATGCTCACCGGCGACGCCTCGGTCAATGCCGGGGCGCCGATCATCGCCTGCACCGCAGAGGTGCTGGCCAACATCTCATTGCGCGAAGGAGCCGACGCCGATATCGGGCTGGTCGTGATGGACGAGTTCCATTTCTATGGCGACCCCGACCGCGGCTGGGCCTGGCAGGTGCCGCTGTTGGAGCTGCCGAAGGCGCAGTTCCTGCTGATGTCGGCCACCCTCGGTGACGTCACCTTTCTGCGCGACGATCTCACCCGTCGCACCGGTCGGACCACCGCGCTGGTTGCCAACGCCGAGCGCCCGGTGCCGCTGCACTACTACTACGCGACCACACCGATGCACGAGACGATCGCCGACCTGCTGGAGACCAAACAGGCCCCGATCTACGTCGTGCACTTCACGCAGCTCTCGGCGCTGGAGCGGGCGCAGGCGCTGATGAGCGTCAACGTCTGCACCAAGGAGGAGAAGGCGGCGATCGCCGATTTGATTGGCGGCTTTCGGTTTTCGTCGGCCTTCGGCACCACGCTGTCGCGCCTGGTCCGGCACGGCATCGGCGTGCACCACGCAGGCATGTTGCCCAAATACCGGCGCCTGGTCGAACAGCTGGCCCAGGCCGGTCTGCTCAAGGTGATCTGCGGCACCGACACTCTGGGCGTCGGCATCAATGTGCCCATCCGCACCGTGGTGTTCTCCGCACTGTCCAAATACGACGGGGTGCGCACCCGGATGCTGCAAGCGCGCGAATTCCACCAGATCGCCGGTCGGGCCGGCCGGGCCGGCTACGACACCGCGGGCACCGTCGTCGTCGAAGCACCCGAGCACGAGGTGGAGAACCTCAAACAGTTCGCCAAGGTCGCCGACGATCCGAAGAAGCGGCGAAAGCTGGTGCGCCGCAAGGTACCCGAGGGCATGGTGCCGTGGAGCGAGGCAACCATGACCCGGCTGGTCGACGCCACACCCGAACCGCTGACCAGCAACATGCGGGTGTCGACGTCGATGATCCTCGACGTGGTCGACCGGCCCGGTGACCCGTTCATCGCGATGCGACGGCTGCTCACCGACAACCACGAGCCCCGCAAACGCCAACTCCAGCACATCCGCGAAGCGGTCGGCATCGCGCGCTCACTGCTACAGGCCGGTGTGCTGGAACGGCTCGATCACCCCGAGCCGGACGGGCGGCGCTACCGGCTGACCGTCGACCTGCCGCCCGACTTCGCCCTCAACCAGCCGCTGTCGACGTTCGCGCTGGCCGCGATCGACGTGCTGGACCCCTCGTCGGAAACCTATGCGCTGGACGTCGTCTCGGTGATCGAGGCGACCCTGGAGGATCCGCGCCAGATCCTCTCGGCCCAGCTGAAAAAGGCCAGGGGCGAGGCCATCGCCGCGATGAAGGCCGAGGGTATCGAGTACGACGAGCGGATGGAGCTGCTCGACGACGTCACCTACCCCAAACCTCTGGAAGAACTTCTCGGTGCGGTCTTCGAGATGTACCGGCAGACCAACCCCTGGGCCAACGACGCGCAACTGTCGCCGAAGTCGATCGTCCGGGAGATGTGGGAGCGGGTGTTCACTTTTCGCGAGTTCGTCAGCGTCTATGGGCTGACCCGCTCCGAGGGCGCCGTGCTGCGGTATCTGTCCGATGCGTTCAAGGCGCTGCGGTCCGGCGTGCCCGCCTCCGCGCGCACCGAGGACGTCACCGACATCGTCGAGTGGCTCGGCGAACTGGTCCGCCAGGTCGACTCCAGCCTGCTCGACGAGTGGGAACAGCTGACCAACCCCGAGGCGCCGCTGGACGTACCGGTGGCGGTGCCTGCCCGCCCGCGCCCGCTGACCGGCAACGAGCGGGCGTTCACCGCGATGGTGCGCAACGCGCTGTTCCGGCGGGTGGGACTGTTCGCGCTGCGCCGGTCCTACGATCTCGGGCTGCTCGACGCAGACGCCGGCTGGACCTCGGAGCGGTGGGCAGAGGTCATCGACGACTACTTCGCCGAGCACGACGAGGTGTTGACCGGCGCCGACGCCCGGGGTCCGGCGTTGCTGTTCATCGATCGCCAGCCGGGGGTGTGGCGGGTGCGCCAGGTGCTGGACGACCCGGCCGGTGATCATGACTGGGGCTTTGACGTGGAAGTGGACCTGGAAGCCTCCGATGAGGAGGGCACGGCGGTGCTCCGGGTGGTCGGCGCGGGGCGCCAAGACTGATTTGTTTGCCAACGCACTGGGCGGGTATGGCTCAGCGATGACTCTGTCTCGCCACGACTCGCATCAGCCCGGTGCCGCCACCGACGGTCTGCTCCCGCCGGTGCTCCACGATCACCCCTTGGTGGCGGCGGGTCGGCGGCTGGTGGCGGTCGATCAACTCGACGAACGGCAGGTCGTCGAGGTCAGCACGGAAGGACACGGGGTGCTGGCGGTCGGCTTGGCGCCCGATGGCACGCCCTTCGCCGTCAGCAACCTGTGCCGCCACCAGTTCGCCAAGCTGGGCCGCGGGCACGTCACCGAGGACGGTTGTCTGCGGTGCCCGTGGCACCGGGCCGACTACGACGTCACCGACGGGTCGATGCGGTCGGGCCCCCGGGGCCGCATCTTCGGCTTCAAGCCGTACTCGGCGGCCATCAAGATATTCGGCAATGTGGCCAAGCTGCGGACGTTCCCGGTGGTGCTGGCTGACGGCGCCATCTGGCTGCAGGCTTGAGCGTCGCGCCATGACGGGTGCGCTCGCCGAACACTGTCCGAAGCGGATGTCGTTCGGGCCGTGCGGCGGTGTCCGGCCCGACGGTCAGTGCGAGATGCGGCCCGGCCCGTGCGCGTTCCCCGACACCGTGTTGTGGCCGGGACCGGTGCCTGCCCCGAAGCGGGTGCGCGCGCCGCTGATCCTCACCGATTTCAGCTGCGCGCCGTTCGACCCGGCCGAGGTGGCCGCCACCGCGGCCACCCTGCGGAGTTCCTGCGACGCCGTCCTGGTGGGTGAGCATCAGAACCGGCCGGATTTTCCGCCGACGCTGATGAGTCGCCTGCTGCTCGACGCCGGTGCCACGCCGTGGATCACGCTGTCGTGCCGTGACCGCAACCGCATCGTGCTTGAGCAGGAACTGCGCGGGCTGGCGCTGATCGGTGTCCAGACCGTGCTGTGCGTGACCGGCGACGGCCGGGCCTACGACGTCCGGCCGGACGTCACCCAGACCTTCGACCTGGACGGCCCACGGCTGGTGGCGTTGGCGGCGGCACTGGGTATGACGGCGGCTGTGCCCGAAACACCCACGGCGCCACCGGTTTCGGGCCGACCGGTTCGGCTGGTCCAGAAGCAGCGGGCCGGCGCCAGCCTGGCCGTCCTGAACCACGTGTCGTCGCCGTCGATGGTGGATCAGTTCATGACGGCCGCGCGCTCTGCGGGCCTGGCCGTTCCGGTGCTCGCCGCCGTCGCCGTGCTCACCGACAAGGTGTCCGCCGGGGTTCTGCAGGGCCTGCCGGGACTAGCCCTCGACCACGCCGTTGTCGAGAGCATCCTCGGTGCCGCCGACCCGGTCGAAGCCGGCATCCAAGCCGCCGTCGCGGAGGCGCGCGCCCTACTGGCCATCGAGGGCGTCGAGGGGGTCAACATCTCCGGCCTGGCGTCTGCGGCCGGTGGCCGGGTGGGCGCCGAGATCAAAGCCGAAGTCGGCGCGCGTATTCGAGCGGAACGAGGACCATGAACGATGCGATGTCCGTTGAGTTCGACACCCTTGCCGAGTGGACGGCCCGCGTGGCCGTCGACCTGGGGCCGTCGTACTACATCCCGGCCGCCTGCCGGGGCAGCGGTAGCCCGGCGGCGCTCGACTGGCTGATCGACGCGCTCGATCTGACCGATGGTGAGTCGTTGCTCGACTGCGGGGCCGGCGTCGGCGGTCCGGCGGCCTACGCGCAGCAGCAGCGGTCGGTGCGGCCCGTGCTCGTCGAGCCCGCGGCCGGCGCCTGCCGCGCTGCCCGCACGCTGTTCGGCTCCGCCGCACTGCAGGCCGCCGCCGATGCCCTGCCCGTCGCCGACCAATCTTTCGATGCCGCTTGGTCGTTGGGCGTGTTGTGCACGATGGACGATCAATTGGCCTTGCTGACCGAGCTGCGCCGGGCGGTGCGCCCACCCGGGCGGATCGGCCTGCTGGTCTTCGTGGCCGGCACCGCCATCGCCGACAGCGACCAGCCCGACGGTAACCATTTCCCGACAGCGGCATCGCTCGAACAGCTCATCACCGATGCCGGGTTGCGCATCGACCGCAGGCACAGCACCGCCGACCTACCTGCGATACCGGACGAGTGGACACGCCAGACCGACGCGGTCACCGAGGCACTGCACCGACGCTACGACCGCGACCCCGGCTGGAAAGTCATCGAGGAGCAGCAGGACCGGATGTCTCAGCTGCTCGGTGCCGGCACGATCTCAGGTTCGTTGCTCAGCCTGCGCGTCGAGTAGTAGATCCGAGCATCCCAACCGGCCAGGTCCAGCGACGTCAACGTCGCCGCGGTGCCGGGCAGGTTGGCGAGCAACAACTCCGCCGAAACCCATTCCGGGCCGACGTCCACGGTGCGCGGCTCACGTCCGCAATTGGCGACCACCAACAGAGCTGCCTCGGGCGTGGTTCTGGTGTACGCCCAGATCTGCGGATCGTCGGCCAGCAGCGGGGCGAACTCGCCGTCGACGAAGATGGGCAGCTCGTGCCGGAGCCGAATCAGCGCACGGTAATGTGCGAAAACCGAATCGGGCGCGTCGATCTGGGCTTGGGCGTTGAGCCAGGTGTGGTTCGGATTGACCGGCAACCACGGCGTACCCGTGGTGAATCCCGCGTTCGGCCCGGCGTCCCACTGCATGGGCGTACGGGCGTTGTCGCGGCTGATCTTGGCCAGCCCGGTCAGCGCCGCGGCCTGGTCACCACCGGCGTCCACCACACTGCGGAAATAGTTCACCGCCTCAAGATCCTTGTGGTCCTGGGCAGTTCGGAACGGGTAGTTCGTCATCCCGAGTTCTTCACCCTGGTAGACGAACGGCGTGCCACGCATACCGTGCAGGACGGTGGCGAGTGCCTTCGCCGAGGCAGCCCAATACTGCGGGTCGTCATCGCCGAAGCGCGACACCACCCGCGGTTGATCGTGGTTGTCCCAGTACAAGCTGTTCCAGCCGGTGTCCGCCAACGCCGCCTGCCACCGGTTCAGTGACGCCTTCAAAACCACCAGGTCGAGCCCGATGTAGTCGAATTTGTTCGACGGGCCTTGGTCGACGGACATGTGCTCGAACTGAAAAACCATGTCCAATTCGTCCCGCGCGGGGTCGGTATAGAGCCTGGCCTGTGCTGTGGTGACGCCGGGCATCTCGCCGACGGTGAGGAAATTCCCGGCCCGTCCACCGAAGACCTCCCGGGTCATCTCGGCGAGATAGTCGTGCACGTGCGGCCCGTCGGCGAATTCAGCGAAGGCGCTGACGAACCGCTGACCCGGCACCGCAGGCGCGTCGGGCAGTCCTTGCGTCTTGGAGATGAAGTTGATGACGTCCATCCGGAAACCGTCCACACCGCGGTCCAGCCACCAGCGCATCATGGCGTGTACGGCCCGTCGGACGTCCGGATTCTCCCAATTGAGGTCCGGCTGTTTTCGGTCGAACAGGTGCAGGTAGTACTGCTCGGTGGCCTCGTCCCAGGCCCAGGCCGAGCCCCCGAAGAACGCGCCCCAGTTGTTCGGTTCGGCACCGTCGCGGGCATCGCGCCACAGGTACCAGTCCCGCTTGGGGTTGTCGCGTGACGACCGTGATTCGGTGAACCA
Organism: Mycobacterium sp.; assembly: GCA_040511255.1. Lineage (GTDB taxonomy): Bacteria > Actinomycetota > Actinomycetes > Mycobacteriales > Mycobacteriaceae > Mycobacterium. Next base: position 5,259 of record JBEVHL010000132.1, on the reverse strand, counting down.
CGCGTGCTCGTCGGAGGTGTGGTTGACCACCAGGTCCATCACCAGCTTCATGCCGAGTTCGTGCGCCTTGGCCAGTAGCGCATCGAATTCGGCCAGGGTGCCGAACATGGGATCGATGTCCTGGTAATCGCTGATGTCGTAACCGTTGTCGGCCTGCGGTGACCGGTAGACCGGCGACAACCAGATGACGTCGACGCCGAGCGCCTGCAGATAACCGAGCCGGTCGATGATCCCGGCCAGATCGCCCAGCCCGTCGGCGTCGGAGTCGGCGAAGCTTCTCGGATAGATCTGGTAGACGACGGCGGACTTCCACCACGCGGCTGCAGTCATGCCCGACTGCCTATCACGGCGCGGTAGACGTCCACGTATTTGTCGATCATGGCGGCGATGGTGAACCGGCGGGCCGCCTCCTCGGCGATGATGCGCCGGTCCAGGTCTCCGGCAGCGTCGACCGCGGTCACGGCCGACGCGATGTCATCGACCAGGTAGCCCGTGACGCCGTGCTCGATCAGTTCACCCATCGATCCCCGGTGGTTGGCGATCACCGGCGTGCCGCAGGCCATCGCTTCGACGACGCTGTAGCCGAACGGCTCGTCGAAGTCGATCAGATGCAGCAGGGCGTGGGCGCCGCCGAGGACTTCCGCCCGGCCTGCCGCGTCGACCGCGCCGAGATAGCGCACCCGGTTGCCGTCGACGAGCGGTTCGACCTTGGTGCGGAAGTACTGCTCGTCTTGGATGATGCCGGCGATATCGAGGCGACGGCCGCAGCGGCGGGCCACCTCGATGGCGTCGGCGGTGCCCTTGTCCGGGTGGATCCGGCCGAAGAACAGCAGGTGCTCGCCGGGGTTGGGGTGCCGCGCGAAGTCGTCGACGGCGATGCCGTGGTGGATGGTCGCTGCGTAGTGCAGGTCCGGGTGCCGGTCGGCGTCGCTGATGGACACGTAAGACGTGGTGACGTCGTAGCGTCGGTACACCGGCACGATCCGGTCCGAAGAGAACCCGTGGATGGTGGTGACCACCGGGGTGGTGACGAGATCGCTGTAGGTCAGGGGCAGGAAGTCGAATCCGTTGTGGATGATGTCGAATTCGCCGGCCCGCTCGAACGCCGACGCGATGTGCAGGCACTCTGCGACCTTGGCGTCGATTGTGGTGTCCTCAGACCAGCCGCACGGCGCGGTCGCGTGCAGGTTCGCCGCGGTGATCGAGTCGGCGGTGGCGAACAGCGTGACGTGATGGCCCGCTGCGACCAGTCCCTCGGTGAGCAGGGAGGCGAACTGTTCCCAGGGCCCGTAGTGACGCGGAGGTGTCCGCCACGCGATCGGCGCCAGCACGGCGATGCGGATCGGGCCGTGGTCGGCCTGGCCGTGGTTGGGAGTGCGGATGCGCTCAGGGTACCGCCTGATCAATGCACAATTTGTGCACGATCGATGACGGTGCTGTGCAGCTGGTGCACCGTCGCCGTTTTCCCGAGGCCCGTTGCGGGTATCGGCGTGACAATGAATTCGATGAAGGTTGCGATTCTTGACGATTATCAGAACGTTGCGCTGACGACGGCCGATTGGTCCCCTGTCGGCGCCAGGGCCGACATCACGGTGTTCAACGACCACCTCAGCGACCCCGACGAGGTGGTGGAGAGATTGGCGCCGTTCGCCGCGCTCTGCGTGATGCGGGAACGAACCCCGCTGCCGCGCAGCATTCTTGAGCGTCTGCCCAACCTGAAGATGATCGCCTCCACCGGCCCCGGAAATGCCTCCATCGACTACGACGCCGCCGAGGAACTCGGAATCCGGATCGACAACACGGGGTACACCTCGACCCCCACCATCGAGTTGACCTGGGCGCTGATCATGGCCAGCGCCCGCAATATCGTCGACGAGGTGGCCTCGGTGCGGGCCGGCGGCTGGCAGACCTCCGTCGGTCGCGAACTGCACGGGCGCCGACTCGGCATCCTCGGCCTGGGCAGAATCGGCCGTGAGATCGCCAGGATCGGCACCGCGTTCGGGATGGAGGTGCTCGCCTGGAGCCAGCACCTCACGCCGGACCAGGCGGAGGAGGCCGGCGCGATCTGGGTTCCGAAGGAGGCCCTGTTCGCGCAGTCGGACATCATCACCATCCACCTGGTGCTCAGCAAGCGCACCCGCGGTCTGATCGGCGCCGACGAACTGGCTGCGATGAAGCCGACGTCCTGGCTGGTCAATACGTCCCGCGGACCCATCGTGGACGAATCCGCACTGCTGGATGCCTTGCAGCGCAACAGTATCGGTGGCGCGGCCCTCGACACCTACGACACCGAGCCGCTGCCGGCGGATCATCCCCTGCGCTCACTGCCGAACGCCCTCGCGACGCCCCACATCGGTTACGTCGCCGAGGATCTCTACCGCACCTTCTACGGCGACGCGGCCGTCAGCATCGCCGATTGGCTAGACGCCACGGAAAATGGATAGCGCTTGAGCTGAGGTGGTCAGCTGCGAACGCCGGAGGGGGCCGGCTTGAGCAGGTCCTGGTCGAGCTCGCCGCGCAACTCCGCCACCTTGTAGAAGGCCCCCAGGCCGACTGCCAGCAGGAGCGCGTCGGCCAGCCAGTACAGCGTCGCGAACGGCACGCCGAACACTTCGAAGTCGACCGTGCTGCGCCACTGGTACAGCGGCGGGTAGATGGCGACGAACAACGTCAGCAGATAGAACACGCCGAAGAAGGTAACCACGGATCGGCGGCGATAGCTCTTGATTCGGTCCTGCACGATTGGTCCCCCCTAACTCGCACTTCGGTTTATTTTGCCACTGCTGAGTGGCACTCCGCAGTGGCCTGGGGCTACCCAATTGAATGCAGCCTAAACACGCTTATATCGCGCTCGCCTGCGATTACCTTCCAGCGCGGCGCCAATAACGGGCCAATCAACTCCACTGCACGACGGTAATTGCCCGCGAGGTCGGTGTGATGCCGATTACAGTCCCTCTTGACGGCGATATCGATGTCGCTCGCTTATCGGCAGGGGGCCAACACATGACGCGGACACATTTCGGCGCACTCGGGGCCGGTGGTCTGAACTGGGACAGCCTGCCGCTGAAACTGATGGCGGGCGGAAACGCGAAGTTCTGGAACCCCGCCGACATCGACTTCTCCCGCGATCGGGCGGACTGGGAGTCGCTGTCGGAGCCGGAGCGAGATGTCGCCACCCGGCTCTGCGCGCAGTTCATCGCCGGGGAGGAAGCCGTCACCGAGGACATTCAGCCGTTCATGGCAGCCATGCGGGCCGAGGGCCGTCTGGGCGACGAGATGTATCTGACGCAGTTTGCCTTCGAAGAGGCCAAGCACACGCAGGTATTCCGGATGTGGCTCGACGCCGTGGGCATCACCGACGATCTCCACAGCTACGTCGACACCCCGAACTACCGCCGGATCTTCTACGATGAGCTGCCCGACTCGCTCGATGCGCTGCGGACCGATCCGTCGCCGGCCGCCCAGGTGCGCGCATCGGTGGTCTACAACCACATCGTCGAAGGCATGATGGCGCTCACCGGATACTTCCTGTGGCACAAGATCTGCGCTGACCGGGGCATCCTGCCGGGAATGCAGGAGTTGGTGCGGCGCATCGGTGACGACGAGCGCCGCCACATGGCCTGGGGCACCTTCACCTGCCGTCGCCACGTTGCCGCCGACGACGCGAACTGGGGCGTCTTCGAAGCGCGGATGACCGAGATGATGCCGCTGGCGTTGAGCAACACCGACGACTTCTACGCCCCGTACCACGGTGACATCCCCTTCGGGCTGACGATGGAAGAGTCCATGCAGTACGCCACCGACAAGGGGCTGCGCCGCTTCGGCACGATCAGCAGCGCCCGCGGTCGGCCGCTCGGTGAGATCGACGTCGACTCCTCGCCGCTACAGCTGGAGGACACGTTCGCCGACGAGGACGAGCGGGCCTTGACCGGGGCCTCCGCCTGAGCCTGGCGACAGGAGGTGCCAGCGTGGATGAGGACGCCATCAGCGTCGGCGGTGTCGATCTGGCGGACCCACAGACCTACGAGGCAGGTATGCCCTATGACGCGTTTCGAAAGCTGCGACAGCGCGCCCCGGTCGCCTGGCATCCGCACGGGGACAGCCCCGGCTTCTGGGCACTGACCCGCTACGACGATGTGCTGGCGGTGTCGCGGGACAGTGCAACGTGGTCGTCACAGCTGACCGGCGTGTTCCTCGACGTGCCAGCGTCCGAGAACGCCTGTCAGCTGGCGCTGATCATGCTGACAATGGACCCGCCGCGGCATACCGCACTGCGCACGCTGGTGAGCAGGGGCTTCACCCCGCGTCAGGTGGCCAGGCTCAACGCGCGTCGCGCACCTGGCGCATGACATCGTCGACGACGTCGCCGAGCGCGGCGAATGCGATTTCGTCGACGACGTGGCGGGCGCCCTGCCGTCTTTCGTGGTCGCCGAACTGCTCGGCATCTCCCACGACGACGGCCGCCGGCTCTACGAACTGACCGAGATCATGAACACCGGCTTGATGGACGAGTCTGTGCACCAGGCCCAGCTGCAGATGTTCGAATACGCCGCAGAGTTGGCGGCACGCAAACGTGCCGAACCGGGCGACGATATCGCCAGCTCGCTGCTGGCGGCCGAGGTCGACGGGCAGCGCCTGACCGATCTGGAGTTCAACCTGTTCTTCCTGCTGCTGATCAACACCGGCGGCAGAGCCGTCACTGCTGCCGACCGCGATCGAGGAGCTGTTGCGCTACGTCACCCCGGTGACGGTATTCACCCGCACTGCCACCCGAGACACCGAGGTGCGCGGGGTGCCGCTGCGCCAGGGTGACCGGGTCGCCCTGTTCTATCCGTCCGCCAACCGGGACGAGACCCGATTTGCCAGTCCGGGGAACCTGGATATCAGTCGAAATCCCAACCCACACTTGGCTTTTCCCGGCGGCGGCACACACTTCTGTCTAGGCGCGAACCTGGCCAGGGTGGAGGCGACGGCGATGTTCGGCGAAGTGCGGGCCCGGATCAAAGACCACGAGCCCACCGGGCCCGTGGTGCGGGTGCGCTCGGCGCTGATGAACGGTATCCGGTCGATGCCGGTGCGCTTCACCGCTGCGTAGTGGGGTGTGCCCAGAGTCCGCGGCGAGTCAACTCGGGCAGGACACCCTCGCCGAACCAGTAGGCCTCTTCCAGATGCGGGTAGCCGGAGAGCACGAATTCCTCGATGCCGACCTCCTGGTAGGCCTCGATGAGGTCGGCGATCTCACTGTGCGATCCGACCATC
>JBEVHL010000131.1:0-6226 GCA_040511255.1 Mycobacterium sp. | reverse complement strand
TCCGCCGGGGTGCGGTGCTGGTGGATATCCGCCCGCAGGCCCAGCGTGCTCGCGAAGGCGAGGTGCCCGCCGCGCTGGTGATCGAACGCAACGTGCTGGAGTGGCGCTGCGATCCCACCAGCGACGCCAAAATCCCTCAGGCGCAAGACGATAACGTCGAATGGGTGGTGCTGTGCTCGGAGGGCTACACCTCCAGCCTGGCCGCCGCCGCCCTGCAGGATCTGGGGCTGAACCGCGCCACCGATGTCATCGGCGGCTACCACGCGTTGGTGGCGGCCGGCGTGCTGTCTGCACTCTGACTATTCGTCGGAGTGCAGCATCGGCCGCAGCAGTTCGGTCTTCTCCGGCGTCCAGCCCGGGGGCTGCAGCACCGCCGCCCAGCCGTTGACCACGTCTCTGACATACCGGTGGCCGTGGCCGTCGGGCACGTCGACCGCCACCGCCATATCGGCTGACACCTGCAGGAACGTCACGATCGGCGCCCAGTGCATCTCCGGCAGCACGTCGTAACCGCGCTTCTCTTTGAGCCAGTCCGGCTGCTGGAACAGCAGATCCGGATTCCACCAGGCGACCGGATCCGACGCGTGCTGCAGATAGACCACCCGCGGCTGGCCCCAGGGATTTTGCGGTCGACCCAGATCGTCGGGGCGGGCCGCGAATCGCACGTTCTGGCCTTGATCGAAGATCGGTAGCCACTCCGGCGATCCGGCATCCCGGTTCTCGGTAAGCGTGGTCCAGATGGTGTTGTTGAACGTGGGGCCGGAGAACAGGGCGCCGTCGGTCCGAGCAATCAGGTTGTTCAGGCTCAGGAACGGCGATTCGCCGCCGAACGACCCCAGGCTCTCGCCGAACACCACCAGCTTCGGCCGCTGCGCCTCGGGCATGGCGCGCACCAACTCGTCGACCGCCTCGAACAACGCCTGACTGGCCTGGCGGGCGTTCTCCTTGTCCACCAGGAACGAGATCCAGCTGGGCAGGAACGAATACTGCATCGACACGATCGCGGTGTCGCCGTTGAACATGTACTCCAACGCATCGGCTTCGGCCTCGTTGATCCAGCCGGTGCCGGTGGTGCTGGCGACCGCGACCAGCCTGCGGTTCAGCCCGCCGGTGCGTTGCAGCTCGAGGGCGGCCAGCGCGGCGGTGGCCTTGATGCCTTCCGCCGAGTTCAGGCCCGCGTAGGCCCGGATGGGTTCGGTCGCGGGTGCACCGTTGAACTTGGTGAGCTGTTCGACGGTCGGTCCGCCGCCGACGAACATGCGGCCTTGATGGCCCAGCGACGACCAGCTGACCAACGATTCCGGGCCACCCGAACGCAGTGCCGTGGTCGGCGCCGGGTTGTTCGGGTCCTCCTCGTTGTTCACCGACTTGAAGGTGCTGTTGAGCGCGTCCATGGCCACCCGCACCACCACACCGTTGAGCAGCGCGATGGTCAGGGTGACCAGCATTAGTACCACCACGATGCCCGAAACCCGCGGCGGCGCAACACGTTCGAGCTGGCGCACCAGGAAGCGGACCAGTCTGCCGATCAGCTGGCCGATCTCGACGAAGAGGAACAGCACCACGATGGCGATCAGTGCGGCCTGCGGGTAGTTGAACCACTGCAGCCGCGGCACCCCCATCAGGTCGCGGATGTGGTCCTGCCAGCGGTGGAACTCGAACACCATGCCGAGCATGCCGATCGCGCCGATCACCACCAGCGTCACCCAGGCCCACTGCGGTGCGGGTGGACTGGTGTCCTTCGAGCGCATGTAACGGACCAGGAAGACACCGAGGACGCCGAGTCCGTAGCCGATGGCACCGGCCGCGCCGCTGACCAGTCCCTGGAACAGCGGGCCGCGGGGCAGCAGCGACGGCGTCATCGACAGGAACAGGAACAGCAGGCCGACCGTCGTGCCGAAAAACGTGTAGCGCCGCTCCCACCACGGCTTCTTGATGGCCTCGGGCGCAACAGGTTCGGGCTGCTCGAGGTCGGCCGCGTCGGGCTCCTGCTCGGCGGTGGCGACCACAGCTTCCTTGGTGTCGCCCGAATGCTGGGAGGCAGGATGCGTGTCAGTCACGCATGCACTTTATCGGTGCGTGAAGTTCGGAGGCCGTTTCTCGGTGAATGCCGCCATGCCTTCGGTCTGGTCGTCGGTGGCGAAGGTCGAATGGAACAGCCGCCGCTCGTACAGCAGGCCCTCGGCGAGAGTGGATTCGAAGGACCGGTTGACGGCCTCTTTGGCCATCCGGGCGGCCGATCGCGACATCTGGGAGATGGTGGTCGCGACGGCTTTCGCCTCGGTTAGCAGGTCCGCGGCGGGCACGACGCGGGACGCCAGGCCTGCGCGCTCGGCCTCCTCCGCGCCGATGTTGCGGCCGGTCAGGATGAGGTCCATCGCCTTGGCTTTGCCGATGGCCCTGGTCAACCGCTGGCTGCCGCCCATACCCGGTAGCACGCCCAGTTTGATCTCGGGTTGGCCGAATTTGGCGGTGTCCGCGGCGATCAGCAGGTCGCACATCATCGCGAGCTCGCAGCCGCCACCCAGCGCATAGCCCGCGACCGCCGCGATCGTCGGAGTCCGCACCGCGGCGAGCTTGCCCCATGCGGCGAAGAAGTCCGAGCCGAACACCTCGGCGAACGACAGCCCGGCCATCTCCTTGATATCCGCGCCCGCGGCGAATGCCTTCTCGCTGCCGGTGATGATGATGGCGCCAATACCCGAGTCATCGTCGAATTCGGCTGCGGCGGTGGTGACTTCGTGCATCACCTGGGCGTTGAGTGCGTTGAGCGCCTTCGGCCGGTTGAGTGTGATGATGCCGACCCGCTCTTCGGTCTGCACCAGGATGGTCTCGTAACTCATCGGATTCCTCTCTAGAAGGTCAGGTCGGGGTCTGCGGGTGCGAAGTACGCGTCGATATCGGACTGGCTGACAGCGGCCGATGACGGTGGCGACCATTGCGGGTTCTTGTCTTTGTCGATGAGCAGGGCGCGGATCCCCTCCACCAGGTCGTGCGAGCGCAGTGAGGCGCACGATACCCGGAATTCCTGCACCAGAACATCTTTCAGCGAGGTCATGGCGCCGGCGCGGCGGATGGATGCCAACGTCACCGCCAGGGCGATGGGGGACCGGCCCATGATGACCTCAGCCGCATCCTGTGCCGGGGCACCGTCGTGTCCGCGCAAGGCGGCGACGATGTCCGACACGGTCTCGCCGGCATAACAGTCGTCGATCCAATCCTGTTGCGCGGCGAGCTTGCTCGGCGGTGGTTCGATGGCGTAGGTGCCCAGCGCGGTGTCGACGTCGTGGTCGATGATCGACTGGGCGAACGCGGCCAGGTCCTCATGCGGGACGTAGTGATCGGCGAAACCGAGCAGGATGGCGTCCGCGCCGGAGATCGGCACACCCGTCAACGCGACATGCAGCCCCAGTGCTCCGGGGGCCTGCGCCAGCAGCTGGGTGCCACCGACATCGGGGATGAAACCGATGCCGACTTCGGGCATCGCCATCTTGGTGGTGTCGGTGACCACCCGGACACTGCCGTGGGCGCTGACGCCGACGCCGCCGCCCATCACGATGCCGTCCATCAGCGCGATATAGGGCTTGGCGAAGTCGCCGATCTGCGCATTGAGCCGGTACTCGTCGAACCAGAACTTGCGGGCTTCGGAGCCGTCGTCGCGTGCGCTGTGATAGATCGCGACCACGTCACCGCCTGCGCAGAGTCCGCGTTCACCTGCGCCGTCGAGCAGCACGGCCCGCACGTCGTCGTCGTGCTCCCACGCGGTCAGGGTCTGCACCAACCCGTCGACCATCGTCTGGGTCAGCGAGTTGATCGCCTTGGGTCGGTTGAGGGTCACGATGCCGACGCCGCCGTCGACACGGGTGAGGATCTCGTCGGAGTCCACCGTCACGCGATAGCCGTCCTATCTGGGAGATTTTTCGTGGAAGTTGGCGAAGCTTGGACATCCAAGTATCGACTCCGCGATCTCGGTAGCGACGCCCGGGCCAGGCTTTCCCGGCTAAGCTGCACCTACTGCGGCCGCGCAAAAACCCACCGAGAATGGGAACGCGACCGCATTTCTGTTCGTTAGACCAATGTTCGTGCAAGACTTTCAGGTACTTCACAGGAAAGGATCCGACGGTGCGGGAAACCAGCAACCCTGTATTTCGCTCGCTGCCCAAGCAGCAGGGCGGATACGCGACATTCGGCTCCGGTGCCGCCGGTGCTTCAACCGGCACGGTTCATCAGAACTACGGCGCTGAGCCCTACCTTGACCAGCGGCAGACCGGTGTTTCCCGGCCTCTGACCATCGACGACGTCGTCATGAAGACCGGCATCACGCTCGCCGTGCTGTCCGTCGTCGCGGTCGTCTCCTACTTCCTGGTGGCGGGCAACACCGGTTTGGCGATGCCGTTCACCCTGGTCGGCTTCCTCGGCGGCCTGGTCCTGGTGCTCATTGCCACCTTCGGCCGCAAGCAGGACAACCCGGCGATCGTGCTGAGCTACGCCGCGTTGGAAGGCCTCGGCCTCGGCGCGTTCTCCTTCGTGATGGCGAACTTCGTCGTTGCGGGCGCCAATGCCGGTGCGTTGATCGGACAGGCGATCCTGGGCACCATCGGCGTCTTCGCCGGCATGCTCGTCGTCTACAAAACCGGCGCCATCCGGGTTACGCCGAAGTTCACCCGCATGCTCGTCGCGGGCATGATCGGCGTGCTGGTGCTGATGCTCGGCAACTTCGTCTTGGCGATGTTCGGTGTGGGTGGCGGCGACGGCCTCGGCCTGCGCAGCGGCGGCCCCATCGCCATCATCTTCTCCCTGGTGTGCATCGGCATCGCGGCGTTCAGCTTCCTGCTGGACTTCGACGCGGCTGATCAGATGATCCGCGCGGGTGCGCCGGAGAAGGCGGCCTGGGGCGTTGCCCTCGGCCTGACCGTGACCCTGGTCTGGCTGTACATCGAGATCCTGCGTCTGCTCAGCTACTTCCAGAGCGACTAGTACCACCCGAGAATGCCCCGGCGCCCAGTGCACCGGGGCATTTTTGTTGGTTGTGCGCCCATCCAGAACTCAGAGCGACCTGCGGGCCACTTTCGTCGCTCTCGGTTCTGGCTCGATGAGCTGTGGATGGATGAACACCCGAATCTGCGACGTACGCGACGCTCGTGCCGATGCAACGGGTGTTCATTGGATCGGAGGCCATCGCGGCCGGCGCGGTGACCAAGTACCAACTCCGGGCGCACTTTCAGCGCGTCTTCCCTGATGTGTACGCACACGGAAGTGGTCCACTATCGGTGCGCGAGCGGACTACCGCGGCCGTTCTTTGGTCGCGTCGTCTGGGTGTGGTGACCGATCTGGCGGCCTCGGCGCTGCACGGAGCGCGTTGGGTCAGCGACCAGGCGCCGATCGAGCTCAACTATTCGAACAACAAAGCGCCGAAGGGCATCGTCAGCCGTGACGAGACTCTGCTAGACGACGAAGTGCAGACCCTACGTGGGTTGACGGTGACAACTCTGCAGCGTACGGCCTTCGACCTGGCCCGACGCGGCACCGTAGGGGAGGCGGTAGCCAGACTCGACGCACTCGCCAACGCCGCCCAGTTCAGGGTCGACGATGTACTCGACCTGCTGTCGCCCCACCCCAACCTGAGCGGGGTCCGCCGCGTCCCCGAGGTACTCGACCTCGTGGATGGCGGAGCGCAATCACCCAAGGAGACCTGGCTGCGGCTGCTATTCATCGACGCCGGCTTTCCACGTCCGCGCACTCAGATCCCGGTGCTTGGACGTGACGGCCGCCCGCGCTACTACCTCGACATGGGCTGGGAAGACGTGATGATCGCCGCCGAGTACGACGGTGAGCACCACCGCGTCGATCGTTACACCTACACCAATGACATCGAGCGGTCCGAGTACATCCACGAGGTCGGCTGGCGGATGATCCGAGTGGTCGCGACGAATCGACGGGCCGACATCATCGAAAGAATCAGGCGCGCATGGGCATCGAGACAGAACTCAGCGCGATGAAACTGAAGATTCGTCGCTCTGAGTTCTGCCTCGACGCTGTCAAACAATCAGCTGAGCCGCTCCACGACCATCGCCATGCCCTGGCCGCCGCCGACACACATCGACTCGACGCCGAACGTCTTGTCGTAGGTGGCCAGGTTGTTCAGCAGCGTGGCGGTGATGCGGGCACCGGTCATGCCGAACGGGTGGCCCAAGGCAATGGCCCCGCCGGAGACGTTCAGCTTGTC
>JBEVHL010000130.1:0-4357 GCA_040511255.1 Mycobacterium sp. | reverse complement strand
GCTGCGATGGCACCGATTCGGTGGGCCCAAGCACTTGAATTACAGGCGGACCAACTGCGTGCACGCACACTTCCGGGAAGGGCAGGAAATCAAAAAACACCTCTTCCCGCCTACATACTAGCTGGTCGCGTTTGTTCGGTGCCGATGGCCACGCTCGCGACGTGGTGCGTGGGCCGTCAGCCACTAGAGTGTGGCCATGAGTTCGACGCAGCCTGCGGCCGGCCCGACGTCCTCGGAGTCGGCGATCTCGGCCGACCACCCGGGTGTGGACGAACTGTTCGCCCTACTGGCCTACGGCGAGGTGGCGGCGTTCTACCGGCTCACCGAAGAAGCGCGGATGGCGCCCAATCTGGCCGGCCGGATCAACATCGCGAGTATGGCCGCCGCGGAGATGCAGCATTACGAAATGCTGCGAGACACGTTGGAGCGCAGGGGAGTTGACATCGTCACGGCGATGACCGGCTATGCCTCGACGTTGGAGAACTACCACCGGCTGACCACGCCGAGCACCTGGCTGGAAGCGCTGGTGAAGGCGTTCGTCGGCGATGCACTGGCCGCCGACTTCTACACCGAGATCGCCGACATCCTGCCCGAAGAGGTCGCCGGTGTGGTGCGGGCGGTACTGGCCGAGACCGGACACTCGCAGTTCGTGGTCGCCGAGGTCAGGGCCGCCGTCGCCGCCAGCGATATGCAGCGCAGCCGGTTGGCGCTGTGGTCGCGCCGCCTGCTCGGCGAGGCCATCACCCAGGCGCAGTACGTGTTGGCCGATCACGACGAGCTGGTGGATCTGGTGATGTCCGGCGCGGGTGGACTGGGTCAGATGTCGGAATTCTTCGACCGCTTGCAGCGCACCCACGCCGAACGGATGCAGCAGCTCGGCCTGGCCTAGTTGGTGCAGGTCGTGATCATCGTGTTGTTGGACTGAACGACGGTCGGGGTGCCCGCTGCATCGGTGATCACGCAGTTCAGGTGGCCCAGCAGGCTGGTCGCCGTCACCGACTGCAGGGTCACCCCCGGGTTGAGCACCACCCTCTTCGACCACGGCAGCGCAACGTTGACGTCGGTGCGGGGAAAGCCCTGCTCGTCGGTGTAGATGACGCTGACCAGGTCGAACAGTTGCCGGGTACCCGTGACGGTGTAGGTGACCGTGCGGGCATCCGGAGCGGCGGCCTGCGGCACGTCGGTCGGCGTCTCCGCCGGGGGGGCGGCCACCGCCGACGGGGTGGTGGTCACGGTCACCACGGTCTCGGGTGGGATCGGCGCAGGCGTCGAGGTCTCGGGCGGCACGGTGGCGATGACGGTCCGCGGCGTGGTCGACGGGGTGAGTTCCTGCCAGCCCTCCTGGGGACCGTTCGACGACCGGGTCGAGGAGTCGCTGCCGTACATCAGCACCGCCGTGGCCGCGACGGCCACGGTCAGCACCACCGCGGCGCAGATGGCGACCCAGCGCCACCGGGTGTCGTGATGCTCGTAGACGTCGTCGTAGCCGTCGTAATCCTCGACGTCATCGTCCACGTGGTACTCGCCGTAGGAGTCGCGCAGGCCGGTGTTGTGACGGGCGGAGCCGGTGGCGACGTCGTAGCCCCGATGCGCGGGGTCGTCGCGATAGTCGGTACTGCCAGACCCCCGCTGGGTGCCCGGACCGCTCCAATAGGGCTTGCTCATCGCGTCATCACCGAGACCATCTCTTCACTCTGGTCACTTCCGTCACTCACTGACCACGATGGTATCGGCCGAGGCGCACCCGAAGCACGCCGATCTGGCCGTTTGAATGTCACGACTCGGATAATTCGTATCGCCATCGCGGCAGGTAGGCCGCTGATTCGCTGACCGCGAACGCCTGCTGCGAACCCTGTGTCCCCGCGTCCACTAGCCTGCTTGCAGTACGGGAGCCGCAAGCGGCCCTAAAAACTCAGCAGAACGGAAAGGTTCACGCGTGGAGGTCAAGATCGGTGTCACAGATAGCCCGCGCGAGCTGATTTTCAACAGCACGCAGACACCCGATGCGCTGGAGAAGCTGGTGGCCGCCGCCCTGGCCAAAGGTGCGGAACTGCTGAGCCTGACCGACGACAAGGGCCGTCGGTTCCTGGTGCAGGCCGCCAGGATCGCGTACGTGGAGATCGGCGCAGCCGACAGCCGTCGGGTCGGTTTCGGCATCGGCAGCGGCCCGGTGACCGCGCCTACCACAGCGGAGTAGCCGCTAGGAGCGGGTAAGCGGGACGTGGGACAGTCCGCCCCAGATGAACTGGACTGTCCCTTCGACCGCGTCGTCCTTGGTGATCGGCCGGTCGTTGTCCAGCCAGTAGCGCGCGGAATCCACACTGACGCTGACCAGCCCCACCGCGATCATCCGAGCGCGGTGCGGGTCCAGTCCGGAGTCATGGCTGATCAGGTCGAACACCGCGTCGGTGCACGATTCGGTGGCCACCTTCACCTGCAGGGACACCTGCGGCTCGGTGACGTAGTCGTTTTCGAAGATCAGCCGGTAGCCCTGGCCGTCGTGCTCGATGAAGTCGAAGAAGGCCTGCACCGCGGCCCGGACCCGCTGCCGGTTGTCGGTGGTGGTCCGCAGCGCTTGGCGCACACCGGACACCAGGTTCTCCACGTGGCGTGCGAGTACGGCCAGGTAGAGCTCAAGCTTGCTGACGAAGTGCTGATACAGCACCGGCTTGCTGACTCCGGCCCGATCGGCGATCTCGTCCATCCCGGCCGCGTGATAGCCGCGGTCGACGAAAACCTCGCTGGCGGCTTCGAGCAGCTGTCCGCGCCGTTCGTCACGCGGTAACCGGTTGCCGCGCTTGTTTGCCCCAGCGCCTCGCCGTCCGGCTGCATTGGCGAGATCGCTCATCTAATCCTCTGTCTGCTTCAGTGCGAGCCAACCCGGCGCGTAATACGCCGTGGTGCTCATCGCAACGACCCTACTACTCGCAGCCGGTGTGGCGTGGATAGGCAGGTCGCGTGCCCTGGCCGGGCGCGCCGGGAAGTCTCAGAGGTGCCGGTTGTGCCATTCTTGGTCCGTGACCTACGACCCGGAGCGTCGCGGGGGAGGCCGTGCACCAGTGTTGCGCGACGAGTGGCGCGAGCCATTGCGCGCCCAGCGCGACCCCTTGGCCAGTGACTCGGGCCGGGTCAGGTCCAATCGCGAAGACCACCAACGCTGGCGCAAGCAGACCTGGTTGGGCCGGTTCATCTCCACCTACGGCTGGCGCGCGTACGCGCTGCCCATCCTGGCCGTGGTCACCGGGCTGGTGCTCTATCAGACCCTGACCGGGGTGCCCGCGCCTGTGCCCGCGGCCGTCGAAACAGTCCAGGGGCCACCGACCATCGGTGTGCAGGGCACCAAGATCATCGGGGCACCGCCGAAGGGCCTGACCGAGTTCGACGCCAACCTGCCCACCGGGATCCTGCCCGACGGCGGACCGTTCACCGAGGCCGGCGCCAAGACGTGGCACATCGTGCCCGGCGTGAGCCCCCAGGTGGGTCAGGGCACCGCGCGGGTATTCACCTACACCGTCGAGGTGGAGGACGGCCTGGACACCACCTCCTTCGGCGGAGACGAGGGCTTCGCCAGCATGGTCAGCCAGACATTGGACAACCCGAAAAGCTGGACCCACAACCCGCAGTTCGGTTTCACCAGGGTCGACAGCGGCGAACCCGACTTCCGGGTGTCGCTGACCTCGCCGATGACCGTGCGCGAAGGCTGCGGCTACGACATTCCCCTCGAATCCTCTTGCTACAACCCGTCTTACACGCCAGTCGACGGGGACACCGCGCAACCGCGGGTCTTCGTCAACGAGGCGCGCTGGGTGCGCGGTGCGGTGCCGTTCCAGGGTGACGTCGGCTCCTACCGTCAGTACCTGATCAACCACGAGGTCGGTCACGCCATCGGTTACGAACACCACGAACCGTGCCCCGAGAACGGCGCGCTGGCGCCGGTGATGATGCAGCAGACGTTCTCCACCTCCGACGACGACGCGTCGCGGTTCGATCCGGAATGGGTCAAGGCGGATGGCCTCACGTGCCGGTTCAACCCGTGGCCGTATCCGATCGCCTGATTTCCGAGCGGGAAGGTCTCGGCGGCAATTGCCGTTGACGGGTGTACCTGGTCTGATGGTGACAGGTTCCGTGAACGTGAAATCGAGGAGATATCGGTGTCTGTCTCGAAGGCAAAGTTGCCGCCCCTGGTAGCCCCAACTGCCCAACTGTCGCGCGACGAGGTCGCCCGCTACAGCAGGCATCTGATCATCCCCGACCTCGGCATGGACGGGCAGAAGCGACTCAAGAACGCGCGGGTGCTGGTGATCGGCGCGGGCGGTCTGGGCTCGCCGACGCTGCTGTACCTGGCCGCCGCAGGCGT
>JBEVHL010000129.1:0-15076 GCA_040511255.1 Mycobacterium sp. | reverse complement strand
GAGACCTGATCGCTGGCGGTCCGGCGTCGGACCGGTGCCTTCGTCATGACAGGGCGGCAACTTCGCGGTGGGCCATCCAGGACAGGGAGGTGTCGGCGACGTCGCGCCACCCGTGGTCGACGGTCAGGGAATGCCCACGGCCTTCGAACTCATGGAAATCGGTGACAGCGCCGGATTTCCGGTAGAGCCCGTGGGTGGCTTTGGCGCTGACAAATGGCACGGTGTGGTCGACGGTGCCTCCGGTGATCAACAGAGGCCCACGGGTGCTGTTGGCGGTATCGATCTTGGCGGGCGAATTGGGGGAGAAGTTCGCGGTCGCCGCCTCGAACAGCGGCTTGCCCGGTGACGGGATGGACCACTGCGCCCACAGGGCATCGGATTCCTCCTGGTTCAGGGCGTTACCGAAACCGTAGCGCCACTGGGCTTCGGTCAGCGCTTTGGCGCGACCCCGGTTCAGCGGGTTGCCCAAGACTGGGAAGGCCGAACGCAACTGGGCGAACGGCAGTGGCTTGACGCCCTTGATCGGGGCGGGATCGATGGCGATCGCCGCGGCGGCCTTGTTCTGCCCGAGCAGTTTCTGGGCGATGAGCCCGCCGAACGAGTGCCCGATCACCACTGGGGGAGTGTCGAACTGCTCGATCACCTTCGCGAAATAGTCGGTCAGTTCGTCGATACCGAATCCAGCCTGGGCATCCGCGTTCTTCCGGGTCTCGTCGACTGTGGGGTATTCGCCCGGCCAAGCCGGCGCGATGGCCTGATGACCTTGGGCGGCGAAGTGCTCGATCCACGGCTGCCAAGCGGTATGAGAGACCCACAGCCCATGGATGAAGACGACGTTGGTCATGACGTGCTCCTGTCTAGGTGTCGTCCGGTGATTCGGATCCGCCTTGTAGAACGACGTTACATAAGCGAACTGAACCCCTCAACGGCGGCGTCCCGCCGGCTATTCCGCACGTCCCGTGGCCTTCGTCACAGGACGTGTGGCTCCCAGGGGTGTCGGGCGGCGCCAACGAGAGTGAAAGAAAACCATCAATGCCACGCGGCGGTCTATTTATGCTCATTCGGGATGGCCAGGTATACCGCGCCTCGTCTCAAGCAAATTTCGACCGCCCGCATTTGAAATCAGCAACGGCGGTGCAACAGAGTCCCACAGGTTCCAACAGGGTTTTTGCATGTCCAGTCGGCACGACCCTCGGTCGGGAGTAGCAAAAGAAAGCCTCAGTCAACATTTATGCAATTAGCTCACGCAAAGCGCGTCAATAACTTTATTATTCAACTAGCAGACAGAGCGGATCGAGCAACACTCGCCCCCGTAAAAAAATGTATTGAATCTAAACACGGCAGCCCAAGAGCCCCGGTCGCCCCTGAGATCGGAGTCAAATGCCGAAGAAGTATGGCGTCAAAGAGAAAGATGTCGTTGTCGCGCACGTCGTAGATCTGGTGCTCACGGGTAGGTTCCGCACTGGCGACCGCATCGACCGCAACGCGGTCGCCAGGGAACTGGGTATCAGTCGGGTGCCCATCCAGGAGGCGATGGTCCAGCTGGAACATGACGGTATCGTCTCGACCCGTTATCACCGAGGTGCGTTCGTGGAACGGTTCGACGGGGCAACCGTCGTCGAGCACCACGAGATTTTCGGGTTGTTGAACGGGCTCGCTTCGGCCCGGGCGGCCGACGATCCCAACGGGCGCATCCTGCCCCGGCTCGAGGCATTGGTCGAGGCAATGCGATCGACCACCGAGGCGGGGCCGTTTCAGGATGCCGTCTGGGCATATCGGCAGGCCATCCACGACGACTACGCCGGGCCGCGGCTCCTCGCGCTCATCCGGGCTTCGCAGAGCTTCATGCCGCGCGCATTCTGGTCGGTCTATCAAGGCAATCACGCCGAGATGTTGCCGTTCTACGAAGCCGAGACCGACGCGATCCGCAGGCACGACTGTGACGCGGCGCGCGCCGTCAACGCCGCGCGGGCGGAGCTGATGGCGCAGATCATGGTCGCCGAGCTGGCCGGTCGGAGCGTGCTGAACGACGTGCGTTCCGGATGAACCAGGACAGGTGGCCCGTCAGCGGACGACTTTGACGGAATCCATGGCCGGGTCCGAGGCACTGATCGGATTGCCCGCGTCGCGCAGCGCGGCCAATAGACGCAAGACCTCGGCACTGAACCGTTCACCGGGCATCACGAGGGGGATGCCGGGCGGGTAAGGCGTGACGGCTTCGGCCGCGATCCGCCCGGCGGCCTGCGGCAGCGATACCGACTCCTCGGCGGCGAAGAACGCCTCCCGAGGGCTCAATACCGTCTCGGGACGCACCGCCAGAAGGTCGGCAATCAGCCCGGGCGACGCATCGTTGGGCCTCAGCCCGGAGTGTGTGGCGACTTCGTCGAAACCCGCCACGAGCCGGTCAATGTCGGCGTCGGTGTTGCCGATCGTCGTGATGCACAGAACGTGGCCCGCACCGCTCAGTTCCGGCTGCACACCGTGGTTGCGGTTCAGCCGTGCGACGATGTCCCTGGCGTCGGCGGCCAGCCCCGCGGTGCCGATCAACAGCTTGGTCTCGTCGAGTTGATGCAGCCCGGTGCGCGGGCCGCAAAGATGTTCAGGCCGAAGCACACTCAGCCCGGGAATGGCGGCCAGCTGCGCCGCTGCATACCTGGCCCGCGCCAGGGCCTGGTCGAGCAGGCGCTCGCCGTGCAGCATCATCTCCCGCCGGGCGAGGTCGATCGAGGCCATGATCGCGAAGTGCGGGCTGGTGGTCTGGATCAGCTGGAGGCCTCGTCGCACCGCCGCCGGGTCAAGCTGCGTCGGGTCGATATGCAGCACCGCCGCCTGGCTCAGGCCCGAAAGAATCTTGTGCACCGACTGTACTGTCGCCGCCGCACCGGAGGTCTCGCCCGGCGCCGGGAGGTCCGGGTGGAACGCGAAGTGTGGCGAATGTGCGCCGTCGACAAGCAGTTTGGCGTCGTAGCGGCGACACAGTTCGGCGAGCGCCGCGATATCGCCCGTAGTGCCGTAATACGTGGGGTGCAGTACCCAGAGCGCCTTGGCGCCGCTCTCCTGGAACGCTCGCTCCACCACGTCGGCATCCAAGCCGTGTGCCACGCCGAAGTTGGCGTCCCAGCGAGCTTCCAGCCAGATCGGTCGGGCACCGACCTGTACCAGTCCGGCGAGCACGGACTTGTGCGCATTGCGTGCCACCAGAACCGGCTGGTCGGGAACCAACGCAGACAGCGCAACGGCGATATTGCCGGTCGTCGAACCCTGTACCAGGATGAAGCTCTGGCCGACACCCCACGCGTCGGCGATCAACTGTTCGGCCTCGAGGATCGGTCCCTCGGGGCAGTGCAGGGTGTCGGTGTCGGGCAGGTTGTTGAGGTCCACGGCGGCGATATGCTCGCGAAACCACGGGTCCAGCGTCCGACCACCCTTGTGGCCGGGGCTGTAGAACGGTGCCTGACCGCGTTCGACGAACCGCCGCAATGATTCGAAAAGCGGCGCGGCGTGGTGAGATTCGGGGTGGATCACACCCCGTACACCCGCTCGGCGTTGTGCACCCCGATCATGTCGACGATCCGGATCGCATCGTGCTCGGTGCAGTCGCCGGTATGCACCCAGCCGCCGAGCACCGAGCCCATCGCGCGCCGCCACAACACCGAGCCCAACAGGTGCAGTTCGGGCGGCCCGAACGCATCGGATGAGTACAGCTGTTTGGCGAACGGTGCCATCTCCAGCGACTCGGCGACCAGGCCGGTCGATCGCACGCCCACGTAGTTGATCGCCAGTCCCACATCGAAATTCACGTGGTCGAACGCCTGGGCCAGATAGCCCGCCTGACGCTGGAACGGGTAGCAGTGCAGCAACAGCACGGGAACGGGTGCCATCGATCGCAGGAGCGGCAGCAGCAGCATGGGGTCGGTGCGGTGCAGGTCGAGGTCGCGGTCCCCGAAGCCGACGTGCGCCTGAATGGGCAAGCCATGGGCGGCCGCTTCGTGCACGCCGAACGCCACCAGCACCGGGCTGTCCACCCGCAGGGGAGTGGGCCGTGCGCTCAGTTCGCGGGCGTGTGTGACGACCTCGGCATCGGTCGGCTGGGACCAATCGATGTCAAATCCGGTGCGGTACGCGCAGATTGTCTTGGTGCCCACCACATCCGGGTTGTCCACGGCGGCCCGCAACGCGGCCCGGAACGCCTCGGGGAAGTTCTCGGGCGACGTGCCTCCCTCGAGCAGGTCCTCGGCCAACCGTTCGAGGCGCAGGATCTCCGAAGACGGGACATCGCTGAGCTTGGTGAGCTGTTCGGGTGTGGTGATCAGATCACCCTTGAAACCGGTGTCGACGATCCACCGGCCGACGTGCGCGGCAGGCAGCATGATCCGGGCCAGCTCGTCGGGGGAGTGCTCGCTGCGCCGCGCCCAGTAGTCATCTGCGCTCGCAAGGGGCTCGAGTCCGAGCAGGGGCGCGCACCAACGTCGAATGGACAGGCCCAGAGGCGAATCGAACTGGCTCATGAAGTCAGGAACGGGATCGGTCGAGCCCTCGTTGATCGATGCTTCGAACGTGCCGCGGTCAACGATTTCGTTGTAGTTGCCGTGCACGTGATGGTCGATCAGTTCGACTGTGCGCAAATGCTGGGCGAGATCGTCGGGCACCGTGGCGTGCAACCCGTCGAACACGTCTGGCAAATCACCAACCGGCATAGCGTGCCACCTCCTCTGCGTTCACTTTTCCTGCGGCGGCATCGGCGATGGCCGCACCGAGGATCTCAACCGCCTGGCTCGCCTCGTCCTCGGTGAGCACCAGCGGCGGCGTGATCTCCAAGACGTTGCCGCCGACGTAGTAGACGACCGCGCCCAACTCCCACGCACGGTAGACCACCTGGGCTGCCAGGCGGGGATCGCGGTCGCCGGTGTGCGGGTCGACGAGTTCCAGGCCGATGGCCAGGCCGCGCCCACGCACGTCACCGATGTGCTGTGCCCCCGGTGAGCCTGCCAGCCCGCGTAACCCGTCGGCCAGCAGCGCTCCGACTTTGGCGGCGTGCGCAGGCAGACGGTCACCGAGGATGGTGGCCAGTACTGCGCGGCCTGCGGCGGTGCAGACCGGATTGCCTGCGGTGGTGAGCAGTGCCGCCGCGGGCGGGTTGTCGAGAATCTCGGCGGGACCCACCGCCGCCGACAAGGGCAGGCCGCCGCCGAGCACCTTGCCGAACGTGACGATATCGGGCACCACGCCGTCGTGTTCGAAGGCGTGCAAGGTGCCGGGCCTGCCCAGACCCATCTTGACCTCGTCGCAGATCATCGGCACCGCGTGCCTGCGACACAGGTCGTGCAGGCGGGCCAGGAAACCGTCGGGCGGTACCACCAGCCCGCCGTCGGACAGGATCGGCTCGACGATCAGGCACGCGATGGTGCCGCTGCTGAGGTGCTGCTCGGCCAGGGTGAGGCACGCCGAGACGTCGTCAGCACCGACGGGTCGAAAAGGGTTGGGGTAGGGCAGGAATACCGTGTCCGGGTCGGCGGGCACGCCTGCGTCGACGTGCACGCCGGACACGCCCATCGCGACGCCGACGCCGCCGTGGTAGCTGTGCTCGAACGCCAGGATGGTGCGGCGCCCGCTGGCGTGTCGACAGGCGCGCAGCGCCACGTCGTTGGCGTCGGAACCCGCGTGTCCGAGGTACACGCGCCGCTCACCGGTGCCGGGTACCAGGGCCAGCAGGTCTTCGGCCAGGCCCACCGAATCGGGGTGCACCGCAGACAGGCCGCTCGAGCCCGGAGCCGTGCGCACGGCGCGACTGACGGCCTCCACGATGGCCGGATGGCCGTGACCCAGGCCGCTGGCCGTCCACGTCGCCGACAGGTCCAGGAGTTCACGACCGTTCGGGTCGACCAGCGTGGACCCGTGACCGGAGACCACCTCCAGCGGGAAGAAGCGCAGCTTCTCGATGCCGGCGATGGCGGCGTCGTCGCGTGCGTAGAGCGTGCTCACTCTGACTTCGCGGTGAGATCGAGCTCTCGGGTGAGTGACTCGCCGACCCGCTTGGCGATGCGCGAGGCGGCAACGGCGATCACCAATCCGATGACACACCAGTACAGTCCGAGCAGGGGGGCCGCGGACCATTCCGTGGCGTCCTTGACGTTGAACCACAACACCACCGCGATCACGAGGGCGCCCAACACCGGAAGCAACAGGCCGAGCACTTTGCCCTTGCCGCCGTGCACACGGTCGAACTTCTTGGCGGTGGTGAACCAGGCGGCGGCGATCTCGACCAGCAGATAGCAGACCATCAGGCAGACCGAACCGGCGACGGCGAACAGGAAGTAGGTGTTGATGGCGGGATTACCCGTGCCCATGTCGGGCCAGCCGATGGCGCCGCAGATGAGGTCGACGACCAGTGCGACGCCGACCACCACCCAGGTGGCGAGGCGTGGGCCGCCGGTGCCTTCGTGGATCTGTGCCAGAGCCTTCGGGCCGAAACCGTCGCGGCCGAACGCGTAGAGCATCCGTCCGGACGTTGCCGAGCACGCCAGGTGGCAGCCGAACGCCGACACGATCGCCGTGAAGATGATCAGCAGGCTGAACCACTGCCCGATGTAGGTATTACCCAAGTCGCCCAGGGTGTTTCCCGAGCTGCCGAACGCTTCGAGGCCGGCCGCGTCGGTGCCGAACCCGACGACCTGCGCGAACATCACGACGACGAACAGCACGCCCGTCAGGATGAGGGTGCCCGCAAGGGCGCGGGGGATGTTGCGGCCGGGGTTGTCGGTTTCCTCGCCCATCGAGGCGCAGGCTTCAAAGCCTGCCCAGGACAGGAACGCCGCCACCACCCCGCTGATCACCGCGGAGCTGGAGACTCCGTCGAACGAGAAGGCACTGAAGTCGACACCTGTGGTCGGAGCGCCTCCGCGCGCAAAGATCACCACGACGAGCACGATCATCGAGACGATGCCGATGCCCTCGATGACGAGCAGGATCTTGCCCAGCAGTCGGACGTCGCGGCCGGACAGCAGGAACGAGATGACCGCGCCGACCACCACGACGGCCAACCAGGGCAGTTGATACGGATTGTCGTTGCCCGGCTGCAACTTTGCCACGAAGGCGTTGACGAAGGCGGCTGTCAACGCCAGGGTGCCGATCGCAAAGCCCACATAGGCCCCGAGCATCGCGAAGCCGGAGAAGAAGCCGGCCCGCGGCCCGATGGTGCCGCCCACCAGCCCGTAGGCCGACCCGGCGTGGTTGAGGTGGCGGGTCAGTCGCACGAAGCTGTACCCGACCAGGGACACCCCGACGAGGCCGATCACGAACACCAGGGGGATGGCCTTGCCGACGGTGGCGATCAGGCCCTGACCGTTACCGGACATCGCCAACGTGGGCCCGACCAACGCGACGGACATCGCGAGCGCGACCCAGAACGGCAGGCGGCGGTGGGGGATCTGGTCAGTGCCCTCGGATGGACTGGCCGACGACGTGCTGGTACTCATCGATGTCTCCTTTGACAGGTGGTTCAACAACTCCACGCAAGACGCAGCGCCTTGGTGGTTTCGGCCGGCGACGAATCGCCGAAAGTCTTTATCTCATAGCTTCTTACCGCCACCAGGGCCTCGACGACCGCAGGTGTCAGGAGTTCCGCGGCGGCCACCGAGCCCCGTAGCGCCTCGATTGCTGCCCGCTGTTCGGTGGGCAGCGGCGGTGGTGGGGTGGTCGACTGGGCGGGGTTCTCGGGGATCTCAGGTGGTAGCTCCAGTGCGCGGTCGATGCCACGCAGGGCACTGCTCAGGAACGCCGCGGCCGCGAGGTAGGGATTGGCGCTGGGGTCGATCAGCTTGAGTTCGGCGTTTGCGCCGTGCGGGCTACCGGCGGTGGCGGCGATGAAGCGCACCGCCGCCTCCCGGTTTTCCAGACCCCAGCACGCCGATGCACCCGCCCAGTTGCCGGGCTGGAGGCGCAGTGCCGAGACCGCCGAGCCTGCGTAGACACCGATGAAGTCCGGCAGCGTGTCAATCACACCCGCGATGGCCGACCCGCCGGCGGGTCGGATGCCGTGCGGCCCTGCGCCGCCGGAAAACAGCGGGCCCTCGTCGCCGGTCAGCGACAGGTGCAGGTGCGCCCCGTTGCCCGCTGCCCCCTCGAAGGGCACCGGAGAGAACGAGATTCGCAATCCGTGGCGGGCGGCCACGCGGCCGAGCACAATCCGGGTCAGAATCACCGCGTCGGCTGCGGCGACCGGGGTGGTGGGGGCCAGCGACACCTCGAGCTGGTCGTGGCCGTACTCGGTGTGGATCTGTTCGACACTGAGCCCGGACCGCTCGGTGGTGGCGGCGAGGTCGACCAGGAAAGCCGAGCGGTCCAGAGACGTGCGGATGCCGTACGGCGACCAGGGTTCGGTGGTGGCCGGGCCGGCGTCGGGACCGAGCATGGTGCATTCGAGTTCCGCGCCGATGCGGGCGGTGAGTCCCCGGACGGCGGCGTCCCGTTCGGCCTGGGCCAGCAGGGAACGCAGGCACAGTGGCGCCGGATCGCCTGCCTGATCGGTGAGATTACCCGGAGCCCAGGCGATGCCGTCGTCGATCACATGGACCTCGGCTGGGTCGATGCGGATTCGGAGGTCGCCGGCCACGCCGATGGACGGGGTGAAGGCGATACCGCTGTCGACGCAGAAGACGCTCCACGAGGGTGACACACCCATCCCAGACCGCTGAAAGTCGCCAAGTCGGCGCACCGGGACGTACTTCGCCCTGGTGACACCGGCTGGATCGGTGATCGAACCTGCCACCAGCTCAACGCCTTTGGCGCGTAGCTCGTCGATCTGTCGGGAGACATCGCTTCCGTCGGCTTGCACCCTGGCGTCGTTCACCGTGGGCATCGAACCTCCTTCGCCATCGGTACCCCGCGAGTAATCTATGTCATGAATGTTTCAGAATGTTTAAATTCGACTGGTCATGATTGATTCATAAGATGGTGGAACGGAGGATGGTCGCATGTGTCGGCTGCTGGGCGTCGTGTCCACCACCCCTGTCTCGATCGCCGGTGCCGTCGGGGAAGGTGTGCTGACCGATTTCGTCGCCCTGACCAAGATTCACGGCGACGGTTGGGGGGTCGCCGACGCCGAACACGTGGGGGACGTCGCGCGCGTCCAGGTGTCCGCAGGCAACGCCCTCGCCGACCCCGAATTCGACGCGGCCACCCACGACCTGCGGTCCGCGGCTGCCTTGGTCCATTTGCGTTGGGCGACAAACGGACTCGCAGTGCAGCCGCAGAATTCTCACCCGTTCTTCGCCGATGGTCTGGCAATGGCGCACAACGGCTCCATCAAACCGATGGCGCTGCTGGACGACCTGCTTGAGCCTGCGGTCGCCGCCACCCTGCACGGAACCACCGACAGCGAGCGGTACTTCGCCATCATCCGGCAACACCGCCGCACCGCACCGAATCTCGCGGAGGCGGTGCGCCGTGCGGTCGCCCAGCTCCGACTGGTCTATCCCGAAGCCAGCCTCAACGCGCTCATCCTGGGCGAGGACCAGTTGGTCGTCGTGCACGCCCACGCCCGCAGCCGCCTGCTCGACGAGGACATCGACGAGATCAGTGCCACGGATCTGCCTGCGGAGCACCTGGAGGACTACTTCTCACTGCGCATCGCCCGTCCTGCTGAGGGCATCATCGTCGTCGGCTCGACGGGCTTCGGCGACCTGGGCTGGGAACCACTGGAACCGGAGTCGGTGACGGCGATCGCGATGTGCGATCTGACGGTGACGCATCTGCCGCTGGTGGCGGATTGACGGGCGTGGCCGTCGACGGGGGAGAGGCGGCGGTGGCCAGCGTGGCTGCCCGGGCCAGTGCGGCGCTGCCGACCCTCAGCCGTGCTGAGCGACGCGTGGGTCGGGCGCTTCTCGCCGACTACCCGAGCGCCGGGCTGGCCAGTGCCGCCCGTCTGGCGGACCGCGCCGAGGTCAGTCCGCCCACCGTTCTGCGGTTCGCGCAATCGCTTGGTTACGAAGGGTTTACCGACCTTCAGGTGGCGCTGCGTGCCGAATTGACGGCGAGGTCGTCGAACGGCCCGATCACCCGGTTGCCTGATGCGCCCGCAGCCGACGGTCTGCTGCACCGACTACTGCATCAGGCACAGGCGCAGAACCAACGGGCCGCCGAGACGCTGGCCCAGCTGCCTGCCTCAGCGCTGGACGCGTCGGTGGCCCTGCTTTCGGATACCGCCCGGCCCCTGCACCTGCATGGCGGTCGCTTCTCACACCTGCTGGCAGCCCATCTCGGCGCGCACCTCGAGCAGCTGCGGCCCGGGGTGCGGTTGCTCGCCGATCCCACCGGCCGCGACCTCGGCGCGATGATCGAGATGACCCGCAAGGACGTCGTCGTCGTGTTCGACTATCACCGCTATCAACGAAGCGCCGCCGACCTGGCTGCGCGGGTGCACCGTGCTGGTGCCACCGTGCTGCTCGTCACCGACGATCTCGCCTGCCCCGTCGCACCCGAGGCCGAAGTGGTGCTGGCGGCGTCGAGCACCGTGGGCACCACCTACCAGAGCATGGCGGCCGGATTCCTGCTGACTGAACTGCTCATCCCGCTGGTGATGGACGCGATCGGCGAACCAGCGCGCACGCGGATGGCGCTCTGGGAAGACCAGCGGAGCACCGAACTCCTGGGTTGAGCGATGGCCAGCTGTGCCGGAGACTGCGTCGAAAGGTTATTCTGCTGACAAATAAGTGATTACTGCGCTGTGTGGTCGGGGGCGCTGTACGGCGGGTCGCTTGCTGAGACCGCAAATAGGGGCACCGCCTTGCCAGCATCTTCGAGCAATTTGACCGTGTTCGGCCATCACATCCGCGCTTGGTGGAGTGATCCGGTCGACTACATCGTGCAGGTGCAGTACTTCACCAAGCGGACGATGTCCCGCCCGATCCAGCTGTTGATCGGTCTGGGCACCGGGCTGGATGGGGTAATTTCGCTGACGGTCCTGCTTCCCTCCGCGGAGGCCTTCGCGTCGCGGGTGGCCGTCCTGGGGTTCGCGCTACTGCAATTCGTGTGGGCCGGACTGTGGTGTTGCCGGCCGTGGCCGTCGCGCAGGATGTCTCTGGCATTCGTCGTCACCGCTGACATTGGGATCGCCGCGGTGGCAGTGGTTCAGCCAGCTTGGCTGCTCGGCTTATTCGCGCTCAACGCTTTTGGCATGATCTCGGTATATCTGATGTTCTTCGACGGCCCGAAAGCGCTTGCGAGTCATGCCGGATGGATACTCTTGACGACTACCGCGTTCGCTGTGCAGCTCGCCAACGCGGCGCAGGCCAATCAGGTTGCCGTCGCGGCACAGACACTCATCTCGGTGGCCGCGTTGGTCGCGACACCCCTGGGGATCCAACTTGGGATTTGGTCGCTGCGCAACGACGCCAACGAATCGGTCACCGATCCGCTGACCGGGCTGCTGAACCGGCGTGGATTGCACCTGCACATCGATGATCTGCTGCGCGGCGCCGCCGTCGAGGAGACTGACGTCGCGGTGATGTCCGTCGATTTGGATCGCTTCAAAGAGATCAACGACACCTACGGACATGCCGTCGGCGACCAGGTGCTGATTCGCAGCGCGCGACGGATCACGTCTGCGCTTCGCGGCAGCGCCTTGGTGGCCCGGGTCGGTGGTGAGGAATTCGTCGTGGTCGACGTCGGCGAACCCGGTCAAGTGGAGGTCAACGCCGACCGGGTCAGGCAGGCGATCGCCGCACCGGCTGATCGCCAGATCACTGCCAGCGTCGGCGCCACCAGCGTTCCGATCGGCAGTTTCGTCGAGGAAGATGTCGATCCCGTCGCCCTGCTCGACACCATCATCCAACGCGCCGACCGGGCGATGTTCGACGCCAAACGCAATGGCCGAAACGCCACCATCCACGTTCCGCAGGTGGACGGCGCCGACTGACCGGTTAGTGGCGCCGCAGAGCATGTGTGGTCCCGAATCTCCTGGTTTTACAGCGACATTCCCCAGCACCGCGCAGGCGGTCGGCGGGTGGTGCAGTTGGCGAGCGGCGAAGATAACGATCCCGTTTTTGATTGGTTGCGAATCACTACGCAGGTCGCCAGTCTTTGCGGGAGCAAACTACGGTTTCGTAGGTGCACCGTCGAGACGTCCTCAAGCTCCCGGTGCTGCTGGCGGCTGGCGCGGCGCTGACCCAGGTGCCCCGCAGCGCTGCTGCGCCTCCGCGGTGGTCCGCTGACCGGGCCAACGCCTGGTACCAGGCGCAGGGCTGGCTCGTCGGCGCCAACTACATCACGTCCAGCGCCATCAATCAGATCGAGATGTTCCAGGCGGGCACATATGACCCGCAACGCATCAACAGCGAACTGGGCGCGGTCCGACTGATCGGCTTCAACACCGTGCGTGTCTTCCTGCACGACCTGTTGTGGACGCAGGACCGGCAGGGGTTCAGCGCGCGGCTGGCCCAGTTCGTCGCAATAGCGGCGAGTCACGGCATCAAACCGCTTTTCGTCTTCTTCGACTCGTGTTGGGATCCATTCCCGAAGCTCGGTCCGCAGCGAGCGCCGACCCCAGGGGTGCACAACTCCGGCTGGGTGCAGAGTCCCGGCGCCGAGCGTATCGACGACCCCGGCTACCAGCGCCAGCTTTACGACTACGTCACCGGCGTCATGAGCCTGTTCCGTAACGACCAGCGCGTGTTGGGGTGGGACCTGTGGAACGAACCTGACAACCCCGCCCGGGTGTATCGCAAGGTCGAACGCTCAGACAAGCAACAGGCGGTGGCAGCGCTGCTCCCACAGGTGTTCCAGTGGGCGCGCGCCGTCGACCCGGTACAACCGGTGACCAGTGGCGTCTGGCAAGGCGCCTGGACCAACTCCGGCCGGAGCCCGATCGCCGGCATCCAGCTCGACAACTCGGACGTGATCACCTTTCACTCCTACGCCAAGCCGGCCGCGTTCGAGGCGCGGATCGCCGAGCTCGCCCCGCTGGGGCGACCGATCCTGTGCACGGAGTATCTCGCCAGGTCGCTGGGCAGCACGATCGAGGGCATATTGCCAATTGCCAAGCGGCACAACGTCGGTGCTTACAACTGGGGTCTGCTCGCTGGGAAAACCCAGACGTACCTGCCGTGGGATTCCTGGGACCACCCGTACACGACGGCTCCGAAGACCTGGTTCAGCGACCTTCTCTATCCGGATGGCCGGCCCTATCAGGACGACGAGATCCAAGCGGTTCGAAAGCTGGTCGCAGGCACCGAGGTCGCACCCGCAAGCTGACCGCGAGATTGCCGGCAAGCAGGCCGCCCTCGTGGAGGACGCGCGCAACAATGGATTCATAGCAACTTATCAGGTGTGTGTAATACTTGATCAGTTCTTTGTACCTGTGGCGCGGGAAAAGTCGCTCACCAGGCACATCGCTCACATCAAACGATGTGTCTACGGCAACCGACAGGCCGGGGGGCGGGATTGTGAAGGCCGAGCAAAGTTTGGACCAGGCAGTGTGTGATCGTTTGCGCTGGCCCGATGCCAGCCGATCGGCCAACTGATGATCAGTACTGACGTTCAGGGAGCGGTCGACGGGGCCGCGCAGAAATTGGACACAGCAGTCGCCGGCGTCGGGCTCCGCAACGTGTTTCAGCCCATCGTCTCCCTACCTGACGAATCGATCATCGGCTTCGAAGCGCTGGCACGGTGGCCACAGCTCGATTATCCCGACCCGCGGTCGGTCCTGGCGCATGCTGCCGCCACAGGTCGAGTCGGTCAGCTGGACAAGCTTTGTATCCGTTCGGCGATCGAGAGTGCTCTCGCCGCGGGAATCGGTCGCAGCAGCATGGTGTTCATCAACTCCGAACCCGGTGCCCCGTACGTCAGTCGAGCCCACGACGACCTGGTGGCTCGCGGTCACCACGATCTTCGGCTGGTATTCGAACTGACCGAACGCGACTTGCTGACCGATCCACCCGCGTTGATGCGTAAGGTCGCGGCACTGCGGTCCGACGGGTTTGCCATTGCTCTGGATGATGTTGGTGCGCACCCTGATTCGCTTGCCCTATTGGACGTGGTGTCGCCCGACGTGATCAAACTCGACCTCAATCTGGCGCAATCCGAGCGTCCCTACGACCAGGCGCGGACGGTGTCCGCAATCCTGGCCCACCGGCAGCGGACCGGGGCGATCATTCTCGCCGAAGGCATCGAGACAGCGCAGCATTCCGAACACGCATTGGCGTTGGGCGCAACGCTGGGTCAGGGTTTCAAATACGGCAGGCCGGGTGCGCTCAGGGCGGGGCAGCATCCGACGGTCGATTGGTCACTGCCGCCAAGGAAGCAGCCTCGCCGGTGTGCGGCCAAATCGCCGTTTGATGTCGTCGCCGGCACGACACCGGTGCGCACGGTCCGCAAAAACACCTTGCTCGAGTTGTCCCGCTACATCGAAGGCCGAGCGCGAATCGACCTGGTTCCGCCGATGGTGCTCGCGGCTGTGCAGCAGGCGGATCGCTTCGCCGGCGAAACCCGGCGTCGTTATAAGGATCTTGCGGCCGTCTCACCGCTGGTGGTCGTGTTCGCGCAGGACCTTCCCGAAGAGCTCGGTTCAGCGATCCACGGCGTCTGCCTCGATCCCACCGATGCCCTGTGCGCCGAATGGGTCGTTCTCGTCCTCGGTCCGACTACCGCAACCGCACTGATTGCCCGTGACCACGGAGACTCCGTCGATCCGAAGTGCCGGGACAGCGATCGGACATTCGACCTCGCCGTCACCAACGACCGATCCCTGGTGACTCTGGCGGCAGGCAACCTGCTCGACCGCATGCTCTAGAGCGGTCGCAACGTCAGGACAGTCCGGCCAGTTGCAGGGGATTAGTAGCAACAGGTGCTACCGCCGCGAGCGGAGCGACCGCGGCCGCCCCGGGCACCCCCAGGGTGTTGCTCATCCCGAGTAGCTGCATCAGCGGGGCCAGATTGCCGTTGGCCAGATGGGTCATGGCATTAGGGCATTGGGATTGAATCACCATGCCGGCTACCGCCCCGCCGATCGTCGGGGCGAGCCCGCCATTGCCGCCGGCTTGGATGGCACTCGACGCCACGCTGCTGCCCGGTTGGACGAGTA
>JBEVHL010000128.1:0-18198 GCA_040511255.1 Mycobacterium sp. | reverse complement strand
GCCACCAGGTGGTGCTCGCAGGTGGAGTACATCGGGATCTGCTTGATCAGCACCAGTTCGTCGTGCTGCTCGTCGAAGGTGGTGTTGAGCACCTCGTCGGGATCGGTGTAGAGCCCGGCGAACATCTCTTTGTACGCGCGGGCAACCCGGGCCGGGGTGTCGACCAGACCGTGCCGGTTGGGGTCCTCCCCGATCGCCAGTAGCAGCTCGCGCACCGCGCGTTCAGCACGCTCCTGGTCGAACACCACCGGTCCGTCCGCCGCCACCAAACGCGTGTCGGGCTGCGCCATCGAAGCCTCCGTTCGTCATCAGCCGTGGGCCGGCGGGTTGGGCCGGCTTGCATCCTCGCTGGGCTTGTCCCCGGGCGCCTGACCGGCGTCGGGTTGGCCTTGCGGAGGATACGGCTGATACGGGTAGGGCTGACCCGGATAGTTCTGTGGCGGTCCCCAGCCTCCGGACGGAGGCCCTGCGGGGGGTGGCGGCGGGTACCAGTAACCCGGCGGCGGCTGCTGGGCCGGCGGTTGACCTGGTGCCTGCGGGGGCGGTGGCCAGCCCGGCGCATGCCAGCCGGCCGGAGCGCCGTAGTCCGGCCCGTGCTGCGCGCCGTTGGCTCCGTTGGCCCCGTTCGAGCCATTGGCTCCGTTGGAACCGTTGGCGCCGTTGGCATTTGCCTTCCGGGTGGCTTCGGCGATGGCGGTCTTGAACGCCGGCTCGGGGACGGGCTGCGGCCATTCCTCGCCACGCTCGATGGCCAGCTCGCCCGGAGTCTTGATGGGCGGCTTGTCCGAGGGGACCCGGCCACCGAAATCGTCGAACACCGGCAGGCGCTTGCGCTTCTTCACGTCGGCGAAGATCGCGTTCAGCTCGGCGCGGTGCAGGGTTTCCTTTTCCAGGAGCTCCCCGGCCAGCACGTCGAGCACGTCGCGGTATTCGGTGAGGATGTCCCACGCTTCGGTGTGCGCCGCTTCGATCAGCTTGCGCACCTCTTCGTCGATCTCGCGGGCGACCTCATGGGAGTAGTCGGACTGCGTACCCATCGAGCGGCCCAGGAACGGATCGCCGTGCTCGGTGCCGTATTTGACCGCACCCAGCTTGGAGCTCATGCCGTATTCGGTGACCATCGCGCGGGCGATCTTGGTGGCCTGCTCGATATCGGACGACGCACCGGTGGTGGGCTCGCGGAACACCAGTTCCTCGGCGGCACGGCCACCCATCGCGAACACCAGGCGGGCGATCATCTCCGAGCGGGTCATCAGACCCTTGTCGTCCTCGGGGACGGCGACGGCGTGACCGCCGGTGCGGCCGCGGGCCAGGATGGTGACCTTGTAGATCGGCTCGATGTCCGGCATCGCCCACGCGGCCAGGGTGTGCCCGCCCTCGTGGTACGCGGTGATTTTCTTCTCGTGCTCGCTGATCAGCCGGCTCTTGCGGCGCGGGCCACCGACCACGCGGTCGACGGCTTCTTCCATCGCGAGCGCGGTGATGATGGTGCCGTTTTCGCGGGCGGTCAGCAGCGCGGCCTCGTTGATCACGTTGGCTAGGTCGGCGCCGGACATGCCGACGGTGCGTTTGGCCAGGCCGTCGAGATCGGCATCGGGGGCCATCGGCTTGCCCGCCGAATGCACCCGCAGCACGGCCTTGCGACCGGCCAGGTCGGGGCTGGACACCGGGATCTGCCGGTCGAACCGGCCGGGACGCAGCAGCGCGGGGTCCAGGATGTCGGGCCGGTTGGTGGCCGCGATCAGGATGACGCCTGCCCGCTCGCCGAAGCCGTCCATCTCGACCAGCAGCTGGTTGAGGGTCTGCTCCCGCTCGTCGTGACCGCCGCCGAGGCCGGCACCGCGCTGTCGGCCGACCGCGTCGATCTCGTCGACGAAGATGATGCAGGGGCTGTTCTGTTTGGCCTGCTCGAACAGGTCGCGAACACGCGAGGCGCCGACGCCGACGAACATTTCGACGAAGTCAGAACCCGAGATGGTGAAGAACGGTACGCCTGCTTCACCTGCGACGGCGCGGGCCAGCAGGGTCTTGCCGGTTCCTGGCGGGCCGTACAGCAGCACACCCTTGGGGATCTTCGCGCCGAGCGCCTGATAGCGCGACGGGTTCTGCAGGAAGTCCTTGATCTCGTAGAGCTCTTCGACCGCCTCGTCGACACCGGCGACGTCGGCGAAGGTGGTGGTGGGCATGTCCTTGCCCAGGAGCTTGGCCTTGGATTTGCCGAAGCCAAAGCCCATCCGACCGCCGGACTGCATGCGGGAGAACATCACGAACAGGCCGACCAACAGCAGCAGCGGCAACAGGTAGATCAGCAGCGAGCCCAGCACGCTGCCGCCGTTGACCACGGTGTTGGTCTGGATGTTCTTGCTGCTCAGGGCGTCGAACAGCGGCACCGAATACCCCGTGGGGTACTTGGTGATGATCTTGTTCGAGTCGCTGGTGTCGCCGTTGCCGCTCTTGAGCTCCAGGCGTACCTGTTGCTCGCGGTCGTCGATCTGCGCGCTCTTGACGTTGTCGGTGTTGATCTGCGCCATTGCGACAGACGTGTCGACAGGCTTGTAGCCGCGCGTGTCGTCACTGAAGTAGAAGAAGGACCAACCCAGCAGCAACACGACAGCGATCACCGTGAGAGTGCGGATGACGTTTTTTCGGTTCATCAAGCATCGACCGTATTCGGTCAGGTCCTTTCGAGCGCACGAGGAGTCTTCAGGCTACCGCTACACCAACGATCAGCGGTTCCCGCGCCCCTTGCCGGTGTGCTTTGGTGGACCGGTGCGGACCTCGACCGAGCGGTTAGTGCAGACCAACGGTGTGCAGTTACGGGTCACCGAGGCCGGTTCGCCCGGTGACCCGGTGATCGTCCTGGCGCACGGTTTTCCGGAGTTGGCGCACTCCTGGCGCTATCAAATTCCCGTCCTGGCTGCCGCCGGTTATCACGTACTGGCGCCCGATCAGCGCGGTTACGGCGGCACCACCTGCCCGGAGGCGATCGAGGACTACGACATCCACGCGCTGTCGGGCGATCTGATCGGGCTGCTCGACACGGTCGACGCCCAACAGGCGGTCTTCATCGGCCACGACTGGGGCGCGCTGCTGGTCTGGCAGACCGCCCTGCTGCACCCCGACCGGGTCGCCGCCGTCGCAGGCCTGAGTGTGCCGCCGGTGCCGAGGGCCCGCAGCCTGCCGACCGAGGCGTGGCGGACGAAGTTCGGCGAGGACTTCTACATGCTGCAGTTCCAGGAACCCGGCCGCGCGGATGCCGCGATGGGCGCCGACCCGGCCGCCACCATGCGGGGCCTGTTCACGGGCACCGCCGACGGGCCACTGCCGGACTGGATGAGCGACGACGACTTCGCCTATTACGTCGCCGAATTCACCAGGACCGGGTTCACCGGCGGGCTGAACTGGTACCGCAATTACGACCGCAACTGGGCGACCACGGAGCATCTGGCCGGCGCCACGACCAGCGCACCCGCCCTGTTCGTCGGCGGCACCAAAGATCTCTATCTGGCGTCCATGCGTCCCGAACGTGCTCGCGAGGTGGCGGCCGGGGCGTACCGCCAGGAGATGATCGAGGGCGCAGGCCACTGGATCCAGCAGGACAGCGCCGACGAGGTCAACCGGATCCTGCTGGACTTCCTGGCCGGACTGCGTCGCTGAGCGGACAGTCGGCAGCTGTGGTCGGATGTGATCGACCGTCGCGGCACATCGACCTTCCTACCGCTGAGGAGCTGACTTGTCGGGCCAGGAAGCATTGCAGAAGCGGGAGTTTCGGCTTGCCGACGGCGCGGTCATCAAATTCATCGACCACGGCTCCGGACCGGTCCTGCTGCTGGTGCACGGCGTGTGCATGTCGAGTGCGTTCTTCGCGAACAACATCGAGGCCCTCGGCACAGCCCACCGCGTCATCGCCCTGGATCTGCGGTCCCACGGTGATTCCCCGGTTGCCGAGACCGGCAATACGGTGGCGCAGTACGCCCGCGACATCCACGAACTTCTCGGACATCTCGACGTCGACGATGTCACCGGGGTGGGCTGGTCCATGGGCTCGTTCGTCCTGTGGGATTACCTCACCCAGTTCGGCACCGACCGGGTGAGCCGCCTGTGCATCGTCTCGCAAGGACCGTCGGATCTGACCCGCCACGGCTGGCCGAACGGCATCGCGACGGTGGCCGACCTCAGCGACTACCTCGAAGCGCTGCAAACCGATTTCACCGGCTTCTTCGGCGAATTCGTTCCGGACATGTTCAAGAACGCGCTGCCCGACGAGCAGGTCCAGGCGTTCATCACCGAGATCGCGAAGATCGGGGCCAACGTCGGTTCGGTCATCCTCGCCGACCAGACCCTGCGGGACTACCGGGATTTCACCACCGGTCTGGAAGTGCCACATCTCCTGGTCTGGGGTGTCGACGAGAAAGTCGTCAAACTTGCTTCCGGGCAATGGCTTAGCGAGAGACTGCCGAACGCCGAACTGCACATCTTCGACGAGAGCGGTCACTGTCCGATGTGGGAGGAACCGCAGCGGTTCAACCGACTCCTGAGTGACTGGGTTGCGGGCGCCAGCCCTGGCTGAGTGGACCCCGACAGGACCACGCGTTGGTTCTCGTCTGAGCATGCCCGAGCCGCTAGGGTGCCTGGCATGCCCAACGCCGGGAGTATCCGAATGCTGCGCCGCCTGTCCCTCGCCCTGCTGGCCGGTCTGGTGGTCACGGCACTGTCCGCGTGCGACGCGCAATCGGCACCGCCGCCGGGGGAAAACCCCCGCCAGGTCACCGTCGTCGGTTCCGGCAAGGTCGAGGGCACCCCGGACACCCTGACCGCCAACAGCGCGATCAGCTTCGTCGCCAACGACGTCACCACCGCGATGAACGCCACCAACGAGCGGCAGCAGGCCGTCATCGACGCACTCACCGGCGCGGGCATCGACAAGAAGGACATCAGCACCACCGGCGTCAGCCTGCAGCCGCAGTACGGACCCGACGGCGCCAGCACCATCACCGGCTACCAGGCCAGCAACACCATCGACGTCAAGATCCGGGACCTCAGCCAGGCCTCGCGGGTACTGGCGCTGATCGTCACCACCGGCGGCGACGCCACCAGGATCAACTCGGTCAACTATTCGATCAACGACGACTCGCAGCTGGTCAAGGACGCGCGAACCAGGGCTTTCAACGACGCCAAGGACCGCGCCCAGCAGTACGCCCAGCTGTCCGGGCTCAACCTCGGCAAGGTGCTCACGATTTCCGAAGTAGCCGATAACAGCGGACCGCCCCCACCGATCCCGATGCAGCGGGCGATGGCGACCGAGGTGCCCCTGTCCCCCGGGCAGCAGACCGTCAGCTTCTCGGTGACGGTGGCCTGGGAGCTCGGCTAGGTCGGCTAACGCGCCGCAGACACCTCGACCGGCAGGCCGTTGAGCACCGCGGTGCCCGACAGCGGGTCCAGGAACGTCCCGTCGTTGAGCTGATTGACGTTCACCCCGGGCTGCGTGGCAGCCACGCCCAGTTGGGTGCCGACCTGGCCGTGCCCCCAGCCGTGTGGCAGCGACACCACGCCCGGCCGGATGCCCGAGGTGATCTCGACCGGCACGGTCAACTCCCCGCCCGGGCCTTTCACCACCGCCGTCTCGGTCAGCCCGAGCCGGCTGGCATCGTCGGGGTGGATCTGCAGCGTGCAGCGGTTGCTGCCGCCGGCCAACGCAGGCAGGTTGTGCATCCAGCTGTTGTTCGAGCGCAGGTGCCGACGGCCGATCAGCACCAGCCCACCGGGGTCGCGGCTCAGCGAATTCCGTAGCCGCGCCACGTCGGCCACCAGTGCCGCGGGCGCCAATTCGACCTTCCCGGAAGGGGTTCGGAGCACTTCCGGCAGTCGAGGGCGCAACGGCCCGAAGTCGATGCCGTGCGGCGCCGCCTTCACCGCGGCCAGGGTGAGCCCGTCGGGTCTGTCGCCGAAGGCGTCGCCGTACGGTCCGAGCCGCAACATCAGGTCGAGCCGGCGTTCGTAGCCCGGCCCCGGCGACAGCATCGCGACGAGTTCGTCGACATCGCGGCCGGCCACCGGGGAATCCGGGTCGGCGGTCTCCTTGGCCAGCGTCGCGGCGATCACCTGCTGGTCGGCCAGGGCGGGGTCCGCGTCCGGTCCGGCGCCGTAGACGATCAGCGCGATCTTCGACAGGATCTCCCACTCGCCGGGCCTGCCGTCGGGAAGCGGCAGCACAGGCGGCGAATAGCGGGCGGTGTCGCGGACCGCCACGTTGGACAGCAGGAAGTCGAAATGCGGGCTCTGTGACGGCGGTGGCGGCGGCAGGATGACGTCCGCGTGCACGGTGGTCTCGTTGAGATACGGGTCGACGCTCAGCATGAAGCCGATGCCGTCCAGGGCCCGCGACAGACGCTCCCCGTCCGGCGCCGACAGCACGGGATTGCCCGCGATGGTGATGAGTGCTTTGAGTTGACCCTCGCCGGGTGTGTCGATTTCTTCGGCCAGTGCCGCCGCGGGCAGCTCGGAGGCGGCCTCGGGGTAACCGGACACCCGGCTGTGCCAGCGTCCGGTGCTGAACCCGCGTCCCGGCCGCGCCGGCCGCGGTGCCGGGCCTGCGGGCGGCAGCGGGAACATCGCCCCACCCGGTGAGTCCAGATTGCCGGTCAAGATGTTGACCACGTCCAGCAGCCAGCTGCCCAACGTGCCGAACTCGACGGTCGACGTGCCGATCCGGCCGTACACCACCGCCGTCGGCGCGGCCGCGATCTCGCGAGCCAGCTCCCTGATGTCCTGGGCGGCGACACCGCAGTGGGCTTCCACCGCCTCCGGGGCGAACTCGGCGGCCAGCTCCCTGACCTCCTCGACGCCGAGGACACCGTCGAGGTCGTCGACCACCAGCGCCTCGTCGAACAGGACGTGCACGACGGCGAACAGCAGCGCGGCATCGGTTCCGGGCCGCGGCGCCAGATGGCGGTCGGCCAGCTGCGCGGTCCGGGTGCGGCTCGGGTCGATCACGGTCAGCCGGCCGCCGCGTCGACGCAGCGCCTTCAGCTTGCCGCCGAAATCAGCGGCGGTGGCCAAGCTGCCGTTGGAGACCAGCGGGTTGGCGCCGATGATGACCAGGTGATCGGTCCGGTCCAGATCCGGCACGGTGAACGCGAACGGATTGCCGTACAGGTAGCCCTGGGCGACCTGTTTGGGCATCTGGTCCAGCGTGCTGGCGGTGAACACGTTGCGGGTGCCCAGCGCCCGGGACACCAGCGGGGCGTAGAGCGCACCGGCGACGGTGTGCGCGTTCGGGTTGCCGACGTAGACACCGACGGAGCGGCCGCCGTGTTCGGCGAGCACGGCACCGAGGCCGTCGGCCACCGCCGCGAACGCCTCGGCCCAGCTGACCTCGGTGAACACGCCGTCGCGCCGGACCATCGGCCGGGTCAACCGATCGGGGTCGTCGTCGAGTTCGGCGAAGCTGGCGCCTTTGGGGCAGATGAACCCGGCGCTGAAGACGTCGTCGCGGTCACCCCGGGCCGCGGTCACCCGGCCGAGGACGTCGTCGACGGTCAGGGTCAGCCCGCAGGTGGCTTCACACAGCGGGCAGATGCGCAGCGCAGTACGGGTCATGCGGGCTACTCCGTGTAGACCTTCGGTTCCAGGGTGCCGATGTAGGGCAGATCGCGATACCGCTCGGCGTAATCCAGTCCGTAGCCGACGACGAATTCATTCGGAATGTCGAAGCCGACGTATTCGATCTCGACGTCGGTGCGTACCGCATCCGGTTTGCGTAGCAGCGTGCAGACAGACAGCGACCGCGGGTGGCGGGTGGCGAGGTTGCGCAGCAGCCACGACAGCGTAAGGCCGGAGTCGACGATGTCTTCGACGATCAGCACGTCGCGGTCGTTGATATCGCGGTCCAGGTCCTTGAGGATCCGCACGACGCCCGAGGACGACGTCGACGAGCCGTAGGAGCTGACGGCCATGAACTCCAACTGCACGGGCAGCGGAATGGCCCTGGCCAGGTCGGTCACGAACATGACGGCGCCCTTGAGCACGGTGACCAGCAGCAGATCCTGGTCGCCACCGCTGGTGCGGTAATCCTCGGCGACCAGCTGAGCGAGCTCGCCGGTTCTGGTCTGAATCTGCTCCTCGGTGAAGAGGACCGATTTGATGTCACCCGGGTACAGCTCGGCAGTATGCGCTGGCACGAGCACAGCGTGCCACGCCGTGTCGAGAAGAACCAGCGGGGCACGGCCAGAGCCGACCGAACGTCAGACCGGCTCGCTACGCAAGGTCAACGCGCCCTGCTTGCGCTCGACGAACACCCGCTGGCGGACCAGCCCCGCACCGACGGCAACCCCACCCTGGCCGCGCCAGTCGGTGACCAGCGCGTCGATGGCCCGCAGCTGTCGGTCGGTCAGTCCGATGGCACCGGCGGACAGCAGCCAGGCCCGGATCACCCTGCGCCGGACCGCGGCGGGCAGCAGTTTGAGCACCGCGACATCCAGCGTGGCGGCGCTGGTGTCGTCGACCGACTCGGCCGCCAGCGTGTCCAAGACGTCGCCGTCTTCCTGCAGTGCGACCGCGGTCCGGGCCAGCGCTTGGGCCACCCCGCCGCCGAGCACCTCCTCGAGCAGCGGCAGCACTTCGGTGCGCAGCCGGACCCGGGTGAACCTGGGGTCGGTGTTGTGCGGGTCGTGCCACGGGGTCAGTCCCAGTTCGGCGCATGCCGCCAGGGTCTCGGCGCGGCGGATCTGCAGCAGCGGCCTGCCCCACGGCGGGTCATACGGCTTGCTACCGGCGATGGACCGCGGGCCCGAGCCGCGCCCCAGGCCAAGCAGCACGGTCTCGGCCTGGTCGTCGAGGGTGTGACCGATCAACACGGGCGCGTCATTGCGGGCTTCGTCGAGTGCGGCGTAACGCGCTGTGCGGGCGGCAGATTCGGGCCCGCCCGCGGTACCTACTTGCACCGCAAGAACTTTCGCGTCGACGCAGCCGAGCTCGAGGGCCGTGCGACGGGCCTGGTCCGCCACGTCGGCCGAGTCCGGCTGAAGTTGGTGGTCGACGATCAGCGCGGTGGTCGGCAGCACCCTCACCGCCGCCGCAGCGAGCGCGAGCGAGTCGGGGCCGCCGGACAGCGCGACACACCAGTGCCCAGCGTCGGGCATGTGGGTCTTCGCGAAAGTCGTTACCGCAGAGGTGATTTGATGCACCCGATTCAGAGCACCCGGTCGATCCAGCGCTGCGGTTCGTCGATCTCCTCCGGCAGCGGCAACGTATCCGGGCTGGTCCAGACGACGTTGAACCGGTCCATCCCCACCCGGCCGACCACGTGGTCGACGAACTTCTTACCCCGGGTGTACTGAGAAAGCTTGGCGTCGACACCCAGCAGGGCGCGCAGCAGGCGCTGAATCGGTGGCTGTTTGCGTTCCCGGCGTTCTTCGAACCGGCGCCTGATGGTGGCCACTGTCGGCACCACCTTCGGGCCCACCGCGTCCATCACATGATCGGCGTGGCCCTCCAGCAAGGTGCCGAGCACCAGCAGTTGGTCGAGCGCCTTGCGCTGCGGTTCGGACTGCATGGCCCGCATCAACCCGAGGATGCCGGCCGAATTCGGTCCGTCCTCCACGCCGTTGCGCCGGTCACGGACCAAGGTGCCCAGTCGGCCCGCGACGGAGGCGATGTCCTCACCGGCGTCCTGGGTGAGCACCGCGAGCGCGCTCGACATGTGTTGAGCCAACCAGGGATTCGCGGTGAACTGCACGCGGTGGGTCACCTCGTGCAGGCATACCCACAACCGGAAATCGGTCGGACTGACTCGCAGTTGGCGCTCGATGGCGATCACGTTCGGGTACACCAGCAGCAGCACACCGCCGGGCACCCCGAACGGGTCGTATTGGCCGAGGATGCCGGAGGAGACGAACGCCAACACCGCGCCCGTCTGAGCACCCGTCACCCGGCCCGTGATGAATTCCTTGGCCTTGCCCGCCAGGCCGCTGGCCCCGTCGGATTCCCCGGACCCGCCCATCATCGCCTGCATCGACTGCGTCGCAGCGCGGATCCATTCCTGTCGATCGATGACGCGGGCTTCGGGCACCGGTCCCGAGGTGGCCATCCTGGTGACGTCCCGCACGGGCGGCTCGGCCGACTTGGACGACGCCAACAGCTCTTCGATGGCTTGCTTGCGGGTGTACTCGGTGGCCGGGGGCGCGGGCCGGGCCAATCGGCCGCCGATGTCGGCGGCGAAGTTCCAGTCGACGGCCTCGCCGATGGTCGCCTCGTTGGGGTTGGATTCGGCGGTCATGAGCCGCACCCGCAGGTGCGCAGCGTGGCGGCCAGCGCATCGATCGCCAGCCGGCCCGTCGGGCCCGCGTTGTTGGAGATGAACGCGAACGTCAGCACCCGCCCGCCGGAGTCGGTGACCACCCCGGCCAGTGCATTGGTGCCCGTCAGTGAGCCCGTCTTGGCCCGCAGCCAGCCCGCCGCGCCCTGGCCGGCCTGCGGGTCGAGGAACCGGTTGGACAGCGTGCCGCTGCCGCCTGCGATCGGCAGCAGATCCAGCAGGGGGCGCAGCTTGGGCTGATCGGGGCCTGCGGCTTCACCGACCACCTCGTCGAGGGTGGTCGCGGTCAGCCGGTCATCGATCGACAGCCCGCTGGAATCCAGCAGAGTCGCGCCGCTCAGGTCGACGTCGGCGGCCGACAACCGCTGGGTGACGGCGTCGACCGCCCCGGCGAAACTCAGCGGATGTTGTGTCGCCTGCGCCACCTCACGGGCGATGCCTTCGGCCATCACGTTGTCGGAATCGGCCATCATCTGGCGCAGCCGTTCGATCAGCGGCGCGGACTGGACCGAGGCCAGCTCCTTACCGGAAGGCGGTCCGGGAACTGTCGTCACCGTCGCGGGATCGACGCGCAACGCCACCGCCAACGCCCGGCCGGCATCAAGTGCAGGCGTCAGAGAGCGGGCCGAGTCGGGCGTGGTGGGCTGGATGCGGCCCGCGTCGAGCATCACCGACTCCATCGGGGCCATGTCGCCGCCGTCGATATCGGCGGGGTCCCAGCCGGGAGCCAGCTCCGGTCCGCTGTACAGCGACGTGTCCACCTGCACGCCGGTCACCCGGGTGCCGCTGCGACGCACCTGATCGGCGAGGTCGCTGATGCGGGCGGCGCCGCGGTACCAGGTGTCCTGCCCGGGTGGCGCCGCGGACAGGGTCGGATCTCCCCCGCCGACCAGGACGACGACGCCGGGCTGTGCGGAGGCCACCACGCGGGTGGTGATCCTGGCGTCGCGGTCCAAGGTCAGCAGGGCCGCCGACGTCGTCAGCACCTTGTTGGTGGACGCCGGTTGCATCGGGATGGTGTCGCCCTGCTCCCACAGCTGTTTGCCGGTCTTGGCGTCGGTGACGCGGCCCGTCAGCGCCCCGAGGTTGGGGTCGGCCAAGGGTGCGGCCAGCGTCTGGAGCAGGCCGTCCGACGTCGGCGCAGGCGCTTCGTCGGCCACCGGAACCACGGCGGGATCGGCGGTCACCGGCGTCGGAACCGGCAACGACTGCGCCTGGCTGGTGCGGTGCGAGCCAGTCACCAGAGCCGCCACCGTCACGGCCGCGCCGACCAGGGCCAGCACCACGATCCCGACCAGCAGATGCGTGGAGCGCCGCCACCGCGTGGGATGCATGGCTCTCCTGACTGGGCGGAAGCGCTGGGCCGTACGAGACGACATCTTGAAGGGACATCTTGAAGGGATGACGGGTTCCCACTGCAGGGTAACGCTCCACTATGGTTTCCCCCGACGACCTCAGACTGATATGCCAGACCAAAGCCAAGGAGCAGCGCCCGTGGAATTCGACGTGACCATCGAGATCCCGAAGGGTCAACGCAACAAGTACGAGGTCGACCACGAGACCGGTCGCGTCAAGCTGGACCGCTACCTGTACACCCCGATGGCCTACCCGGCGGACTACGGCTTCATCGAGAACACCCTCGGCGAGGACGGCGACCCGCTGGATGCGCTGGTGCTGCTGCCGCTGTCGGTGTTCCCCGGCGTGCTGATCGAGGCCCGCCCCGTCGCGATGTTCAAGATGGTCGACGAGGCCGGTGGCGACGACAAGGTGCTGTGCGTGCCCGCAGGCGACAAGCGCTGGGACCATATCCAGGACCTCGGCGACGTGCCGAGCGAGGAGCTCGACTCGATCAAGCATTTCTTCATGCATTACAAGGACCTGGAGCCCGGCAAGTTCGTCAAGGCCGCTGACTGGGTGGGCCGCGAGGAAGCCGAGGCCGAAGTGATCCGCTCGCAGGAGCGTTTCGTCCCGCACCCGCAGCACTGACCTGCGGCGCTCCTCGGCAGATTTAGCGCTGCCGTAACACGTGGTAACGC
The DNA here is from genome assembly GCA_040511255.1 of Mycobacterium sp. Lineage (GTDB taxonomy): Bacteria > Actinomycetota > Actinomycetes > Mycobacteriales > Mycobacteriaceae > Mycobacterium. Next base: position 5,847 of record JBEVHL010000128.1, on the reverse strand, counting down.
GTTCGTGGTTTACGACTTCGATCATTGCGGTGTGCTGCTGCATCAGGGGATCGGCCTGGCCGCGTTCAACGCGATGCCAGAGCGGAAAGCCCTGCACGCACTCTACGAGTGCTGCAACAGTCTGGTGCTGGCCCGTGACCTGGTGCGCAGCCGACCCTACGCGGACCACGACGCCCTGTTTCGCCGTGCGGATGCGTTGCTGTTCGAACTTCACGAGGAATGCATCGACCTGATCCTGGAGGGCTGCCCGGACGTCGGTCGCCGTCCGCGCAGCGAGAAATCCCAGGCCGAACAGTGCGCGCTATGGGACGACGACGCCACGGTGATGGCTGAACTCTGGACCGCCGCCGGCACCTATCTGGATCAGTTCGGCTTTCGGTTCGTCATGTACATCGGCGGCCTCGGTACCGCGGATGTGCTGACCGCCATCGACGAGCGTCTGCACCACAGCCTGGAGACGGAACGCAAAGTGGTGCGCAACGAGCTGGCCAAGATCAACCGGACGCGGCTGGAGCGGATGCTGGGACCTGAAGGCGGCTACCAGAACTGGTGAGTCGGGGCCGACGATCCGGTCCCGATAGGCTCATCCCGGTGAGCACAGCACCAACCGGACCGGCTTCGCAGTCGCAATCGCATTTTCTGTCCCTGCCCGACCTGGCGGCACGTCCGGCCGGTGGCGCCGTGGTGTGGGCGAATGACGACCTGTTCGCCGAGCGGGAGAACCTGATCAAGCCGGCGCCCGCCGAATTCCGGCCCGCGACGTTCGGGCACAAAGGGCAGATCTACGACGGCTGGGAGACCCGGCGCCGCCGCGGGGCTGGTGCTGATGCCTGCGACAGTGCCATCGTGCGGCTGGGCGTACCCGGAATCGTGCGCGGCGTCGTCGTCGACACCGCCTGGTTCACCGGTAATTACCCGCCGCAGATCTCGGTGGAGGCAGCCCACATCGCCGGCTATCCGTCGGTGGCCGAGCTGATCGAGCAGGCCGACTGGACCACCATCGTCGAGCGCAGCGCGGTCAACGGCGATACCCGCAACCCGTTCAAGGTCAGCTCGTCGTCGCGCTGGACTCACGTGCGGCTGTCGATCTACCCCGACGGTGGAGTGGCCCGGTTCCGGGTGCACGGCGAAGGCCTGCTCGACCCGAAGTTCGCCGAGGGGATGACGCTGGATCTGGCCGCCCTGGAGAACGGCGGCCGAATCACCGCCTGTTCCAACATGTTCTACGGTTCGCCCAACAACCTGCTGCTGCCCGGTAACGCGCGGACGATGGGCGAAGGTTGGGAGACGTCCCGACGCCGGGACACCGGAAACGACTGGGTGCAGATACATCTCGCGAGCCAGGGCACCATCAACGCCGCCGAACTGGACACGTCCTATTTCGTCGGCAATGCGCCGGGGGCGGCCAAGCTGTCCGGCCGTGACGGTGACGGCGCCTGGTTCGAGCTGCTGCCGACGATCGACCTGCAGCCCGACACCAGGCACCGTTTCCTGATCGACAGCGACCGCCCGGTCACCGACGCCCGACTCGACATCTATCCCGACGGCGGAATGGCGCGGGTGCGGCTGTTCGGTTCGCTCACCGACGCCGGCCTACAGACGGTCCGCGACAAGTGGGAAGCCAGCGCCTAGCCGAAGCCAGGCGCTGGCGTTCGCCTTGAGTTACTTCGCGCCGGCGGACGCCGACGACTTCGCGTCGCTGGTCCGCGACGCGGGTTTCGTTGTCGCGCGGTGCTTTCCACCGGTCGAGGTGCCGGTGCTGGGCGCGCCCGCACCGCCACTCTGGGGGCTGTCGTCGCCCTTGGCCGTCTGGGGTGCGGACACCGCGACCTTGCCACCGCCGACCTCGCTGTCGACTGCGCTCTGCAGTTTCTTGAGGAAGCCCACGTGCGGTTTGGGCGTCTCGGCCGCAGCCGCCTTGAGCGTCTTCGGTGACGCCGTCTTGGTGGCGACCACCGTGTCAGTATCGACAGTGGTGTCGGTGTCGGTGTCGGCGGCCGTCGACGCGATGGCGAGCCGCTGCACCGCCGGCGTTGCCGCCACGGTCGCCGGCGCGCCGCCGAGGTCGGCGGCGATCTGGTCGGACGCGTACTGCAACGTCGCCGCCACCGTCGTCGGGAAGTTCCCCGCCACCGTCTGGAAGGCGGTGAACGCCGACTGGGTGTCCGCGATGATCTTGTCCCACTGTCCGGTGGTGAGATCGGTGGCGGGCGCACTGACGATCTTGATCGCCGCATTGAGCACGGTGAACACCGAGGCGTACGGCGTGAGCGCAGCCAGCGAAGCGGGCAGCGGCGGCACATTGGTCGCTGCCGGGGTGGCCCCGGTCGGATTCGCGGCCGTGAGCCACAGCGGAACCTTGACCAGGAGGCTCGCGGCGTCCAGCACGCCCGACACACCCGGCGCAGCGGCCGGAGCCTGCGCCAGTGCGGTCACCGTCGCGGTGGAGTCCGTCGCTTTCGCCAGGGTCGCCGGAGCGGCCATCGCCCCGGCGAGCGCGTCCATGACGTACTGGATGGTGGCAGTCACCGACGTGGGGAAGTTCGACCACACGGCCTGAAATGCGGTGATGGCAGCCTGGGCATCGGCGCCGGCCTTGTCCCACTGCCCGGTGGTGATGTCCGCGGCGGGCGCGCTGACGATCTTGATCGCGGCGTTGAGCACCGTGTACACCGAGGCGTACGGGGTCAGCGCGGCCAGCGACGCGGGCAGCGGCGGCACATTGGTGGCTGCCGGGGTGGCGCCGGTGGGGTTGGCGGCGAGGATCCACAGGGCCGCTTCCAACGGAAGACCAAGCGAGCCAAGCAGATCCGTCGTGCTGGCGGACAGCGTGACGGGGAGAGAGACGGGCAGCGCCGCGCTGTGCTGCTCCAGAACAGGGGCGGCGTCCTTGGCAGCAACCTGAGCAGCCGGGACACAGAGGGGTACGGCGATGCAGGCGGCAGCCAGCGCCACAGCGGCCGGTTGCAACACGTTGGACCTCACAAGAAGCTCCTAAAATATGAGTCGACGGGGTTGAGTTGAATTTACTTCAGCAAATATCTCTTGCAGAGTTATTTGCCAGATCTTCGCTCAGGGTTAATGTCACGAGCAGCAGTTCACAGCTGAAAAGCCGCTATCAAATCCGCGCAGTTAGTTTCGTCGTACAACTTTTCAGCAAACAGTACTTAACCAGCCGGCGGCGGCACCGGAACAAGCGGTGGAACTGGGGCGGGTGCGGCCGGATCAGCAGGCGCAGCAGGATCAGGCAGGAACTGCACCAGCCCCGGCGGGATGTTGGTCCCCGGCGCGGGCGCGGTCCCCGGCAACGGTTCGCCGAGCTGCTGCTGAGGTGCCTGACCGAGCAGCGAGCCCTTCAGGTTGCCGTTCTTGTACAAGTCGTGCCACTGCTTCAGATAGTCGACCCGGCCGAGATGATCGTTCTCTTCGCCCGGCGCCACCCCGACCTGCGAACCCTGACCTGGCGCCGCGGGCTTTTCGTTCTGCGGCATCACGTAGGCGTTGTTGAGGGGGTCGAGATTGACCGGCGCCCCCGGGACGCCCTGGCCCGGCGCGGCCGGGGCGACGTTCTGTCCGAGCAAGGCCTGCGGGCTGGTGTCGAGTGTGGCGGGCGTGCCCAACGCACCCGGGGCGGCCGGCACGCCACTCTGGGCCAGGATGTTGAAACCCTCCGGCCCCAGCGGCGCACCGAGCACCGGAATCGACGGCCCCGCCGGTGGCGGAGGCGGCGGTGCGGGGACCGCCGGATCGACCAGCAGCGCCGGATCCGGCGGCGGACCATCGTCGGCGGCGGCGGTCGCCGCAGAGGCGACCGCCACGCCGAACGCGAGACATCCAGCCACGATCACGTTGGCGAGCATCTTGCCGTCTCGGCTACTCATGGATGGAAGTCTCCTTTGCCTGAGCTCAGACGCTCTTGGTGACGCCGTAGTAGGCGACGACGTCATCGGTGTCGGTGGTCGAACTGGTCAGCGTCGCGTAGGACCGCAGGAACGACTGACCCGCGCAACCGTCGAGCTTGATGTGCACGTCCTTGAGGGTGACGCGAGCAGGCGCCGCCTTGAAGGTCTTCTTGTCCACCGACACGTTGGTCACCGAACCCGGCTTGAGGTGGATTTCCAACGTGCCCGAGATCGGGAAGTTGATGCCGGTGGGGATCAGGCCGCCGGTGATGTTCGAGCCCGAGGTGCCGATGCCGACCGAGCCGATGAGCCGGACCTGGCCGAGTTCGATACCGCAACCGATCTGGTAACCGGCCTCCAGGACACCGCCGGCCAGGGTGGTCTTACCGGAGCCGCCGACGGTTCCGGTGAAGGTGCCACCGACGAGGTACTCGCGCGACGAGATGGCGGTGGTCAACGGCGCGACCGGCAACTCGGTCTCGTCTTTGGCGGCCACAGTCAGGACCCAGCCGTCGGGAGTGGTCACCACGCCCGGCTCCGAGGACGCGACGATGCCGTTGTCCGGCGGCGGGCCCGCGTCCACGACCGGCTGCACAGCGGGGTCCGGCGGCGGCGGATCGGCCAACGCCAACGGCGCCACCGCGACCGGGGTCAACATGCAAACTGCAGCCAGGGTGGCGAAACGATTCAACATGCTTGTAAAGGCGCCTCTCGTGGTCGAATCCAACGGGATCCATCGACAATTGATTAGTCGTCCGAATCCAAGGAATCCAAGGGATCTGTCGCGTCGAATCATGGACGGGCCGGGTTGCCAAATGGTGAACTGGACGCCAACAATCAACGCCACATGGCAATCCAATGAGCATTTTCTAATTCGCCCGAATTCCTGTCAGTTGGCTGTCAAATATTGACAAATTCCGGCACCTCTGCGAATGCCCAAAAATGGTCGGTAAAAAGCGCTGGCCGGTGGTGCACACAGGGGTTTACCAGCCCCATATCCGGTCGCGGAGAACGCGTGGTCCGCACGGGCGGCACGGGCGGCACGGGCGGCGCAGCGTGAGGACGACCGCCGCGCACCCGATTCCGGCGCCGAGGCGCGGTCATGGTTCTGTGCCGCTCAGGGAGTCAGCGCCGGCGAGCACAGCTGCACACGCGCACGAGACAAAAAAGCGTGACTGAGCCGACCAGGCCGGCTCAGCCACGCAGTGCAGAAATGTTCGGTGTTAAACGGCCTTGGTGACACCCAGGTAGGTGATGACGTCATCGGTGTTGTCGGTGGAGCTGGTCAGCGTGGCGTAGCTACGGATGAACGACTGCCCGGCGCACTGGTCGAACTTGACCCGAACACCGGTGATGGTGATCCGGGTGCCGGTGCCCTTGAACGACTTCTTGTCCAGCGGAACGATATTCACGGTTCCCGGCTTGAGGTAGACCTTTCCCTGGAGGCTGATGCCGGTGCCGAAGGTGGGGCTGTTTCCACCGGTGAAGGGGATGCCGATACCCGGCGTGAAGCTGGCGCCCGGGTTGATTTCCTCTTCGTCGGAGACGATGCCGCAACCGATCTGCACTCCGGCTTCCAACGAACCGCCGGCCAGTTTCGTGCTGCCCGCACCGCTGACCTTTCCGGTGAAGGTGCCGCCGACGAGGTACTCGCGCGACGAGATGGCGGTGGTCAACGGCGCCACCGGCAACTGACTTTCGTTGGCTCCGGCCACGGTCACGGTCCAGCCGTCGGGGGTGGTCAACACCCCGGGAGCTGCAGACGGCACGGCACCGGTGTCCGGCGGCGGGCCCGCGTCGACCACCGGCTGCACGGCGGGGTCCGGCGGCGGCGGATCGGCCAACGCCAACGGCGCCACCGCGACCGGGGTCAACATGCAAACTGCAGCCAGGGTGGCGAAACGATTCAACATGCTTGTAAAGGCGCCTCTCGTGGTCGAATCCA
>JBEVHL010000127.1:0-7012 GCA_040511255.1 Mycobacterium sp. | reverse complement strand
TCGCCGACGGCGCCGAACAGGACGGCAACCCGGTGATCGCAGTGGTGGCCCTGCTGCGCGACCGCGCACCCGAGGTGGCCGCGCGCTGGCTGCACCGCGGTCTGACCAGCCAGGACGTCCTGGACACCGCACTGTTGCTGTGCCTGCGCACCGCACTGGAGACCGTGAGCACGCAACTCACCACCCAGGTGGCCCTGCTCATCGACCTCGCCGAGATACACCGCGACGCCCCGATGCTCGCCCGCACCCTGACCCAGCCGGCGTTGCCGAGCACGGCAGGTATGAAGTTCGCCGGCTGGCTGACCGCCACCCTCGACGCCGCCGACACCCTCGGCGCACTGCCCCCGTTGCCGGTGCAGGCCGGCGGTGCGGCAGGCACCATGGCCGCCGCCACCGAACTGACCGGATCACCAACGGCCGCACTGCAACTCACCGAGTCCCTGGCTGCCGCGCTGCGGCTGGCCCCGGCCACCCCGTGGCACACCTCGCGGGCGACCATCACCCGCGCCGGCGACGCCCTGGTCACCTGCTGCGACGCCTGGGGGTATCTCGCCACCGATATCGCAACAGGCAGCCGAGCCGAGATCGGCGAGTTCACCGAAGGCCGCGGCGGCGGCTCGTCGACCATGCCGCACAAGAGCAACCCCGTGCTGTCGGTCCTGCTCCGCCGCACCGCACTGACCGCAGCCCCGCTGGGCGCCACCCTGCACGCCGCCTCGGCGGTCAGCGTCGACGAGCGCTCCGACGGCGGCTGGCACGCCGAGTGGGCGACCCTGCGCACGCTGGCCCGCCGGACCGTGGTGGCCGCCGCTCAGGCCAGCGACCTGCTGCACGGTCTGCGCTTCCACACCGACCGGGCGGCCGCCAACCTCGCCGCCGTCGACGGGCTACTGGCCGAACAGCGAGCGATGAGCGAATTGACCGGCCGCACACCGGCTTCGACCTATCTGGGCGCCGCCGACCAGCTGGTCGACGCGGTGCTCCAGCGGGCCCGTCACCATCTGAAGGACACTCAATGAACCTCGGACCTCTGACCGGCACCGACTTCGGCGGACCGCACAGTGCGCCGCTGCTGCTGCTCGGCCCGTCACTCGGCACCTCCGCGCGCACGCTGTGGGGCCCCGCCGCCCGCCGGCTGGCCGACCGCTTCCGGGTGGTCGCGTGGGAGCTGCCCGGGCACGGCGGGGCACCCGCCGCCACATCGTTCACCATCGCCGACCTGGCCGCCGGGGTGCTGGCACTGGTCGACCAACTCAGCCCCGGCGCGGGATTCCACTACGCCGGCGACTCCGTCGGTGGGTGCGTCGGACTGCAGCTGCTGTTGGACGCGCCGCAGCGGGTCAGCGCCACCACCCTGCTGTGTACCGGCGCGGCCATCGGTACCCCCACCGACTGGCAGACCCGCGCGGACACCGTGCGCTCGTCGGGCACCGAGGCGTTGCTCGCCGCGACACCGCAGCGCTGGTTCGCCCCTGGGTTCCCTGACCGCGAGCCCGATATCAGCGCCGCCCTGCTGGCGGCCCTGCGCGACGCCGACGACCACAGTTACGCCGCGGTATGCGGCGCCCTGGCCGAGTTCGACGTCACCGCGCGGCTTTCCGAGATCACCGCGCCGGTGCTGTGCATCGCCGGCGCCGACGATGTTCCCACCCCGCCGGAGTCGTTGCAGCGCATCGCGACCGGCGTCAAAGACGGTCGGGTGATGGTGCTCGACAGCGTCGGGCATCTGGCTCCCGCCGAAGCTCCGGACCGCGTGGCGGACCTGATCGGCGGCCACCTGGGTACAGACGCACTGGCCGACGGGATGGCGGTGCGACGCGCAGTGTTGGGCGACGCGCACGTGGACCGTGCGGTGGCCGCCACCACGGAGTTCACCGCCGACTTTCAGGACCTGATCACCAGGTACGCCTGGGGCTCCATCTGGACCCGGCCCGGGCTGGACCGCCGCAGCCGGTCGTTGATCACGCTGACCGCGCTGGTCGCGCGCGGCCATCACGAAGAACTGGTGATGCATCTGCGGGCCGCCCGACGCAACGGGTTGAGCACCGACGAGATCAAAGAACTGTTGTTGCAGACCGCCATCTACTGCGGCGTGCCGGACGCCAACACGGCCTTCCGGATCGCCAAGGACGTGCTGGCCGATTACGACAATGCCGAAGCCGGCCCACAGACAGGAGCGCCCTCATGAGCCGAACCGTCATCTACCAGTCCGCTCTGGATGCGGTGGCCGGAATTGCCGACGGCGCAACCGTTCTGGTCGGCGGATTCGGCATGGCCGGCATGCCGACCGTGCTGATCGACGCGCTGATCGCCCAGGGCGCCACCGACCTGACGATCGTCAGCAACAACGCCGGCAACGGGGACACCGGTCTGGCCGCACTGCTGGCGGCGGGCCGGGTGAGCAAAGTGGTGTGCTCGTTTCCCCGGCAGACCGACTCCTATGTGTTCGACGGCCTCTACCGCGCGGGCAAGGTCGACCTCGAAGTGGTGCCGCAGGGCAACCTGGCCGAGCGGATGCGCGCGGCCGGCGCGGGGATCGGCGCCTTCTTCTGCCCCACCGGCGTCGGCACCCCGCTGGCCGAAGGCAAAGAGACCCGCACCATCGACGGCCGCGACTACGTACTGGAGTACCCGATCCGCGGTGACGTCGCACTGATCGGCGCGCACATCGCCGATCATGCCGGCAACCTGTTGTACCGCAAGACCGCCCGCAACTTCGGACCGATCATGGCGACCGCGGCCGACCTCACCGTCGTCGAGGTGTCCCACGTCGTCGCAACCGGTGACCTCGACCCCGAAAACATCGTCACCCCAGGCATTTTCGTCGACCGCATCCTCGACCTGTCCGCCGACCAGAAAGCGATGGCCTCATGAGCGCGCCCACCGTAACCACCGTGGAGCACCTGGACCGTGGCGTCCTGGACCGCGACGAACTCGCCGCCGTCATCGCCCGCGACATCCCCGACGGCTCCTACGTCAACCTCGGCATCGGCCAGCCGACACTCGTCGCCGACCATCTCTCGCCCGCCGCCGGCGTCGTGCTGCACACCGAAAACGGCATGCTCGGCATGGGCGGGGTGGCCACCGGTGACCAGATCGACCCCGACCTGACCAACGCGGGCAAGATCCCGGTGACCGAGACGCCGGGGGCGTCGTACTTCCACCACGCCGATTCGTTCGCGATGATGCGCGGCGGGCACCTCGACGTCTGTGTGCTGGGGGCGTTCCAGGTCAGCGAACACGGCGACCTGGCCAACTGGCACACCGGCGCGCCCGACGCCATCCCCGCCGTCGGCGGTGCGATGGATCTGGCGATCGGCGCCAAACGTGTGTTCGTGATGATGAATCTGTTCACCAAGGACGGCACCCCCAAGCTCGTCCCGTCGTGCACCTATCCGCTGACCGGTCTGGGCTGTGTCTCGCGGGTCTACACCGAATGCGCGATCTTCGAGATCGACAAGACCGGCCAGGGCGCGGTCCGGGTGGTCGAGACGTTCGGCATCAGCGTGGCCGACCTTGCCGAGCGGTTGGACATCACCCTGGGCTGACCGCCCGCCCAGAGCTGCTCAGTAAGGTGCTTGTCCATGCGGACCGGTCTGACGGCCGGCGCGGGACTGGTGGTGGCCGTGGCGGCCGCGCTCGGTGTGAGCGTCCTGGCGCCGACCACAACGCACCACATCATGCTCGTCGACAACACCATCGCCATGGACCCACCGGTCGGCGGCGACGACGGTTCGCTGACCAACGATCAGGTCCTGACGCCGTTCGACGTGCAGAACCCGGCCGTCGGCCGGCTCGACCCCGCCCTGCTGGCCGCGGTGCAGAGCGCCGCGAACGAAGCCGCCACGCAGGGCATCACGATGACCATCACCTCCGGGTGGCGCTCGCCGGAGTTTCAGCAGCGCCTGCTCGACGACGCCATCGCCACCTACGGCAGCTTCGGCGCCGCCCGCCGGTACGTGCAGACGCCGGAGGCCTCCAAGCACGTCATCGGCGCCGCTGTCGACGTCGGCGGCCAAGGCGCCGACCAGTGGCTGATCACCAACGGCTCGCGGTTCGGCCTGTGCCAGATCTACGCAAACGAGCTGTGGCACTTCGAACTGGCCACCGATCCGGCGGGGGTCTGCCCGCCGCTGCTCCCCGACGCCGCCGGATAGCGGCGGGGACCGCGCCGAGATCCCGATAGGCTCTTGGCTCGTGCGTGCCGTCCTGATCGTGAACCCGAACGCCACCTCGACGACCGCCGCCGGCCGGGATCTACTGGCCCACGCTTTGGAAAGTCGGGTGCGGCTGACCGTCGAGCACACCAATCACCGCGGCCACGCCATCGAGATCGGCGAGCAGGCCACCCGCGACGGCGTCGACCTGATCATCGTGCACGGCGGCGACGGCACGGTGAACGAGGTGGTCAACGGCCTACTCGGTCGCCCGGGCCCCCTGCCGCTCGGACATGTGCCCGCTGTCGCGGTGGTGCCCGGCGGATCGGCGAACGTCTTCGCCCGCTCCCTCGGCATTCCGCAGGACCCGATCATGGCCACCAATCAGCTGATCGACCTCCTCAGCGACTATCAGCGGACCCAGACCTGGCGGCGGATCGGCCTGATGGACTGCGGAGAGCGCTGGGCGGTGTTCACCGCAGGCATGGGGGTCGACGGCGAGGTGGTGGAAGCGGTCGAGGCGCGCCGGGACAAGCACAAGGGCGTCACCGCGGGCCGCTACATCTCGCTGGCGGTACCCGCGGTGCTGCGCAGCGCCCGTCGCGACCCCTCGCTGACATTGCACCTGCGGGACCGGGAGCCCGTGTCCGGCGTGCACTTCGCATTCGTGTCCAACGCCAGGCCGTGGACCTACATCAACGCCCGACCCGTCTGGACCAACCCCGGCTGCACGTATGAGACCGGCCTGGGGGTTTTCGCCACCACCAGCATGAGCGTGTGGCGGAACTTGGGGCTGGTGAGGCAGATGCTGGCCAAGCGGCCGAAGTTGAAGGCGAAGCATGTGATCCGTGAGGACGACGTGGATTATGTCCGGGTCACCAGCGACACGCCGATCGCGACTCAGATCGACGGGGATTACATCGGACTGCGAGCCGAAATGACGTTCCGCGCAGTTCCCGAGGCGCTGGGCGTGGTGGCACCGCCCGCAAAAGATCCTTTTGACCTGCAGCGATGAAGTTCGCGTAGTCATTAAAGGGCGCAGATGGGTTTAGTGTAGTACAAACGAATGAGGGCTTTGGTCACAGACCTGCCCAGTGAGATTGCACACGTGTTAACTCGCATCCCTTGACATCTGTTCGCCCTGTGAAACGATCGGATGCAACAGTGCAGAAACATTTAGTACGCACGCGTTAACAGCCGAAGACAAACGGGTGCGCTCCCCCGCGCACTGACTTAAGGAGTAATTGCCATGGATTGGCGCCACAAGGCGGTCTGTCGCGACGAGGATCCGGAACTGTTCTTCCCGGTGGGAAACAGTGGTCCGGCACTCGCGCAGATTGCTGACGCGAAGCTCGTCTGCAACCGATGCCCGGTCACCACTGAGTGCCTGAGCTGGGCGTTGGAGTCGGGCCAGGACGCCGGTGTCTGGGGCGGTATGAGCGAAGACGAGCGGCGCGCACTCAAGCGTCGCAACGCTCGGACAAAGGCACGTACCGGAGTCTAGACCCGCATTTAAATTGCAAAGTTACGGCCCCGACTTAATGTCGGGGCCGTAATTTTGTGCATTCAATTCATCTATTGCGCAAGTCGTGTGCGACGCCCGATCGGCACCCGCAGCACCACTTCGGTACCCCCGGCGGCGAGGTCGTGCATCCCCAGCGAGCCGTCCAGCTCCGCCGAGACCAGCGTGCGGACGATCTGCAGGCCGAGCCGGTCCGATTTCTCCAAGCTGAAGCCGTCTGGGAGGCCTCTGCCGTCGTCGTGGACCACGACGTCGAGCCAGCGCGCCGACCGTTCGGCGCGGATGATCACCGACCCCTGTTTCGTCACGGGATCGAACGCGTGCTCGATGGCGTTCTGCACCAGCTCGGTGATCACCATGATCAGCGCGGTGGCCCGATCGGCATCCAGCACGCCCAGCGCGCCTACCCTGCTGATCTTGATGGGCGCATCGACGGAGGCGACGTCGTTCATGATCGGCAAAATCCGGTCGACCACCTCGTCGAGATTCACCTCTTCGTCCACCGACATCGACAACGCATCGTGGATGAGGGCGATCGACGACACCCGACGCACCGATTCGATCAGCGCCTCCCGCCCCTCGGCGTTGTTCGTCCTGCGGGCCTGCAGGCGCAGCAGCGCCGCCACCGTCTGCAGGTTGTTCTTCACCCGGTGGTGGATCTCGCGGATGGTGGCGTCCTTGGACAGCAGCGCCCGGTCCCGCCGCTTGACCTCGGTGACATCGCGGATCAGCACCGCGGCTCCCACCGCGTTGCCGTGCACCACCAGCGGCATGGTGCGCAGCAGGACCGCCGCGCCACCGGCGTCGACTTCCATCCGCATGCTGGATCCGCCGGCCAGCGAATCGCGGACGTGCGTGGCCAGTTCCTGGGCTTCGAAGGGATCGGAGATCAACGGCCGGGTGATGGCGACCAGATTGTGCCCCTCCAACTCCGACGTCAGACCCATCCGGTGGTACGCCGACAGCGCGTTCGGACTGGCGAACCCGACCTGGCCGGTGACGTCGAGGCGGATGAAACCGTCACCGACCCGGGGGCTCGACCGTGACATCGCCAGGTCGCCCACGTTGGGGAAGGTGCCTTCGGAGAGCATCTGCACTAGGTCGCCTGCGCAGTCGAGGTAGGCGATCTCCAGCGGGCTGGACTTGCGCATGGCCGCGAGCGCGGTCTGATGGGTGAGTACCGCGACGACGTTGTTGTCATGGCGCACCGGGACCGCTTCGACGTTCAGGCCGGACTTGCCGATCGCGAACTCCCGGCCGTCGTCGTCCTCGCGCCCGATGGTGCCGGACCGGAAGGCCACGTCGACCAGTGGCAGATCCTCGGGGGCGGACA
>JBEVHL010000126.1:0-7463 GCA_040511255.1 Mycobacterium sp. | reverse complement strand
ATTTCCAGCGGTTTGGCAGGCTACTGACGAGTAGGAGCGGCCTGAGCCGAACCCTACCGAGGAGTAATAATTGCCACCGTTTTCAGAACCGTGACTCAAAGTCCTCTTAATAGTTACCCATACAGTCAGTGTCATGTGGATCGACGACACCAGTGCTGATGTCATCAAGGTTGACTTCGAAGCGCTCTACCATGGCGATTTCCTGGTAGAGGGCGATACCTCGGAGCAGCTTGAGGACTATCACCCCATCGCCAGCTAGCTGGCACTCAACGCCCGAAGGGCGCGCAACACCTGATGCTTGATGGTGTGCGCGCCCTGACTCGGGAGGTTTGCTCAGAGCCGATCCTGAATTCAACAGGTAAAGCTCAGGCAGACACTCGTTCTTCGTTCTTTGCGGTGACCATCCCGGCCAGTCGCCCGGTGATCAGCGCCTCGGCCTCGGCCACAATGCGTGAGACCAGGTCACCCACCGTCGGAATGTCGTTGATCAGGCCCATGGCCGTCCCGACACTCCAAATCCCCGCGTCCACGTCGCCCTCGTCATACACCCGGCGCCCACGCACTCCGGCTACCAGATCCTTGACGTCCTCGAACTGACCGCCGCCCTTGAGGATCTCGACAACCTCACGCGACACCACGTTCGACGCCACCCGGGCCGTGTTGTGCAGACTGCGGAAGATCAGCTCAGTACCCCGCTCATCGCCGGCAACGATCGCTTCCTTGACGTTCTGATGGATGCAGGACTCGACGGTGCACATGAACCGCGAGCCCATGTTGATGCCGTCGGCGCCCAACGCCAATGCCGCGACCAGGCCACGGGCATCGGCAAAGCCACCGGAGGCGATCATCGGGATCTCGATCTGTGCGGCCGCCGCCGGGATCAGCACCAGGCCGGGAATGTCGTCCTCACCAGGATGGCCCGCACATTCGAAGCCGTCGATGCTGATGCCGTCGACCCCCAGGCTCTGCGCCTTGACGCCGTGGCGGACCGAGGTGCACTTGTGCAACACCTTGATGCCGTTGTCGTGGAACATCGGCAGGTGCGGGGCCGGATTGGAGCCGGCCGTCTCGACGATCTTGACCCCGGAGTCCACGATCACCTGGCGGTACTCGTCATACGGCGGCGGGTTGATCGACGGCAGGATGGTCAGGTTCACCCCGAACGGCTTGTCGGTCAGATCGCGGGTCTTGGCGATCTCGTTGGCCAGGTCGGCCGGGGTGGGCTGGGTCAGCGCGGTGATAAAACCCAACGCCCCCGAGTTAGCCACGGCCGCAACGAGTTCCGCCCGGCCGACCCACTGCATACCGCCCTGGGCGATCGGGTGCTCGACGCCGAAGGCTTCGGTGAACTTCGTCTTCAAGCTCATCTCTCCCCCTTACCGCGGTGCCATGCGGATCGCGCCGTCGAGGCGGATGACCTCGCCGTTGAGCATCGGATTTTGCACGATGTGCGTGGCCAAGGCGCCGTACTCGTCCGGGTCACCCAGTCGGGCCGGGTGCGGCACCTGAGCGCCGAGCGACTTCTGCGCTTCCTCCGGAAGGCCGGCCAGCAGCGGGGTCTTGAACAGGCCGGGCGCGATGGTCATCACGCGGATCAGTTCCCGGGACAGGTCACGGGCGATCGGCAGGGTCATGCCGACGACACCGCCCTTGGACGCCGAGTACGCGGCCTGACCGATCTGGCCGTCGTACGCAGCGACGGACGCGGTGTTGATGATGACGCCGCGTTCCTGGCTGCCTTCGGGTCCGATGGGTTCGGTCTTGGCGATCCGCTCGGCCGCCAGGCGCAGCACGTTGAACGTGCCGATCAGGTTGACCTGGATGACGGCGTTGAACGCATCCAGCGGGAACGCGCCGTTCTTGCTCAGGGTCTTGATGGCATTGCCGATGCCGGCGCAGTTGACGTTGATCCGCAGCGGGCCCAGGGTTTCGGCGAGATCCAGTGCGGCCGTTACGGATTCGGGATCGGTGACGTTGGCCTGAGCGAACCGGGCGCGGTCGCCGAGTTCGGCCACCACCTCTTCACCCTTGAGGTCGATGACGACCACGTGCGCACCCGCATCGAGCAGACGCTTCGTGGTGGCCAGGCCCAAACCTGACGCGCCGCCGGTGACAACGGCAACTGAGTCCTTGATCTCCACGTGCAGACGATCCTTTCGTCGGTCTCTACCTACTGGTTGGTTGGGACTATAGCGGGGTCGTCGAGCGGGGTTATGCCCAGTCCCGCAGGACGGCGTCGTTATCGGCGCCCGGCGCCCGTGGCGGGGTCGGCGTCGCCGGCTCGCTGCGGGAGAAGCGCGGTGCGGGTCGCGGCTGCAGGCCGTCGGTCCCGCTGTCGTAGAAGGTGTCCCGCTCGGCGATATGTGGTTCGTCGAGCACCTCTCCGAAGGCCAACACCGGCGTCACGCAGGCATCAGAGGTGGCGAACACCTGCGTCCAGTGGTCCCGGTCGTGCTTGGCGAAGGTGTCGGTGAAGACCGTCCGCAGTTCCGGCCAGCGGGCCATATCGTTCTGCCCGGGCAGGTCGGCGTCACTGAGGCCGAGCTTCTCCAGAAGTTCGGCGTAGAACTGCGGCTCGATCGCACCGACGGCGACGTAGCGACCGTCGGCGGTTTCGTAGGTGTCGTAGTACGGCGCGCCGGTGTCGAGCATGTTGACGCCGCGCTCGTCGGACCACAGGCCGCTGGCACGGAAGGCCCACATCATCTGGATCAGCACGCTGGAACCGTCGACCATCGCGGCGTCGACCACCTGACCCTTACCCGACGTCTGCCGCTCGAACAGCGCCGAAAGGATGCCGACCAGGAGGAACATCGACCCGCCGCCGAAATCGCCGGCGATGTTCAGCGGTGGCACCGGACGTTCGCCCTTGCGTCCGACCGCATGCAGCAGCCCGGTGAGCGAGATGTAGTTGATGTCGTGCCCGGACTGCAGAGCGCGCGGTCCGGTCTGACCCCACCCCGTCATCCGGCCGTAGATCAGTCGCTCGTTGACAGCGGCACAGTCGTCGGGGCCTAGGCCCAGCCGTTCGGTGACGCCGGGCCGGAAGCCCTCGATCAGCACGTCGGCCTTGGCGACCAGACTCAGCACCAGCTCTTTGCCCTCGGCCGACTTCAGATCGGCGGTGACCGAACGCCGGTTACGCAGCATCGAATCCTTGGCCGGGTTCGCGCTCGCCGTCGGCCGCTCGACCCGGACCACGTCGGCACCGAGGTCGCCGAGGATCATCGCCGCGTGGGGGCCCGGCCCGATTCCCGCCAGCTCGACAACCCGCAATCCGTGTAGTGGTCCCGCCATGGTCTCTACCCTCCAGTCGATGCCCGGTCACGCTCCGCGATCTGCATCTTCTCAACACGCGTCAACCAACTGGACGGGTGGGCCGCACTTTGACGGCCGGGGCTTTCTAAGGTGTCTGGTATGACCACCACGGATTCTGGGTTGGACGCGCTTGAAACGGTCGACGGATTGCTCGTCGACCTGACCGACGGGGTGCTGTCGGTAACCATCGATCGGCCCGACAGCCTGAACTCGCTGACAGCGGCCGTGCTGACCGGGATTTCCGAGGCGCTCGAACGGGCCGCGGCCGATCCGCGCGTCAAGGTGGTCCGCCTGGGCGGCACCGGCCGCGGGTTCTGTTCCGGTGCGGGCATCGGCGCCGACGACGCCGGCAGCAGCGAAGGCGCCGGTGATCCCGTGGACACCTTGCACATGGCCAACCGCGCCATCCGCTCGATCGTGGCCATGCCGCGGCCCGTCGTCGCGGTGGTGCAGGGCCCGACCGCAGGGGTGGGTGTGTCGCTGGCGTTGGCGTGCGATCTCGTATTGGCTTCGGAGAAGGCGTTTTTCATGCTGGCGTTCACCAAGATCGGGTTGATGCCCGACGGCGGCGCCTCGGCTCTGGTGGCCGCCGCGGTCGGCCGGACCAGGGCCATGCGGATGGCCCTGCTGGCGGAACGGATCAAGGCGCCCGAGGCGCTGGACTGGGGGCTGGTGAGTGCCGTTTATCCGGCCGACGAGTTCACCGCCGAGGTCGACAAGGTGATCGACGTGCTCAAGGTCGGTCCGGCCGTGTCGCTGTCCAAGACCAAGGCGGCGATCAACGCCGCCACCCTGGGCGAGCTCGACGCGGCGCTGCAGCGTGAAACCGACGGGCAGATCGCGCTGCTGTCCGGTACCGACTTCCGCGAGGGCATCACGGCGTTCCAGCAGCACCGGACGCCGACCTTCACCGATAGCTGACCTGCCGCACTCTGCCCGAAAATCGTTGGACGCCAACCCCCTCGGTCGGCGACCATCGATGGCATGGGCATTCAACTCGAACATCAGCCGGCCGCGGGCAGTACCCGCGCGCCCGGCGGTTGGCGGGTGCTCGCCCCGTTCCGGTTCCGCGAATACCGCCTGCTGATCACCGCGCTCTCGGTGTCGATCTTCGCCGAGGGCATGTGGGCGGTGGTGATGGCCTTGCAGGTGATGGCCCTGGATCACGATCCGGCGGCACTGTCCTTCGTGGCCGCGTGCCTCGGCGGCGGCCTGGTGGCGTTCGTCCTGGTCGGTGGCATCGCCGCGGACCGGTTCCCGCAGCGCACCATCATCATCGCGGTGGAAACCGTCAACCTGGTCACGGTGTCCGCGGTCGCGGTGCTCGGGTTCACCGGAGCGTTGCAGGTCTGGCACATGGCGGTCGCGGCCGGGACGCTGGGCATCGCGGCGGCGTTCTTCTTCCCCGCGTACAGCGCCTACCTGCCGCGCATCCTGCCTGCCGATCAACTGCTGGCCGCCAACGGTGTTGAAGGCGTGGTGCGACCCGTCTTCCAGCGTGCCCTCGGTCCGGCCGCGGCCGGTGTGCTGGTCGGGGCGACGTTCCCGACGCTGGGCGCGGCGACGGTGGCCGTGCTGTTCGCGGTGGGTCTGACGGTGCTGGTCGCGACGCGGCCGGTGACCACCAGCCCCGTCGTGGAGTCGACGCACGAAAAGCCGCATGTGCTGGCGGATCTGCGCGACGGCTTCGTGTTCATGGTGCGCACGCCGTGGCTGCTCTGGACGCTGCTGTTCGCCAGCATCTTCGTGCTGCTGGTGCTCGGACCCATCGAGGTACTGCTGCCGTTCATCACCACCGAGCGGTTCGCCGACGGCGCCAGGCTGTACGGGTTCGTCATCGCGGCATTCGGGATCGGCGGCGCGATCGGTGCGCTGGCGGTGTCGTCTGGACGGCTGCCCCGGCGCTACCTGACGGTGCTGATGCTGATGTGGGGTCCCGGCGGGTTGCCGCTGATCGTGGTGGGCTGGACGCATTCGTTCCCGCTGATGGCCGCTGCGGTCTTCATCGTCGGTGTGACCGACGGTGCGGGGTCGGTCATCTGGGGCACCCTGCTGCAGCGTCGGGTACCGCCGCAGATGTTGGGCCGGGTGTCGAGCCTGGACTTCTTCGTGTCGCTGGCGTTCATGCCGCTGTCCATGGCGATCGCCGGTCCGCTGTCGAAGGTGATCTCGATGCAGACGATCTTCTTGATCGCCGGTATCGGCCCGACGGTGCTCGCCGCGATCGCGTTGTGCGCGGCGCGGATGCCCCGCGACGAGATCGCCAACCCGCTCGGCTAGTAGTGATTTCGGCGCGCTGCCGACCGCTCACGGTCGTTGTCAAGCTGCGTGGAGTCGGTCGGTGTCGTTTTGGGCGGGGAGGTTGATGCCGACGATGGTGCTGGGTCGCTGGGTGGATGGGCGGTTACGGAATCGTTCGGGGTGGGTGTCGTAGTAGGCCTGTAGGGCGTGATCGCGGCATGTCCATTGTTGTGTCCAGGTGCCGTTGTGGACCTCGTCGGGGGTGAACAGGGCGATGCCGCTGTGGCGGTGGTGCTGGTTGTACCAGGACACGTAGGTGTCCACCCACTCCCGGGCGGTGTCGAGGTCGTCGAAGACACCGGGGTAGTTGGGCCGGTATTTCATCGTGCGGAACTCTGATTCGGAGAACGGATTGTCGTTGCTGACCCGCGGCCGGTTGTGCGTCTGGTCGACGCCCAGATCGGCCAGCAGGTTTTTGAGGACTGTGGAGCGCATCGCCGGCCCGGAATCGGCGTGCACGACCGCCGGTAGCCCGTGACGGG
This sequence comes from Mycobacterium sp., assembly GCA_040511255.1. GTDB lineage: Bacteria > Actinomycetota > Actinomycetes > Mycobacteriales > Mycobacteriaceae > Mycobacterium. The sequence continues at coordinate 1,362 of JBEVHL010000126.1, read as the reverse complement.
TGAAAGCACTCTCGAACATGTCTACGGCGAGGTCGTCGCATTCGCGTTCCTCGACGCGCCAGCCCACGATTTTGCGGGAGTAGATGTCGATGATCGAGTAGGCCTTGAATGCCACACCTCGCCACGGGGTGCGCAGGTCGGTGATGTCCCAACTCCAGATCTGTTGCGGTCCTGTTGCTTTGAGTACTGGCGCGACCCGCGGCGCCCGGTTCGTCGAGCGGGTCGGTGCGATCGGTCGCACACTTTGATCGGCGATCGCTGCGGCGATGCGCCACCACGAACGCCGCGACGCGCGCATCACACCGCCATCCCAGATCGAGGCGAAGGACTGATCCACCGACATGCCCGCCAGCCAGCCGGCGATGATGTCGTCGCGGATCGTGATGCGGTCGGCCTGGCAGATGCGTGACGGGTACGCCCGGTCGCGTTGGGGCAACGGGTCGACCACCCGGGCGCGCGGATGGGTTCGGTAATACCAGGTCGAACGCGACAAAGTGATCATCGCCAACGCCCTGCGCTGCGACCCGAGCGCGACCGTCAGCTCGGCGACGAGTCCGTTCTCGGCGTCGATGAAGCATCGAGATCGTCGATCGCCGGGGTCGCGTCGGGCTCGTGCTCGCTCAGCGAATGCAAGAGCCCGATAGCTTTTCCCAACGCCTCGTTGGTCTGCTCAAGCTCACCCACTCGCGCTCGCAGCCGAACCAGTTCGGCGTCGTCGCGATCTTGCTTAGCCGCATCTGCCTTGGCCAACGCCCTGCGTTTCGCTGGGGGAACTGTCATGGCTCCACCTTCTCGCGGAATCAGTCCCCGGTCGAGGTCACCGTCGAACACCGCCGCCTGCCAGCGCCTGAACTGACGATTGGACACACCCTGAGCAGCAAGGAACGGCCCCTTCTGCCCGCGCGGTAACAGCTGGTAGTCCACGACAAGCTCACGAATCTCGGTGGGGGTGAACCCCGGACTGATCGACATAACCGACCCCTTCACACTGGCTGCAACTGACTCACAACCAGCCTGGCAAAGAGGGTGAGCGGTCGGGACCGCGCCGAAATCACAAAAGCACGGCCCGCAGCCGGTCGGCGAATGCGCCTGGCGCGCCGATGAATCCGCCGTGATCGCCGGGGAACTCGACGGGCTCGGTGCCGAGACGTTCGGCGAGCGCGAGGCTGGTCCGGTAGGTGAGCAGATGCCCGGAATCGACGCCGATGCCGACGATCACCCGGGCGCGTTTGAGCGCCTCGATGTCGGGGACGTAGCCGATCGTCTCGCGCATCTCGTGGTCGAAGAACCGCGTCATGTCCGCGAACTGCTTGGCCTGGTCGTCGGCACTGGGCGGGGGCCCGACGGGTGCGCCCGAATCGG
>JBEVHL010000125.1:0-2685 GCA_040511255.1 Mycobacterium sp. | reverse complement strand
GCGACCTGACCTTCGTGCACGACAGCTCGGGTCTGCTGATCGGGCCGACGGAGCCGATGCCGCGGCAGTTGACGATCGTGGTGTCCAACGACAACGGCGGCGGAATCTTCGAGCTCCTCGAACAGGGCGACCCCCGGTTCTCCGATGTGTCCGCCCGGGTGTTCGGCACCCCGCACGACGTCGACGTCGGCGCCCTGTGCCGCGCCTATCACGTCGAGAACCGCCAGATCGAGGCTGACGATTTGGCGGCCGCGCTGGACGAGCCGTTCACCGGGATGCGGGTGCTCGAGGTCAAGGCCGACCGGTCCTCGCTGCGCCGGTTGCACGCGTCGATCAAGGCTGCTCTCTAGTCCCATGGGGGCCCTCAAACCCGATCCGTCGGCCCTGGCCTCAGTGAAAAGCCTATGGCGCACACTGATTCACGGGCCGGGTGGGGAAACCTCGCATACCAGGGCTGGCCGCATCATCCGGTGGGCGCGGATCGGCGTGGTGATCCTGGTGGTGCTGGTGACGTTGCAGTCGGTGCTGCTGGTGGCCGGCGCGTGGCGCAACGACCTGGCCATCGAGAGCAATATGGGCGTCGCGCCTGCGGAAGTGCTCAGCGCGGGCCCGCGCCGCTCGACCGTCGAATTCGTCACCCCCGACCGCATCACCTACCGTCCCGAACTCGGCGTGCTGTATCCGTCCGAATTGGCCACCGGCATGCGGATTTACGTCGAATACGACACCACCAATCCAGACCTGGTGCGGGTCCAGCACCGCACCGCGGCGTTGTCGATCATCCCCGCAGGGTCCATCGCGGTGGTCGGTTGGTTGATCGCGGCGGCCGCACTGATGGGACTGGCCGCGTTGGAGAAACGGCTGGAGCGCAGGGCCTGATCAGGTGGTCCGCAGCAACTTCTCCAGCCAATCGGCATCGCTGATGTCGACGGTGTTCTTCTCGTTGATGTCGTAAACCACTGGGGTGCCCGGGCTTTCGGGGCTCTGCTGCGACATCAGGTCCTCGTTGCCCAGTCCCAGCTCATCGGTGTCGACCGCCGCATCACCGTCGGCGATCCGCTGCACGATCTCCGCGGACAGCCCGCTGTCGTGTGCGATGTCGGCGAAGTCCTTGTCGTTGTAATCCAGGAACGACAGATCCTGATTGGCCCACAGGTCTTCGACGAACGTCTGGAACGTCATCGCCGAGGTCGACGGGTCCACCGCGAGGAACAGCGCGTTGTCGACGACCGCCGAATAGTCGATTTCGTACTCGTAATCCAGGAACGTCATCGGCCGGTAGGTCACCGCGAGCTGGCCGGACTGCATGTGCGCCTTGATGTCCTCGCCGAACGTGGCCTGCAGATGTGCGCAGTGCGGGCACTGCGGCTCGGTGAAGATCTCCAGCTGCAGCGGCGCATCGGCGAAGCCCGCGACGATGCCGAATCCGTCGGAGGTCAGTGCGACGCCGGCCTGGCGCGGGTCGGGTTGCGCGACGCCCTCGATCTTGCGGGAGCAGCCGGTAAGGGTGAGGGCGACGACGGCCGCCACCGCCATCGGTGCGCGCCAGTGCCACATCAGCAACCCCCTCTCCGGTGGGAACGGTACCGTGCGAGCGGGTTTTGTGGGCGCGAAGCCGCACCCACAAGGTGGGCTGGTCTTCGCGTGTCGTCTGCTCTGACGCAACCTTCGCGAAAGGCGTCGCTGTCACGCTCATGGCGTGCGCGTTGCAATTGTCGCCGAGAGTTTTCTCCCGAACGTCAACGGCGTCACCAACTCGGTGCTGCGGGTGCTGGAACATCTACGCCGCACCGGCCATGAGGCGTTGGTGATCGCACCCGACACCCCGCGCGGTGAACCGGCTGCCGAGCGGATCCACGACGGGATCCGGGTACATCGGGTGCCGTCGCACCTGTTCCCGAAAGTGGCCTCGCTGCCGCTGGGGGTGCCGCTGCCGCGAATGGTGGGGGTGCTGCGCGGGTTCGACCCCGACGTGGTGCATTTGGCGTCGCCCGCGCTGCTGGGTTACGGCGGCTTGCGGGCCGCCCGCTACCTCGATGTGCCGACGGTGGCCGTGTTCCAAACCGACGTCGCGGGGTTCGCGGCCAGCTACGGAATGGGCATGGCGTCGCGGGCCGCCTGGGCCTGGACCCGGCACCTGCACAGCCGCGCCGACCGCACTCTGGCGCCGTCCTCGGCGGCGATGGAAGACCTTGCCGCTCATCGCATTCCCCGCGTGCACAAGTGGGCCCGCGGCGTCGACATCGCCGGGTTCGTCCCGTCTGCCCGTAGCGGCGAGCTCCGCAACCAGTGGTCGCCGCAGGGCAAGCCGATCATCGGATTCGTCGGCCGGCTGGCGCCGGAGAAGCACGTCGAACGGTTGGCCGCGGTGGCCCGTCGCGACGACTTGCAGCTGGTCATCGTCGGCGACGGTATCGACCGGGCAAAACTCGAACGGACCTTGCCCTCAGCGATTTTCGCGGGTGCACTGTACGGCCCAGAATTGGCCGCCGCCTACGCCAGCATGGACGTATTCGTCCACCCCGGCGAACACGAGACGTTCTGCCAAACCGTCCAGGAGGCCATGGCGTCCGGCGTTCCCGTCATCGCACCCAACATGGGTGGTCCACGGGATCTGGTGGTGCCGTGGCGCACCGGACTGCTGCTCGAGGTCGACGAGTTCGAAGCGCGGCTCTGCGAAGGCGT
>JBEVHL010000124.1:0-21702 GCA_040511255.1 Mycobacterium sp. | reverse complement strand
GTAGGTAGTGCCGACGCCGCCCGCAATTCACCTGTGGATATCTGCGCACGCGTTCGGGTCTGGCGCCGTTAGCGTGACGCCGCGGCGCCGGCCGGTGCCGCGGACCGAGCGGTTGGGAGTTGCGCATCATGCGAACAGATGTCTGTCGGGTTTCGGTCCACCTCGACGGCAGGCAGACCGATATCGCGTTACCTGCCGACATAACGGTGGGTCAGCTGATTCCGTCGCTCTTCGAGTTGCTAGCCGGCACAACCACTTTCACGCAGCAACCTCCGACGTGTCTGCACCGGCCGGGCCTGCCGCCGTTGGACCCGGCAATGACGTTGTCAGAGGCGGGAATTCCAGACGGCAGCCTTCTGCTGCTGGGCTGGACCGCCGTCGACCCGGCGCCGGTCCCGGTGGTGTATGCAGCCGACGCGGTCGAACAGCTGGCGCACCCGCAGCACCCGTCACCGCAGCGGGCGCGGCTGGCCGCGCTGCTGGTGGTGGTCGCGCTGGCCACAGTGGTCGGGTTCGTCGCGGTTCCGGACGTCGTCGGTGCCCCGAACTTGTTGCTTGGTGCTGCCGCCGCCGCGGGCACTGCCGCCATCTCGGCTCGGGCATGTCGGTACGGCCGGACCGCGCTGACGGCGGTCAGTCTGTTCAGCACCCTCGTCGCGGTAACCACCTTGGCTGCAACACTATTCGATACCCCCGGACCGAACGCCGGCCTCCTACTCGCAGTGGTCTCCGTCTGCCTGCTCGCCGTGCCCGGACGGCTACCGGTGCTGCTATCGGGTCTCTCACGGCACGTCGAGGAAGACCTGGCGCCGGAGTCCGACGGGGTCCCCGGGGAGGTGTGGACCAGGGCGCGACGGGCTCGGAATCTGTTGACCTCGCTGGTCGTCGGGGCGTCGCTGGCCGCGGGTTTCGGTATCGCGGCCAGATTGTTCGCGACGGATGCCGGCTGGCTGGCATTCGCGGTCGCCGGGTTGGTCGCGGCGGTACTGCTGCTGCGGAGCCGGTCGCACACCGAGCCCATCCGGCGGGCAGTCCTGCTCGGTGCGGGAACCTTCTGTCTCGCTGTGCTTTTGGTCAGTCTCCGGTTGCACGAGCCCGGGCTGTCGTGGTGGATCTGCCTGGTGAGCGCGGGTGTCGCGGCAGTCGCGATCTGGCTCGGGTTCGATCCGCCCGCCGCGGCAGAATCGGCAGCGGTGCGGCGCTGCCTCGACCTGGTGGAGTGCGCCGCCTTGAGCTGCGTGATCCCGATGGCCTGCTGGGATGCCGGCGTGTTCGGCGCTGTGCGCGGACTCAACCTGTGAGGCGCCGGTATGCGGCGATGTTTCTGGCGTGCTTGATCGCCGTCAGCCAGTGCTGCGCGCCGCCGGCCCACGCCCTCACCCCACCTCCGATCGACAACAGTCGGCTACCTGCCGCGGCACCACCGGCCGCACCGCGGCCGACCGCACAACGCGAAACCTGCACCGTGCCCGCACAGCACAAGAGCGCGATGGTCAACCCGTTGCAGGCACTCGACCTGAATTCGGTGTGGCGGTTGACCCGCGGGGAAGGCCAACGCGTCGCGGTCATCGACACCGGGGTGGCTCGGCACCCTCGGTTGGCGCAGATCGACGGTGGCGGCGACTACGTGTCCGCCGGCGACGGCACGCAGGACTGCGACGGGCACGGCACCATTGTGGCCGGGATCGTCGCCGCTGCGCCGTCGCCGACGGACCGGGAGGGCTTCGCCGGGGTGGCCCCTGCGGCGGCGATCATCTCCATCCGGCAGTCCAGCACCAAATTCGGTCCGGCCGATGATGCGTCCGTGGTCGGTTTCGGTGATGTGGACACCATGGCGATGGCGGTGCGGACGGCAGCGGATCTCGGTGCCACGGTGATCAACATTTCGTCGGTGGCCTGTGCGACGGGCTCGCTCGACGACCGTGCGCTCGGGGCGGCGCTGGCGTACGCGGTCGACACCAAGGATGTCGTGATCGTCGCGGCGGCGGGCAATGTGGGTGGCGCCAGTCAATGCCCGCGGCAGGCCGAGTCTCCTGAAATAAGTTGGGACACTGCGACTGTGGCGGTGAGCCCCGCCTGGTATGACGACTACGTCCTGACGGTGGGTTCGGTCGGAGCAGACGGTGCCGCTTCCGCGTTCACCCTGGCCGGGCCCTGGGTCGATGTGGCGGCGCCCGGTGAGGGGATGGTGTCGCTGGACCCGGCCGGCGTCGGTCTGGTCGACAGCCTGCCGGTGTTCGATCGCGAGATGCCGATCTCGGGTACCAGCTACGCCGCGCCGGTGGTCAGCGGTCTGGCCGCTCTGGTGCGTTCCCGCTTCCCTGACCTAAGTGCGCGGCAGGTGATGGCACGCATCGAGGCGACGGCACACCGGCCCGCCGGCGGGTGGAGCCCGCTGGTGGGCAATGGCCCCGTCGATCCGCAGGCCGCCCTCAGCACCGAGGAGCCCGTCACCTCACCGTCGATCGCCGTCGCCCTGCCTCGCCTGCCGATCTCGACGGCGCCCGCACCGGGTCACCGGGCGGACCGGATCGCGGTGGTGGGCGCCGTCATCTGCGCGGCGGCGGCAGCGGCGGTACTGGCGCTCTCTGCCGCGCGGTCACGGCGTCGGCGCCAACACATCCCGGGCGACTAACGCAGCGTCCCTGCGCAACTCCGGTCCCGACGGCAGCAGCGCCAGCAGCGACCACGGCGCGGGCTCGGGATGCTCGGGCAATCCGAGCACCCGGGCCGCCTCGGCGTCACCGATGGGGAACCGCACCCCGGTATCGGCGACCACCGATCCGGTCGAGGCCGCCAACCCCGACGAGCGGACATAGGCACTGTGTCCCGGTGGCACGTAGACCGCGTCGACGGCCGGGCCGTCCCCGTCGGCCTGAGCCAGTGACACCGCGGCGTGCTGCGCGTCCAGAGGTAACCCGTCGCCTGCGGACACCGACGCCGCACCCGCCGCCCAGGAGGCGCACACCACCGGCACATCCCGGCCCCGCGGGCTATCGATCCGCTCGGGAAAGTCGGTCACCGGCAAGACGCCGAGCGTCGGGACCCCATCGATCGCCGCCGCTGCCACGGTGGTGATCTCGGTGCCCGGTCGCGAGGTGGCGGAGTGGATGACGTCCGCCGCTACTACGCCGACGCGTTGTACGCCGCCCGCCAGCACCACGAAGTACTCCGTCGCCTCCGCGTGCTCCACCCGCACCACATCGCCGATCACAAAACCGGGCAGCGCGCTGGGCCCCGGAAGTCCGGCATCGGGGATGCTCGGTGCGCTGATCGGCGGCACCTCTGAGAGCAGGCTCAGCACCGCCGGTGATGCGGGCCGCGGTTCGACGCCGTCGAGGTGCAGCGCGCGCACGGTCGCGAGGTCGGTCAGGTCGACTGCCGCGCGCTTTCCGTCGTACAGCAGGTAGGTGGTGCCCGACCTTCCGGTTACCAGCACCGGTTCCGCTTGCGACGCAGGGCGCACCGGTCCGGCAACGACGGTGGTTTCCGCACCGTCGCAGGCCGTCCACCCGGACTCGGCGGCGGACAGCGCTGGACCTACCGTGGCGGGGGCACCTGGAATACCCAGCAGTGCACCACGTTTGGCGTCCCCCAGATCAGCGGCCGTGACGTGGCGCGGATCATCGGCGGCTTGGGCGATCAACCGCGCGGATGTGAGATTCAGGACCGGGTGCACGGTGTCCTCGACGCGGACGTAGAGCGCCCCGGAGGCCTGGTCCATCACGATGGCCGCGTCACCGAGACCGGGCTGCGGCCGAAGCCACCCCAGTACGGCGCAGCCGGCGACGGCCAGCACCGCCGCCCCGGCGCCGACCACCAACGAAACCGGCTGCGGCCGTGGTGGATCGCCGGCCCGGCCGACGTCACCGTCCACCAGCGCTCGTTCGAGCCGGCGACGCAGGAACCGGTGTCCGCTGACCTGCAACCGGTTCATTGGGTACCGTGCCACGACCTCACGTTAAGTGCTTTGTCGCACAGGGGACTTCAATGATCCACAGGGAACTCAGCGCCAGCGTGCCCACACGTAGGGCACCAACGAGCGCAAGAAGTCGAGATCAGGCCCGGGGGCGGCGTCCGCGAAGGCCTGCTCGAAGTAGTCTTCGGCGACCAGCAGGATGCCCTCGGCGTATTCGCGGGTGAAGTCGATGCTGCCGTAGTCATCCATCAGCCTGCGCACAGTGCGCACCAGCTCGTCCGACCGCTCGGCCCGGTTCCGCCGCAGGTAGTCGCGTATCAGCGCGCGGTCTCGCCCCTGCGCCGACGCCATCAGGTGCACCAGGGTCAGGGTGCGCTTGCCTTCATAGAGGTCGCCGAGGATCTCTTTGCCATACGTCGTCTCGTCCCCGACAAGGTTCAGCAGGTCGTCGCGAATTTGGAACGCCGCACCGAAATGAAACCCGAAGCGGACGAACGGCGCAAGATCCACTCGGCCACGTGACCCCACCAACGCGCCGATCCGCAACGGATGGATGGTGGTGTACCAACACGTCTTCAACATGATCAGCTCGAGATAGTCCTCGGGACCAAGATTTTCGACATTGTCGAGTTGCCAACCGATTTCGATCGCCTGGCCTTCCAGGGTACGCATCGCCATCGTGTCGAACTCACCCATCACCAGGTCGGCCAGATCGCGGTCGAAGCGCCGGGTGGCGCGCCGCAAGCTCTGACTCGCCACGATCGCCAACCCGTCACCGGCATTCAGAGCGGCTGCCATCCCGTGCGCGGCGACCAGGGTAGGTCGTCCTCGACGCATCTCGCTACCGTCGGCGATATCGTCGTGAACGAGAAACGCGTTGTGCAGCAGTTCGATTGCCACGGCGATGCCCAGTACGTCATCGGACTGAGCGCCGAAAGCTCGGGCAGCGGCGAGGCACAGCGCCGGCCGCAACGCCTTCCCCGGCCGCGACGGGTATTCCCGCATCGGCCCGTACAGCCACTTGACCGGTTCGCCGTCCGGCATGGAGTCGAGCATGGAGCGCCGCACGAGTCGCCCGACTTCGCGAAGCTGGTTCTCCACGCCGGTGATCAGATCCGGCGGATCGGCGGTGCTTGTCACGAGACCTGTGACCAGACGGTGGCGACCACCGGAAGCCACAGCTCCGCATACCCCTCAGCCAGCAAATTCCCGCGGTAGACGCCGGGCGCCACCTCGTCAGCCACCTTGATCTCGATGCCGACCCCGCGACTCGACCTGCCAGGCATGGGAGCAGTGGCGGGACTGAAGGTCACCGCAGCGGCATCGATCACACCGCCGTGGTCGGCCATCAGATCGCTGCAGCGCAGCCGGATCTGGCCGAGATCCTCCGCGCCGGCGTTGTGCAGCCAGACCTCGGCCTCGACGGCACCTCCATTCGCGGCCTCGAGGCGCACAGCGCCGTTGGCCTCGGCGTTCGAGAAGTCGAAGGTGGCTGGTCGGTCTGTCGGTGCAGGTTCCTGCGCTGCCCGCGGGACGTTGCCCGCGGCGGAGCCCGGGAGGTATGCGCCGACCATTGACCACCAACTGCGGATCAATGGCTCGAGATTCGTGGCCCCGAATATGTCGGCACGTGAATCGTAGGCTTCGGTGGCTGTCGACGGGCCGTCTGGATTGCGGCTGTTGAGGCCCTTCGCGGCAATTCGGACGCAACGATCGACGAGTTCGCTTGCTGCGCGAAACCCTTCGGACTGGATGGCACTGAGCGCTCGCGCATTTGTTGTGGAATCAAATACAGACGCCCACGGGAGATCGCTGTTGCCTGCGTCGCCATGCCCACCATCCATTAGCCCCCGCCCCTCTAATATTTGCCACGTCGACGCCTATATCACGCTATGCTAACGGCGGTTACCGGGCTAGGAGGGGCAATGCCGGATGAGGTAAACGGTGCCAGCGGTGCTGGTGATGTTCTTGCGGTTTTCGGCGCACTCGATCACGCATCAATCGGACGGGCGATCGATCAGTTCTTACCGAGGGCGTCCGCCAATGTGGGATGGTACGGCGAGCTTTCCAGATACCTGTTCGGCGCTTCTGCTCCCAGCACAATAGACCTCGGTGAGGCCTTTGCCCGTGTCGCAGACGCAGACCAGAGGGGCGTGCGGCTCACCCAGCCGCAGAAAGCCCGGTTGCTGTTCGGCATCTCCACCGCCGCGCAGTTGGACAGGCTCGTCCCGGACAGCGCAGTGCCGTCATTGAGCGATCCGGGACTGATTCGACTCATGAAGGACGCATTGGCCGCTGCTGGGCCCGGTTCGCTTGATCGGTCCACCCGCCAAGGCATTGTGGACCGATCGCTACAATCTTTTCTGGAATTGCTTCAGACAACATTCAATTCGAAGAACGATTTCAAAACAGTGCGCTCCACGCTTCATACAAGCGAATCTACACAGGGAGTGATAGGCAAGGAAACGTCGCGCATTCCTTTGTGCTCGACATCAATCGCGACGGTGAATGGCATCGAATGTGTCATCGTGGATACAATTGCCAGCTCCGACGATGTTTCTTTGAATCAGCTACTCAAAATCGTCAACCCGTATAACTGGCGCAAGAATTACCCCGAGTTCTTTCTGTCCATGGACCCAGATCAAGAAGTCGTTCGTCCCGATGGCTGGCGCCGCGTCCTCGAGACGGTCCAACTGCTCGAAGGTTTCGACGTGAGGACGCCGTTGAAATATCTGCCGCTGAAGGACTCCCCGACGCCGGGCCAGGCTCGGTTGGAGTATGACCTCGACGAGTCACGGATGGGCGCCGGCGACGGCAAGGTACGAGTCGATCGCGGCTACATCAACATGATTGCGCAGAACGCGACCGGCGACCCCGGCGACCCCGGCGTTCGAGTCCGGACCCGAAAGGTCGTGCATATAGAAGGAATTCGGCCGTTTGCTCAAGAGCGATTGGTCTGCATTGCGGGATACGGCACGGCGAATGCCGACTTTCTGTTCGGGCGCGCCCTACAACCGCAGGACCCGGCGGACAACCTCTTCGACTTCGACTATGCACTCAACGAGGAACAGGCAGACCAGACCAGACCGGAGCAGGCGGCGCCGTTGGTCATGCACGCGGTTCCCGCTGCGGTCAAACTCTGGACCGACACGCTTGCCGATGTGACGAACGACTACGTCGGTCTGGCCGAGAAATGGTGGGACGGTGCCCTGAATATGGCCGAGATCACCGATTTCAGCAAACGAGTGAGCGGGAAACTGGTCAGCGCTCCGTTGGAGTTCTTGCAAACGACGAACAGACCGCGAAACCCCGGAAATTAAGTCCGGCGTCGCAGAAGAGGGTGGGAGAAAGTGACCGGTCCGAAGACTTCAATTCGCCATGGTGCGCAATTCACCCAGGGCTACCTCAACCAGCTTGGCCGCATCGCTGAGGACGCGGCCAAGACCGATGCGGCAGGAAAGTGGGGTGTGGACGGGTGGATTCGGCTGATCCACAACCTCATCGATCTGCAGATCAGGACCACCACGACCGTCACCCAGATTGCCCTGGCCGGCCCTGGTGCGTGGCTGCGGCCGATCGACCGCGAACCGTGGGAATCGGACCCGATCACGGTCAAGGATTTTCCCTTTCCGCAATACTTCTCGATCGTCAAACCCTTTGAGCGGCTTGGCCGTAGCGATATCCGGATTCCGGACACCGCCATCAGGTTTATCCCCGCCATCCTGCCGCCCGGTGAGACGACGTTCAGAATCGACCTGACCGACAACAACTTTGTGGGCGCGAACTACGTCGGCGAGATTGCCCTGTACCGCGCGGACTCTGGGCCGGGCGCGCGACAGTTGGTGCAGCAACTCCACGTCACCGTCGGACTGTGAGTGAACTTGCCTATCTCACCGACAATCGATGAGCTTCTCGACCAAGCCGTCAATGCGCTCAACAGCGGCGACCGCGAAACCGCCGATGCGCTCGCCGGCCGGGTGCTCGCTGTCGACAGCAGCAACTTAGACGCCGAGGAGCTGCTGTCCACCTCCGACGGACAGGGTGAGATCCGTCGCCTCACCATGCTTTTCGCCGACCTGGTCGATTCGACCGCGCTCTCAGCGCGGATCGAACCCGAGGTCTACTGGACGGTGGTCGGGCGATATCGCGAGGAAGTCCTCAAAATCATCGGCCGGTACGAGGGCCACGTCTACTCGACCAAGGGTGATGGACTGCTCGCCGTGTTCGGCCATCCCATTGCCCACGAAAATGACGCCCACCGGGCGGTACAGGCCGGCCTCGACATCACTCGCGAGGTTGCCGCCCTGAGCGAAAAGGTGCGGCAGAGATTCGGGTTCGAGATCGCTGTCCGGGTCGGCACCCACCGCGGCCTCGTCTACCTCGACAAAAAGGGCGACGATGTTTACGGCCTCGGCGCCAACCTCGCCGCACGGATCTGCAGCCTGGCCGAACCGGGAACGGTCGCAATTTCGACAGCTATCCAGCGAGTCGTTCGCCACGATTTCGAGCTGGAAGCCCTTCCCCCACAACCCGTCAAAGGTATCGACGGATTGATTGAGTATTACCGCGTCGTGGCGGAGAACGATGCCACCAGCGTCGTCCGAGGCCCTCTGGTCGGCCGGCATCGCGAACTGTCCTACCTCAAAGACAGCTGGGCACAGGCCATGGCAGGCACCTTGACCACCCCCGGGCTGTTACTGCTCGGCGAAGGGGGGATCGGCAAGAGCCGGCTGGCGGGCGCAGCGGTGAAGATGGCGGAAGATTCTGGCGCGCCAGTGCTCGCACTCGTTGGATCCCCATTTCACACCCATGTCGGATTGCGTCCGGTGCGGCGGTTGATGGAACGTATCAGTGGCATCGCGCGGGGCTCGGATCCCGCCGAGCGGCTCAGCAAACTTGAGGCATCGATCGACCAGCAGTCGATGGATTCGAGCACCCTGATCCCGTTGTTGGCGCCCGTGCTCGGGCTGGGTCCGCCGACGGGGTACCAGCCCACGACGGCCAACGCAGGCAGGCTCTACGAACAGATTGCGGGCGCAGTCAAGGACTATCTGCTGGCGCATCTGGGCACCGGGCCCGGGCTGCTGTTGATCGAGGACATCCACTGGTTCGACGAGGACACCATCGAGGTCGTGCAGTCTGTCATCAACGAGGAGCACGGCCAGTTACTGATCGTCATCACCGGGCGCCAGCTCCCGCCGCTGGAAGGCTCCCTTCGAATTTTCAACCTCAAGCCCCTCGATGCCGGCGCGGCCGACGAGCTCATCCTCACCCTTCACCCGGAGCTGAACGCCAAAGCGAGAAACGCAGTGCTTCAGCGGTGCGATGGCATTCCGCTGTATATCGAGGAGGTGGTCGCCAAAATCAAGGAACGGCAGGGGGACTCGGGCGAGTCCACCCAGGTACCGGACACCCTCTATGAGACATTGGTCGCGCGCCTGCAGCCCAGCACGAATGCACTTCGCATCGTCGAGGTGGCCGCGCTCATCGGCAGCCGGGTCGACCCGCGCCTGTTGGCCTCCGTGGTCGAACTGGATCAGCGCGAGGTGGACGACCTCTTCGAAGAACTCACCCGAGGTCGGGTACTGCGGCAGGTTGGCGAACACAGCTGGCGCTTCCACCATGAGTTGCTGCGTGAGGTGGCGGCTGAGCTCTCGCCACCGAGCGTCCGCCAACGGCTGCACAGCCGCATCGCGGATGCACTCGTCGAAGCGGCGGCAGAGGGAGTGCCGGAGTGGCCGTTGGTCGCCCACCACCACCAGCGAGCCGGGCGTTTCGACGAGGCGGCGTCGGCATATCGGCACGCCGCAGCCAACGCCCGCCAGCGAGGTGCCCTCGGGGAGGCGAGGGCACACCTCGCCCGTGCGCTCGAGAGCATCGATGGGCTGCCTCCGTCCAGGGCCAGGGATCAGCACGAGGTCGCTGTTCGCCTGGAGCGCGGGTTCCTTGCCTCCGCGGCGACCGGCCACGCCAGCGCCGAGGCAGCCGCTGAGTTCGAACGGTGTTTGCAGCTGATCGGCGATCGACCCGGCCCCGAGCTCTACGCCACGCTGAGCGCCCTGTGGAGTTATTACGCCACCCGTGGCGACCTCGCCCGCGCCACCCAGGTGGTGGAGGCGCTGCGCTCGCGTCTGTCGGATATGCCGGATTGGTACCGTGCCGCCACCGAGGCGGTCACCGGCTCCCTGCACGTGTTTCGAGGTGAGTTCGATTCAGCGCGAAAGACTCTGGAGTCTGCCGCGGTCGCAGTCTCCGAGCTGCAATCGACGGAGATCGACGGCGCCTGGTATGCACCGAACGATCCGGTTGCAGGAATGTACACATTCGTCGGGTTCGTAAGATACATCCAGGGCGATATGGCGGGCGCAACCACGGCCTTCGCCCAGATGGAGAGCCGTTGCGACGCAATGCCTTTCCCTCACGGGCCATTCACCCGGTGCTACGGCAAAACCCTCGAGGCGCTCGTTCGCACGGAGGCCGGCCAGCGTGACCGCGCTATCCAACTCGTCAGTGAAGTCGCCGCTCTGGGTCAGCAGTACGGGTTCGACGAGTGGGTGATGATCTCCGCGAGCGAAGCCGCGAACACCTTCGCCAAGGGATCGATCGCCACCGGGCGACCTGGTCCGGAGGATCTGGCGGCGCATGTTGAAGCGTTGACCACAGTTGTCGAAGGCTGGCGTGCCGGCGATTTGATATCTTTCCTGTGCTGGTACGACGCAGCGCTGGCGCTCACACTGCTGGCGGCCGGGCGCCGCACGGAAGCCAGCCACCGGGTCGATCTTGCCCTCAGCATGGCGGACGAGACCGGCTGGCACATCTACGACGCGGAGTTGATCCGGATCCGCGCCCATACCCGCGAATCCGTGTCGGAGCGGATATCCGACCTGCTCGAAGCTTCCAAGATTGCCCAGAGCCAGGGCGCCCTCGTTTTCGAAATGCGTTCTGCCGCTGACTTATTCAAGGCTACCGGTGGGTCAGGCCGGGCGACCTTAGTCGACGTGCTCAGTAGGTTCCCCGCTGAACAGGACTGGCCCGAGCTGGCCAGCGCACGTTCACTACTGTCCTGATGTCAGGTTTGGGCAAGATCGCCATTCTGGGTGGCGGCATGGCCGGACTCAGTGCTGCCTGGCGACTCAGTGAGGGCGATTGGCAGGATCGCATCGAGTCGATCACGGTGTACCAACGGGGCTGGCGCCTCGGCGGTAAGGGAGCGTCGAGCCGAGGAGTTCATGACCGCATCGAGGAGCACGGACTCCACATCTGGCTCGGTTCCTACGAGAATGCGTTTGCGTTGCTGCGCGAGTGCTATGCCGAATTGGACCGCACGACAACTGATCCCGACTGTCCCGTTCGGACCTGGGACGAGGCATTGGCACCTGCCGAGGATCTCGGGATGGCAGACCGTTGGGGTAGCGAATGGTTGCTGTGGTCCGGGAAGTTCACCCGCAACGACCAGCTTCCCGGTGAGCCGGGGGCAACGGGCCGCGAGTTCACAGTGGTCGACTTCATCCGGCGCGCGCTGCAGTTGATACTCGATTTCGCGGATTCGTTGTCCTCGTCGCCGGGGCCACGGCTGGTGCGGTGGCTGGCGATGATCCGTACCGGCGTGGTCACTGCCCTGGCTGCGCTGGCTGATCCGAACAATCCCGCACCGGTCCGCGATTTTCTCGACAACCCGTTGGCAGCTGTTCGTGAAGCCCTCGATGTAGAGAACCGCCCCGATCATCGGCGATTCTGGTTGTTGTTGTCGCTGCTGACCGCAACGACGCGAGGGCTGATCGTCGACAACCTCATCGGCGACCCGAACGGCTTCAGGTCGATCAACGACGAGGAATACAGCGATTGGCTCCTGAGGCACGGAGCCCATCCTGATGTGCTGGATTTTTCGCTGGTCCGCGGAATGTACGACATGGTGTTCGGCTACCAGGACGGTGATTGCACCAGGCCCACGTTCGCCGCCGGACTCGGCGTGATGCTCAACGGGATCGCGCTGTTCCAGTACAAAGGTGCGTTCTTCTGGAAGATGTCGGCCGGCATGGGCGATGTCATCATCGCGCCGATGTATCAGGCGCTCCGGCGACGGGGCGTGCGGTTCGAGTTCTTTCACCGCGTGGATGCTCTGCACCTCGATACGCAGCAGTTGGCGATCGACGCGGTCACAATGGGGCGGCAGGCTGCGCTGGCCGATGGTGTCGGACACTACGAACCCCTGACCAGGATCGGTGGACTCCCGGTGTTCCCGGCCGAGCCACTGACCGGTCAGTTGGCCACCAGCGGCGACTGGTTGCGGGAGTCGGAGTCGCATTTCGGTCAACGCGAAGATGTCGAGACCCGCCGCCTGCGCCGTGGAGTCGACTTCGATCACATCGTGCTCGGCGCGTCCCTGGGGATGGTCGAAATAATCTCACCCGAACTGATCGCAGCGCGGCCGGAGTGGCAAGACATGACGCGGAGCGTGAAAACTGTTGCTACGCAATCTATTCAGTTATGGATGCGGCCCGATGAGCCGACGTTGGGATGGGATCGTCCCGGAGTGACCACCAGCGGATACGTTGCGCCACTGGACACCTGGGCATCGATGCCGCAGACGCTGTGGGCGGAGAACTGGCCGCCCGAAGACGATCCGAAGACTGTCGCGTATTTCTGTGGCGTTCTGGAAGCGCCCTGGCCGGGAGCAGAGGCCCTGCGGGATCCGCGTGCGCTGAGGGATTATGTTCTCGCATGCCGACAGCGGGTCACGGACACTGCGTTGAACCATCTCAATCAGCACCTCGGGTTCTACTTGCCCGGTGCCATCGACGACGCCGGATTCCGATGGGACCTGCTGTGCGGCGCACGGGGACACAGCGGGGCTGCCGCCCTGGCGACCCAGCATGTGAGCGTCAATATCGATCCATCCGACCGCTACGTGCAGTCAGTTCCCGGTTCGGACAAGCATCGTCTGCGTTCCGACGAAAGCGGATTCGACAATCTGGTACTGGCAGGCGATTGGACGGACTCAGGGATGAATGCCGGCTGCATCGAGGCGGCGGTGATGTCGGGCCTGCAAGCGGCCAACGCACTGTTGGGCCGCAGCAGGTTTTACCGGATCCGCGGCTTCTACATGCCGTGATCACCGTCGCGACGTCAGGTCAGCTGCTTTGCGCTGATCGACACCCCAGCCACCGGCAACTCGGCAAGTAGCGCATCCCCCATTGCCGCGACAGGGGTCAGCACTCCGCGCAGATCTGACATCCGCTCTCTCCCCCGCGCCATGATCAGCGCGCTGACGACGAGCAGCGTCGCCGTTGCGGAGTATCCGGGGTCGCCGCGCTGGGACATGGTTGCGACGTAACGCTTTCCGCTCGTCGTGCGCGTATACGTCTCGGTCTTGTAATACCCACGGGCACCCTCGTCGTACCCGGTCCCCGACGTCGGCATCATCCGGTCCAACAAATCGGATGGCACATTCTGCAGGTAGGCGCCGCCCAGTCGGGAGGCTGCGGTGATGGTGAGACCGCTCATTGTCGCAAGCATCGGGGCGGCCAGCGAGGAACCGTAGCTCAGTGTTTCCGTGTAGCGCATCTGCCTGCCGTAGGGCCACCCCAGCAGAGCATTGGTACGCCGTACGCATCGGGTGTTGTACAGCGCCATCAGATAACCGCCCATCCACAGTCCGGCAAGTTCCGGGGCGATCTCAGATCCGCTGCGCGCGTCGACATCTGGCTGCGCACCCAGGTCCGGTTCTTGGGTCCGGTCCGGGCTGAGGCTGTAGGGGTCGTCGAGAATGGAGCGCAGCCGCGGATCCGAACCGGCCAACCGGATCATCTCGACCATCGTCTGAACCGAACCACCCGAGCAACCGCCCGAGTACGTGCGCAACACGAGCGTCGTTTCACCGAGTCGGCCTGCGGCATCGCGTTCGGCGCGGCGGTGCAGCGCATACACGCTGAGGTCCGAGGGAATGGAATCGAAACCACACGAATGCACAATGCGCGCACCGGTTTCGACGGCCTGCCGGTGGTGGCGTTCGATCGAGTTGTGCACGAACGGCACCTCGCCTGCCAGGTCCGCATAATCGGTCCCCGTCGCGGCGCAGGCGGCGACGAGCGGGAGCCCGTATCGGCTGTACGGCCCGACCGTACTGATCACGACCTGGCTGCGGGAGGCCATCTCCTCCAGCGCGGCCTGGTCGGACAGAGCAGCCGCGATCACAGGCCACTGCTCGGCCGCAACGCCAAGTCGATGACGAACGGCGCGGAGCCGCTCGGCTGACCGACCGGCAAGGCCAACCCGTAAACCCTGCCCCGCCTTGGCAAGAGATTCCGCCACCAGTCCACCGACGAAACCGGTGGCCCCATAGATCACGATGTCGAGGTCACGCTGCCCGCGCATGGCAGATAACGGTACCGAGCGCTCGCAGCCCTCGCTGTGGAATCCCAGAGGGACTCAGTTCTCCTTCGCCCGGCGCTCCCGGTACGCCGCTCACCCTCCGGGCCCACCAACGCGGTGGCTCAGTTCTCCTTCGCCCGGCGCTCCCGGTACGCCGCGACGTGCTGCCTGTTACCGCAATTCCCCGTGTCACAGAACATCCTCGACCGGTTGCGCGACAGATCGATCAGCGCCGCATCGCAATCGGACGCCGAGCAGATCTTGAGCCGGCGCAACTCGCCGACGCGAATCAGGTCGGCCAACGCCATCGCCATCTCGGCTCCCATCCGCTGCGCCAGCGGGTCGTGAATCGACGCCAGGTGCAGATGCCATTCCGGCATTTCCGGATGCCTGGTCAACCACGGCATCGCCCTGGTGTCGCTCAACAGCGCGTTGACCTGACCAACGGTCCGCTCTTCGTCGTCGGCCACTTCCCAGATCCGCCCCAGGCGTTCCCGCAGGCGCTGGACGCCGGCCAGCTCGCCGTCGTCGTGATCGCGACGGCCGGTCCACCCCCACCCGCTCAGGTATTCGTCGAGCGCCGGTTGGTCACCGAGTTGTTCGCCGTCGATCCGGTCGCTGTTGACCAGCGAACACGCCGCGCGAAGTGTGAGTTCCGTGTCATGACTGAAATTCATTTGACTCATGACTCCCTTCGGCTCTATCGTCATGACCAAAGAAGATTTTACTCATTACATTCCCGAGGAGGTGCCGATATGCTGATGGCGCGGCCCGCTGACCCACAATTCCGCCTTGGTCTGCTGTTCGCGGTTGGCTCCGCGCTGACCTTCGGCATGTCCGGCCCCTTCGCAAAGTCGCTGATGGAAGCGGGCTGGAGTCCGACCGCGGCCGTCACCGCGCGACTGGCGGGCGGTGCAGTCGTCATGGCCCTCTTCGCGTTCCTGGTCAAACCCAACTGGGTCCGCGAGGCGCTGCAGCATTCGAAGACCGTGTTCTTCTACGGTCTCATCCCCATCGCAGGCGCGCAGCTCTGCTACTACAACGCGGTGTCGCATCTGTCGGTGGCCGTGGCGCTGCTGCTGGAGTACACCGCCCCGCTGCTGGTGGTCGGTTGGCTCTGGGCCACCACCAAGCGCAGGCCCAGCAACAAGACCCTGGCCGGTGTCGGTCTGGCCGTCGCAGGAATCATGTTGGTGCTCAACGTCTTCGACGGTGCCCACATCAACATCACCGGCGTCATCTGGGGACTGGCCGCCGCGGTCTGCGCCGCCTGTTACTTCATGATGAGCGACGAGGTCACCGCCGACGGCAGTGGGCTGGACTCGGTCACGCTGGCCGCGGGTGGCCTTATCGTCGGCGCGGCCACCGTCGCCCTGATCGGCCTCACCGGCCTGATGCCGCTGACCTACAGCTCCACCGACGTGGTGGTCGCCGGATTCACCACATCCTGGATCGTGCCGGTGGTCATCCTCGGCATCTTCCCCACCGCGGTCGCCTACGCCCTCGGGATCAGTGGCGTCGCCCGGTTGCGGCCCGGCTTCGCTTCCCTGGTCGGGCTGGCCGAGGTGTTGTTCGCCGTGCTCTGGGCCTGGCTCCTGGTCGGCGAGGCCATGACCGTCGCGCAGGCGGTAGGCGGAGCAGTGGTATTGGCCGGGTTGGCACTCGCCCGGCTGGGCGACAATTCCGCCGCTGTGGCCGCCGGAACGTGGCCCGATGCCGGCGCCATCGAAGAGTTCAGCGCACCGCGCCGGGACCGGCCGAAACGCGCTGCCAGGGCTCCCCAGGGCAGTGGCCGCTAAGATTCTGCTGTGATGAATGATCGCTTGAGCCCACAGGACGATCCAAAGAACCGCCCGGCTCGGCGCGGTACCCGATGGATGACCGCTGCCGCCGCCATCGTAGGGGCGGCAGGCATGCTCGCGGCTCCCGCGGTATTGCCCGCCCCGTTCGGCGTCCCGTCCGCGCACGCCGCGTGCTCGGACGTCGAAGTCATCTTCGCTCGCGGTACCGACCAGCCCCCTGGCCTGGGCCGGGAGGGTAACGCATTCGTCAGCGCCCTGCGCCCCCAGCTGGGCGGCAGGTCGCTCGGCGTCTATGCCGTGGTGTACCCCGCCACGTACGACTTCCTGGCGGCCGCCGGTGGGGCCAACGACGCCAGCGCCCACCTCGTCGGCACCATCAACGACTGCCCTGCCACCAGGATCGTCCTGGCCGGATACTCCCAGGGCGCGGCCATCGTGGACGTCCTTGCCGCAGTCCCGGTCCCGGCACTGGGCTTCACCGCACCCCTGCCGCCTGATGCGCCCGACCACATCGCCGCGCTCGCCGTCTTCGGCAACCCGACCGCCAGGTTCGGTCAACCGCTCACCAACAGCCCGATCTACGGCGCCAGGTCGATCGACTTGTGCAACGGTGCCGATCCGGTCTGTTCCGACGGCGATGACGTCGCTGCCCACAGCAACTACGTTGCGGCCGGACTGATTCAGCAGGGCGCGAATTTCGTCGCGGGCCTGGTCTGACGGATGGCCAGAGGCAGCAACGATTTTCGGACGACCGCGGCTGTGTGTGAGTATTAACCCATGAGCACAGCTAAACAAGCTCTCCTGCGCATGCTTTCTGCCCGCAGGCTGCTGACCGCAGCGGCGGCATTGCCCGTCGCTGCGATCCTCCTCATCGCGCCCAACCCGGCCATCCCGTCGGCATCGGCCGACCCGTGCCCCGATCTCGACATGGTGTTCGCCCGCGGGACAAGCGAACCCGCGGGGATCGGTCGCGTGGGGCAAGCCTGGGCCGACGCCCTGGTGCCCCAACTCGGCGGGCGCACCCTGACCACGTACGGAGTCGTCTATCCCGCGACGTACGACTTCCTGGCCGCCGCCGACGGTGCTGCCGACGCCACCAACCACATCGAAGCGCTGTCGGCGCAGTGCCCGAACACGCGGTTCCTGCTGGGCGGCTACTCCCAGGGGGCGGCCGTCATCGACATGCTCGGCGGCATCCCGCCGCTGGGCAACAAGATCGGTGAGGTCGGGTCCGGTCCCCCACTGCCGGGCGACTTCGCGAACAAGGTCGCTGCCGTCGCGGTGTTCGGCAATCCGTCCGCCAAGTTCAGCAACCCGATCAACAACAGTGCGCTGTTCGGCGGCCGGGCCATCGACCTGTGCGGCGACGGCGACCCGATCTGCAGCGACGGCCGTAACCCCTTCGCCCACACCCACTACGAGTCCAGCGACTTCCCGGGCCAGGCGGCCAACTTCACGGCCGGGCTGCTCTAGCACTTTCCACCGTTCCGCGGTATTGACGTGTTCGTTAGCATGGCCCGATGACGTTCAGCCGCTGTAGGGCCATTCTCGCTGCGGGGATCCTGGCTGCCGCGGGGTTGTTCATCACGCCGGCGGTCCTACCGGACCGCATCGAGAACATCCCGTCGGCGACCGCCGCGTCCTGCCCTCCCGTCGAGCTGATCTTCGCCCGTGGTCGCCAGGAACCGGCAGGCGCAGGCGCGATCGGCAATGCGTTGGTCAGTGCCCTTCGGCAGAAGACCGGCAAGAACATCGGCCTCTACGCCGTGAAGTATCCAGCCGACACCGAGATCGACCTCGGGGCCAACGATATGAGCCAGCACATCCAGTACATGGCGGCCAACTGCCCCGACACCCGGTTGGTGCTCGGCGGCTATTCGCTGGGCGCCGCGGCGACCGATGTGGTGCTGGCGGTACCCATCTCGGCATTCGGCTTCAAAAGCCCGCTACCCCCGGGCATGGACCAGCACATCGCGGCGGTCGCACTGTTCGGTAACGGATCCCAGTGGGCGGGCCCCATCTCCACGTTCAGTCCGCTCTACAACGAGCGCACCATCGAGCTGTGCCACGGTGACGACCCGATCTGTAACCCGACCGACCCGAACAACTGGCAGGACTACTGGCCGCAGCATCTGGCTCCGGCATACATCGACGCGGGCATGGTGACTCAGGCCGCCGATTTCGTGGCCGGCCGGATCTAGCGGGTGCGCATCTCCCTGGTCACCAGGGTGCGGGCGGCCAGCTGCTCGTCAGACGGATAGTCGACCGCCACCAAGGTCAACCCCCTGGCGGGCGCGGCACTGTAATCGCTGGACCGGTGAGTCGCATCGAGCAGCCCGCCGGCCCAATGCGCTTGTCTACGATGCTCGCCCACTGCCAGCATGGCCCCGACCAGTGAGCGGACCATGTTCCAGCAGAACGCGTCGGCGGTGACCGACGCCGTGATCAGATCGCCGTCGCGGGTCCAGTCGAGACGCTGGAGTTCCCGGATGGTGGTGGCGCCGTCGCGGTGTTTGCAGAACGCGGCGAAATCGTGCAGTCCCAGCAGTTCTCGCGACGCGGCCATCATGGCCTCGACGTCGAGTGGACGCGGCCACGGCACCACGTAGCGCGCCACGTCCGGCTCGACACCGTAGGGCGCCGTCGAGATCCGGTACCGGTAGTGCCTGCGCAGCGCCGAGAATCGGGCATCGAATCCTGTTGGCGCCCGGGTGATATCGCGGACCCGGACATCCAACGGCAGAAAGCGCGCCAGCCGTCGCACCAGGGGCAGGAACTCGGGTTCGCCCGGGCGTGGCGACCGCGGATAGGCATGTGCGACCGCGTCGGCCGGCACGTCGAAATGCGCCACCTGCCCGCTGGCATGCACACCGGCATCGGTCCGGCCCGCCACGCGCAGCTCGACCGGCATCCGAAATACCGTCGACAGCGCGTCCCCGACCACCCCGGCCACGGTGCGCTGCCCGGCCTGAGCGGCCCAGCCGGCGAAATCGGTTCCGTCGTAGGCGATGTCCAGCCGAATACGAACGTGCCCGCCATCGGAATCGATGGCGGGCACGGTCTCGTTCACAGCGTCAGGACTTGCTGTCATCCTCAGCCGCAGCGTCGGCTTCGACCTCGGCAGCAGGCTCGGCGGCCTCGGTGCTGACCTCGTCCACGGCGTCGTCGGTGTCGGGACCGACCGCAGCCTCGGGCTCAACCGCGGCCTGGGGTGCTGCCGCGGCCGCGACCGGAGCCGCCTGCGACGACTTCACCCGACGGGCCCGATCAGCCTCGTTGGTGACGGTCTTCTCGCGCACCAGCTCGATGACGGCCATCGGGGCGTTGTCGCCCTTGCGTGCCTCCACCTTGACGATGCGGGTGTAGCCGCCCTCACGGTCCGCGAAGAACGGACCGATCTCGGCGAACAACGCGTGCACCACATCCTTGTCACGGATCTTCTTCATCACCTCACGCCGGTTGTGCAGCGTGCCCTTGCGGGCATGGGTGATGAGCTTTTCCGCGTAGGGCCGCAGCGCCCGCGCCTTCGGCTCGGTGGTCTTGATCCGGCCGTGCTCGAAAAGCGAGGTGGCCAGGTTGGCCAACAGCGCCTTCTGGTGCGAGGACGACCCGCCGAGGCGAGGACCCTTAGAGGGTTTGGGCATTGCGACTATCTCCTAATGTGGCCGATCCCCGTATCAGGTAGGACCGGGACGGTTTTTGGTTAGAGCTGTTCGGTTTCGGCGAAGTCCTGGTCGGTGTCCAGGTCATAGCCTGCTTCGCTGTTCCAGGTACCGGTGGCTACGTCGTAGCCGGCAACCTCGGAGGGGTCGAAGCTGGCCGGGCTGTCCTTCAGCGAGAGACCGAGCTGATGCAGCTTGATCTTGACCTCGTCGATGGACTTCTGGCCGAAGTTGCGGATGTCCAGCAGATCGGACTCCGTGCGGGCCACGAGCTCGCCCACCGTGTGCACACCCTCGCGCTTGAGGCAGTTGTAGGACCGCACCGTGAGGTCGAGGTCGTCGATCGGCAGCGCGAAGCTGGCGATGTGATCGGCCTCGGCCGGGGACGGCCCGATCTCGATGCCTTCGGCCTCGACATTGAGTTCCCGTGCCAGACCGAACAATTCGACCAGCGTCTTGCCGGCCGAGGCCAGGGCGTCACGCGGGGTGATCGAATTCTTGGTCTCGACGTCCAGGATCAGCTTGTCGAAGTCGGTGCGCTGCTCGACACGGGTTGCTTCCACCTTGTAGGTGACCTTCAACACGGGTGAGTAGATGGAATCGACTGGGATACGGCCGATTTCGGCCCCGGAGGCCGTGTTCTGCACGGCGGGGACATAGCCACGGCCACGCTCGACGACGAGCTCGACCTCCAGCTTGCCCTTGTCGTTGAGGGTGGCGATGTGCATCTCAGGGTTGTGCACGGTGACACCGGCGGGCGGCACGATATCGCCCGCGGTGACCTCACCGGGTCCCTGCTTGCGCAGGTACATGGTGACCGGCTCGTCCTCTTCGGACGAGACGACCAGACCCTTGAGGTTCAGGATGATGTCGGTGACGTCTTCCTTGACCCCCGGGACGGTGGTGAACTCGTGGAGCACGCCGTCGATGCGGATGCTGGTGACGGCTGCGCCCGGGATGGACGACAGCAACGTGCGCCGCAGCGAGTTGCCGAGGGTGTAACCGAAACCGGGCTCCAACGGTTCGATGACGAACTGAGAGCGGTTGTCGGCAATGACCTCTTCGCCCAGGGTGGGCCGCTGAGAAATCAACATGGGTTTTCTTCTCCTTCTCGGCACCCGCTATTTGATGCCGATTGAATGACCCCGCGCCGTCATCTAACGGCGCGGGGGTACTGCTTACTTCGAGTAGAACTCGACGATCAGCTGCTCGGTGAGCGGCACCTGGATCTGTGCGCGCTCCGGAAGCTGGTGCACGAGGATGCGCTGACGCTCCCCGACGACCTGCAGCCAGCCCGGGATCGGGCGCTCGCCTGCAGCCTGACGGGAGGCTTCGAACGGCAAGGTGTTGATCGACCGCTCTTTGATATCGATGATGTCGTACTGCGACACCCGGTAGCTGGGGATGTCGACCTTCACACCGTTGACGGTGAAGTGGCCGTGGCTGACCAGCTGACGGGCCATCCGGCGGGTACGCGCCAGGCCGGCGCGGTACACCACGTTGTCCAGGCGGGTCTCCAGGATGCGCAGCAGGTTCTCGCCGGTCTTACCCGAGAGACGGTTGGCCTCTTCGTAGTAACGACGGAACTGCTTCTCCATCACGCCGTAGGTGAAGCGAGCCTTCTGCTTCTCCTGCAGCTGGGTGCGGTATTCGCTTTCCTTGATCCGCGCGCGGCCGTGCTGGCCGGGCGGGTAAGGACGCTTCTCGAAGGACTGATCTCCACCGATGAGGTCGACGCCAAGGCGGCGCGACTTACGGGTGGCAGGTCCGGTATAACGAGCCATGTCTCTCTATCTCCTCTAGACCCGGCGCCGCTTGGGCGGGCGGCAGCCGTTGTGCGGCTGCGGCGTGACATCGGAAATGGCGCCAACTTCGAGGCCGGCGGCCTGCAGTGAGCGGATCGCGGTCTCGCGGCCGGAGCCGGGACCCTTGACGAACACGTCGACCT
>JBEVHL010000123.1:0-5656 GCA_040511255.1 Mycobacterium sp. | reverse complement strand
TCCTCCCAAGCAACTCGACGAGCTCAGTGATCGCGAACGAGACGTCTTTCGCTTGATGGCTCGTGGCCTGTCGAACGCGGAGATCGGAAACGAGCTCTACATCAGCGAAACCACCGTCAAGACCCACGTCACGCACATCCTTCAGAAGCTCGACCTCCGCGACCGCGTACAAGCGGTCGTGCTCGCCTACCAAACAGGACTCTTCGAGTAGGACCACCTGCTTGCGAGCAGTCAGGAGAGATCGTCTAGTAGGGGCGCCACAGCTCGGCCATGTCGCCGGGCACAATGATCTTTTGAACGACTTGTCGTTCGGGTCGAACTGGTGATTGACCCGCTGCCGCGATGCGCCCAGAGAATGTGCGGAGTCGCCGATCAGCCTCGCCATGCTGCAGCGGTCGTCCGATAGGCGGCGATTGGTGGTCGACATGGGAAAGATCAACTTGTGGAGGACTAGCTTCGGGGCCAGCTCTTAGCGTTGCGGGAGGCAATTCAAGATCACCGTGCTCGATCCGCCGATCTTTTGTCACACACGACTCGCGCGCGGCGATGCGAGCATCAATCAGGGACGAAATGTACAAACCGCGCGGCTGACCTCGGTTGGGCCGACGCTTCCTTCCGTGCTTCGCTGGTTCAAAGTAGCGAGGGGTTCTGACGCCATTCGTGACACACACCCTGCAAGCCGCCACCGGGCGGCTCGTGAGGGCTCGGGTTGTCGATGCGGCCATGTGCCCAGTGTGTGCCCCCGCTATATCACGACCATGATCATAATGCACACAATGCACCGAGGTCGGCCGCAACGCGCGCAGCCTCCCCGCCCTGCGCAACCTTCGCAACGAGAAGCTCAGCCTGACGCGACGCTGATTACCAAAGTGCTTACCAATCCGCTCGCACAATTGCGGTCAACGGCGGACTCGGGTGACCAATCGCCAGCCTCAGGGCCGGCCCATCGCACCGGCCAACTGTCGATGGCATGGAAGTGGTCAGGGGTTCGAGTCCCTGAGCTCCACCAATAGGGTTTTCACTCGAACGCTCTGCTCGCTGGCGCGAGGGTGTCTGTCGCTCGGGATGGCGGTTGCGGGGGAGCTGCGAGACGGTGAATGCCGCCGGCCAGCGGACGGCCGATTCGTGGGCAATCCGCCGTGAACGATCGCCGACGTCCTTCGCTCACTCGAGCGCGTTGGAATCTGGAGCGGCTGCTCTGCGCGCTTAGCAGGCGTGCGACGATTCGGCGGTGAGCGTTGCGCCCGACAGCGAGTACGCGCAGTTGCGTCGCGAGCTCGATCGACTGCGCGCCGAGAACGCCAGACTGTCGCGGTTGCTCAACCTCCGGGGTCAGGACACGACGCCAGCGTCGGAGCAGTTGGCTGCGCCCACGCCGCCGGCGATGGTAACGATGGCGTCGTCGGTGGAGGACAAGCTAGCGCTGTATGCCGACCTGTTCCGCGCGCGGACCGACGTCTATGCGCTCTATTGGGAGAACCTCCGGGCGGGGACGAACGGGTGGATGCCTGCTGTGGCGGGCCGGTGGCGCAAGGGAATGGACCGCCGCTCGGTGCGGTACCTTCCACTCACCCGTGCGGTGATTGCTGCGCACCTGGCGGAGAAGGACGTGTTCATTGGTCTGTATCCACTGACGAAGGACAATTCCTGCCGTTTCCTCGTTGCCGATTTCGATGGTCCGACGGCCATGATCGACGCGCTGGCCTACGTGAAGGCGGCTAGGGCTGACGGTGTTCCGGCGGCCGTCGAGTTGTCGAAATCTGGTCGAGGCGCACACGTCTGGGTGTTCTTCGCTGGGCCGGTGGCGGGCGCAACGGCTCGTCTCGTCGGCACCTCCCTGCTGCACGATGCGATGATGCTGCGAGGCACCATGGACCTGCATTCCTACGACCGCCTGTTCCCCAATCAGGACGTGCTCCCGGATGGCGGCTTCGGTAATCTCATCGCTGCCCCGCTGCAGCGCAAGCGTCGGCACCACGGGCTGACTGTCTTTCTCGATCTCGGAACGCTCGAGCCGTACGAAGACCAGTGGGACTTCTTGTCGACTTTGGATCGGCTGGGTCCGGGCGATGCGACGAGGATTGCGCGCCGGGCCAAGCAGACGGCCGTCGGAGTAGACGTCACCACAGTGAGCAGGTCTGCCGCCACACGAATACAACCACTTTTGCCCGCGCTGGTTCGCGCCGAGCTTGGCGCGAACCTGATCATGGAGGCCAGTCAGCTCACGCCGGCCGCACTGACTACCTTCAAGCACGCGGCGTCGATGTCCAACCCCAAGTTCTACGAGCTTCAGCGGCTCCGCAGGTCCACCTGGGCAACGCCGCGTTTCATCCGCGGCTATGACGTCACGTTTGATGATCAGCTCGTGTTGCCCCGCGGGCTGCGACATCGGATCGTTGAGATCATCGAGCGGTCGGGCTCTCGGTTGATCATGGTGGATGTTCGCAACCCAGGCCGGGAGATCGACGTAACCTTCAACGGCGAGCTGAACACAATGCAGGCAAGTGCGGTCAGCACGATGCTCGCGCACGACGATGGCGTTCTGGTTGCGCCACCAGGTGCTGGCAAGACGGTCATGGCATGCGCGGTAATCGCGGAGCGTGCTACTTCGACCCTGGTTCTCGTGGACCGCAAGGCCCTTGCCGAGCAATGGCGCACCAGGCTCGAGGAGTTCCTCGGCATTCGGCCCGGTCAGCACGGCGGTGGCCGCAAGAAGCTCACCGGCATGATCGACATCGCAATGCTGCCGTCGCTCGCTCGACGTGATGATGTCGCAGAGCTCACCAGTGGTTACGGACAGATCATCGTCGACGAGTGTCACCACGTGGCCGCCGCGGCGTACGAGCACTCGGTCACCAAGATCGGAGCCCAGTTCTGGCTGGGACTCACCGCGACGCCGTCCCGGCGCGACGGCCTTGGTGATCTTGTCGTGTGGCAACTCGGTCCGGTTCGCCACACTCTGGATCAGTCCGAGGAATCCACGCTCATCGACGTCACCAGCGAGCCGTCCGTACCGGATCGCGAGCTGTATGTCCACGAGACCACGCTCCTACTCGATGACATCGATCCCTCGATGCCCGGTGCCATCGCCGCTGCCCATCACTTGCTGGCGGCCGATGAGAGTCGAAACGCGCAGATCGTCAAAGATGTCGACCATGCGATCTCCCGCGGACGCAACTGCCTTGTGCTGACGCGCAGAGTCGTGCACCTGGAGATCCTGACGAACCACCTGGCCGCGCTCGGGCACCAGGCCCTGGTGCTGCAGGGCGGCATGTCGGCCAAGGCTCGCCGGGCCGTGGTCGATCGTCTCGCGGACGCTCAGGTGGGCGATGGGGTGCTGGTGATCGGAACGACGCCGTTTATCGGCGAGGGATTCGACGCCCCCGCGCTGGACACCCTGTTCCTGGCCGCGCCGATCGCGTTCGACGGGCTGCTGGTCCAGTGCGCGGGGCGGGTGGTTCGCGCGGCGCCCGGGAAGGATCTGGCCGAGGTCCACGACTACCACGACCCTGCCGTGCCTCTGCTCGCGGGCGCGTTGCGCCGCCGTATGCCTGGCTATCGCGCGCTCCGTTTCACGCGCAGGTCGTGACTCACGGAGGTTTGGCTCCGACCTTTCCTGCACACCGCCGAACGGTGCGAGGGTGTGGCGCGGTTCGGGGCAACGGCCCGGCCTGGCAAACAGACTTGCGGCCCGGGCGTAAGTGGGGGGTTCACCGGCAATCGAATGTGGACTGAGCTGGACGTATATGGACAGTGGGAACGCTGAGGTCCCCGATTTCGGGGGTGTTCGGACGCCATGGCCCGGAAGCGGTCAGGTGTTCGGGTCCCCTTTACGGCCAGCGGTCGGGCGGGCCTATGACGGACAGTCAACGGACGGTCGCTATTCGCGTGGAAGTGTCGAGGATCGGGCGATACGCTGCGCGTCGTGAGTATGAAGGCGGAGCTGAAGGGGCACGAGTTCGACCTTGATGCGCTCGTGGACCTGTTCCCTTCCGGCCCTATCCGGGTGGTTCGAGAGGACGGCATCCACTACCTGTTGGCGGACGAAATCGACAGCCTCCAGCAGGGCTTGCAGTACTACGAAGTCGCGCCCAAGGTATTGGAGAGGGTGAACGGATTGGCGCGTGTGGCCAATTCGGTGTATCAGCCTGTGGAACTGAGCAGTTGTTACCTCGAAGGCAAACAACGCAACGTCGTTGTGAAGCCCGACAGCGTTGTCATGCGCGTCCGCGTCGGCACACCGAGGATCGTCGTGACGGGCAGCGATGGCGTCGTACACGCATCTCCTCCCCCCCGCTCAGTCCGCAACGCGCAGTCGTGGCGACCACTCATCCCGACGTGGCCGAAGCGCTCGCCCTAATGGGCCAGCCGGTCGCGCTCGGTTGGATCGAGCTCTACAAGGTGTTCGAGATCGTGGGCGACTCCGTCAAGCCCAACACGTTGGACAAGATCGGCCTGGCGACCGCGCATGACCTCAGTGCGTTCCGCGCGTCGGCCAATCGGCCCGACGTAAGTGGAGCGGACGCGCGCCACGCCCGCATGTCGGGCGGACCGCCGAAGCATCACATGTCGCTGCCCGAAGGACGCCGGTTCATCAGCGATCTTGTACAGGCGTGGATTGACTCGCTCCGCTGACACCGGCATGCGTTGGCTGTACTCCGATCGAGTGACCGAGCGTGACACCGCCGGACCACAACCGTACTGTGACCAGGACTGCCACCCCATGAACCCGCGCGTGTGGGTCCACCCCACAACGGGCTGGAGTGTGCGCCAAGGTGTTGTTTGAGGCATAGTTGTCCGCCATGTCGCCTCGGTGGCCGGAATTCCTGTGACCATCGAGGTGTCGACCGACACGCTCAGCGCGTTCGTCGCCAACCGGCTGGGACTAGGGCGGCTACAGGCTGGTGTATTGAGCGTGCACTTGGCACAGTGCCGTCGATGTAGTCGTCGGGTGCTCACCTGGCTGTGATGGTGTATCGCACGTTGCCTGGCCGTTCTGTCCCCGGCGGGTTTGCCCCAGCGTGGTCGCAGACCCAGCGACCATGCGTGGGCCCCGAGCCTTCGGGTAGGTAGGGACACCAGTTCGAGCTGCTCTACGGCAACGATGCATGGCAAGTCGCTACGCGGCTGGGGTGGCGCTGATCAGCCAGGGTGCGGATGCTCAAACTGTCTTAGAACTTGCCAGGTCTTCTCACAGCGGTTCGCGCTAGGTGATCTGAAATGCGATAGCTGTGCGGCGTCGGTACACCGGACCGTATCGCTTGTCGACCAACCACTGAAATGTCGGCGAGACCTGTTGGTTGAACATGGCACGTTCGGTTTGATTCATCCCGTCGGCCATCCACACCAGCCCGGTACCCGCCAGGGCGAACGAACCCCAGTTACGTACCTCCCGGCGAGACAACGCGGACCAGTCTCGGTCCGTGAGAGCCCGCATCACGCGCGGCATAACCTCGGTCTCTTCGTGCTCGAGGTGGGGAAGCAGCACGCCACTGAGTTCGACGAGCGCCTGTCTGAGGTGGTGGGCGGCTGAAGGATCAGCGGTCGCGGCATACTGTCGTGCGGCCGCCCGAGTCGAAATGATGGCTCCGGAAACGGAGGCGTGCTCGGCCTCCATCATGTCCAGTTGGGAACCGAGGTCGGGGGCGCGGCGTCG
>JBEVHL010000122.1:0-7027 GCA_040511255.1 Mycobacterium sp. | reverse complement strand
GTCGCGAATCCTGGTCGAGCAGTTCGGCCAGCGACGAGTACGTCTGCGCCATGGTGTCCTGCGCCGCAGCGTCGATGAGGTCGTCCTTGCTACGGAAGTAGCGGTACACAGAACTGGACGACATGCCGGTCTCGGCGATCACGTCGTCCATCGAGGTGGCATGAAACCCCTGTCGCGAGAAGCACTTCCACGCACTGACCAGGATGGTGTTGCGGACTTCCAGCCGGGCGGCCTCGCTGATCTTAGGCATCTCCCCACTCTAAAGGCGAAACGATCGTTGCGGTATAGCCGTGATCGCGCTACCTTGGATTTAAGCGAAACGTTCGTTTCGATTAGGTGAAGGAGGGCGCCTCATGACCGCTCAGTTGCCGGCAAGTACCGACGTATTGATCGTGGGCGCAGGCCCCGCGGGCCTGACGCTGGGTGCGACGCTTTCCCAGCTCGGCGTGGACCACGTCATCATCGACCCGAAGCCCGCCGTCGCACCCGGCTCGAAGGCCGCAGCGGTGCAACCCCGCACACTGGAATATCTCGACCGCATCGGCGCCGCCGCTCCGCTGGTCGAGGACGGCCTGCGCGGCGGCGGGTTCGCCGTCGTCGACGGCGATCGGCCCCTGCTGCGGCTCTCCTACGACAACATCGCGAGCCCGTACCCGTTCCTGCTGCTGATTTCCCAGCAGCAGACCGAGCTGCGCATCGAACAGCGATTGCACGAGCTGGGCGGTGGTGTCCACCGCGGGGTGCGGCTGCTCGATCTCGTCGACGAGTTTCCCGGCAGTGCCGCCACCGTGGTCCACGAAGACGGCACGATGCGAGTCATCAACGCCCGCTTCGTGATCGGCTGCGACGGACTGCACAGCACAGTTCGGCAAAGATCCGGCCTGCTCTTTCCCGGTGATGCGCCTGCTGCTCTCTTCACACTGGCCGACGTCGTGCTCGACGGTGACGGCACCGACAATCTCGACACCACGTTCTCGTTCAGCCAGCACGGCATGCTCATCACCTCGGCGTTGCCCGGCGGGCAACTGCGGGTCGTTGCGTCCGTGCCGCCCGGCACCGGTGCACCCGACAACGCAGGTGTCGCAGGGCTTTTGCAGGAGCGGGGGCCACGATGGGCGCGCGAGGCGACGGTGCAGACCGTGGTGTCGAGTTCGACGTACCGCGTTCAGCAGCGCGTCGCGCCTGCCATGCGGAGCGGAAACGTCTTCCTGGTCGGCGATGCCGCACACACGCACAGCCCAGCCGGCGGGCAGGGCATGAACACCGGTATCCAGGACGCAGGAAACCTCGGTTGGAAGCTGCACCACGTGCTCACCGGTCGCACCGGTGCGCACCTGCTCGACAGCTATGACGCCGAACGCCACCCCGTCGCCGAACAACTCATCGCCTTCACCTCGCAACTGATGAGTCTGGCCATGATCCACGGCCATGACGCCACCACACTGCGCAACGACACCCTGGCCGCCGTCGCGGGAGTGCCGGGCGCCGCCGATTGGCTGACGAACAAAATGTCCCAACTCGACATCGCCTACCCGTCCGCGGATCCCGAACACCCCAGGGCCGGAACCCGCATCGACCCACGCATCGCTGCGCCGAAAGGCCTGTCGTGGACGGTCGTCTCACCATCGGGCACGACCGTCCCCGATGCACCCGACGACGTCACGCTCACCACGTCACCGGACGTGACCGAAACCATTGTGGTCCGACCCGACGGGATCGTCGCCGACCAGGCGCTGATCACCGAGGCGCTCGGCATCGACCTCTCCGCCACCAACTCAGTGAGGCACCAGTGACCGCACCCGCCCTCTCCGGATTCCACCATCTCAAGATTCCGGTCGCCGACCTGGATACCAGTTTGGCTTGGTATCAAAGGGTTCTCGGCGCCGTGCATCTGACGGGACTCGATCACGTCGACAGTGACGGCGCCAGGTTCGCCACCATTCTTGAGGTCCCCGGGCTACCCGTCCTGGTCGAATTGCGCTGGGCACCCATCGCCGCCCGCGCACTACGCCGCTGCGACCTGATGGTGCTCGCCCTCGACACCGACGACCAGTTCGACGACTGGATCGAGCACCTCGACGCTAACAACGTCGAGCACTCACCGATCCTGCCCGGAGGCGGTGGCCCCGTCATCGTCATCGTCGAACCCGACGGCAAGTTCATCCGGCTGATGAAGCAACCCCCCGGCGGGTTGGCCTCACAAACCATGCCGGACAGACCCCTTGATCCCCAAGGGCCCTGGCTCGACGCGCCGCCGATGCGTCACCCACGGCCGATGACCGACCACGACGATGACGGAGCGCGCCATGAGTGACCGGCCCGCAGACGTCCTGCACCCGCCCCACGATGCCGGGCGCCGAGTCCACCTGCCCACCCAGATCGTCGCCGAATGGCCGGCGGGCACCTTCCTGGAGAACCTCGCGCTGGCTCAGGACGGTGAATCCTGGTTGGTCACCTCACCATCGGACAACGCCGTCTACCGCGTCGGCCCAGGTGGATCCGTCCAGGTCACCGCCGAATTCGACCGGGCACCAACGGGTATCGCGACCCACCCAGAAATGGGCACGCTCGTGGCCGTGGGCACGCAGGGCCGGCCCGATTGTCAGCTGTTCCGCATCACTGCCGATGGACCGCAGTGGGTCTGTGATCTTCCGGGTGTGCTGGCTGCCAACGGCATGGTCTGGGACGGCGATCGGCTGTTGGTGGCCGATTCGGCCCGAAGCCTCGTCGTCAGCGTCGACCCCACTGACGGAACCACCACCGTGTGGCTCGAGCACGAACTACTCACACCACGCACCGCAGAGTCCAAGCTGCCGGGCATCAATGGCCTGGCCGTCCACGATGGTCGGCTGGTGATGAGCAGCACCGACAGGGGCCTCATCCTGCGGACGCCGATCGCGAGTACAGAACCCGCGTCACAGCTCGAAGTGGTGGCCGAACGTCTGGTGGCCGATGACTTCGCCGTCGCCGACGACGGCCGGATCTTCTTCGCCACGCACACGTTTCACAGTGTGTTGTGCCTGCATCCCGACGGGCGCCGGGAAGACGTCGCCACCCACGCGGACGGCATCGCCGGACCGACCGCCGTCGCGATGGCTGCTGGATCGTCCCCGGCGCTGTACGTCACCACCACCGGCGGACTCCTCAGCCCTGCCAACGGCGAGGTCGAACCGGCCCGGCTGGTTCGGGTGGATGTGTCGAACACGAGACCACAACATCAGGAGATGACATGAGGTTCGTCGCTTACGAAAACGACAGTGGCCGTGCCGAAATCGGCGTCCAACTCGATGACGGCGTGCTGCCGACCGGACACCACGATCCCACCGCGCTGATCAAGGCAGGACCCGACGAACTGGACCGGCTACGGCAGGCCAGCGCGAAACCCAGTCATCTGGTTCATCCGTCGCGACTGCGGGCTCCTCTCGGATCCACTGCGACGCTGCTGCTGGCCGGTGGTAACTACCAGGACCACCTCGACGAGACGGGGCTCGCGCCCAAGGAACCGGTGTTCTTCTCCAAACTCCGCTCGGCGGTGGTCGGGCCCGGCGAGGCCATTCGCATCCCGACTCCTCACACGGACACCGACTGGGAGGCCGAACTGTGCATCATCATCGGCAAGCCGGCCTATCGCGTGCCCGCCGAACGTGCACACGAATACATCTTCGGCTACACGATGATCAACGACGTCAGTGCGCGCGACGTCATGGTCCGTGAACCGCTGCAGATCACCCTGTGCAAGTGCCCGGATACCTTCGCGCCGGTGGGTCCGTACGTCGTCACCGCCGACGAGGTGCCCGACCCCAACGCCAACCCACTGGAGATCTCCACCCGCGTCAACGGCGTCTACAAGCAGCGCACCACCACCGACACGATGATCTATTCAATCCCAACGCTTCTGGAGTTCCTCACCCAGACCGTCACGCTGCAGCCGGGGGATCTGATGAGCAGTGGCACCTGCGGCGGCACCGGCGGCGGTCGCACCCCACCGGAATTCATGCACCCCGGTGACACCGTCACCGTCGGCGTCGAAGGCGTCGGTTACCTCACCAATCCCCTTCGGGCAGGGTGGGACGACTGACGGCAGGCCAGGTGGATATTCCCTAGGCTGGACGCCATGCTGCTCCTCGGTCCCGTCCTGCGTCACGTCGGCCCCACCACCGCGACGGTGTGGGTGCAAACCGAGGAATCAGCCGTCGTCGAGGTGCTCGGGTGTTCCGCTGCCACCTTCGAGGTGCAGGGTTGCCACTACGCGCTGGTGCTGGTGGAGGGCTTGGCCGAGGATTCGATCAACGAGTATCAGGTCCAGGTGGACGGTGAACTGGTGTGGCCCGAACCCGAGTCGAAGTTCCCACCGAGCGTCATCAAAACTCGAGGACCGGCCGCCGCCGAGAAGTTGCGGGTGATCTTCGGATCGTGCCGCTACCCGAAGACGGGTGACGCCAAGCTCGACGACAAGCTCGGCCTCGACGCGCTGGACTGCTACGCGGACAGATTGATCACCACGCCCGTCGGGGAATGGCCGGACGCCCTGGTGCTGCTGGGTGATCAGGTGTACGCCGACGAGCTCACCCCGGAGGCGCGCCAACATCTCGCCGGGCGCCGCTCGGGTGGCCAGCGCCCGCCGGACGAAGTGGTCACCTTCGTCGAATATGAACGCCTTTATCGACATACCTGGGGCGATCCGGAGATCCGGTGGATTCTGTCCACCCTGCCGACCGCAATGATCTTCGACGACCACGACATCCGCGATGACTGGAACACCTCGGCGGCGTGGCGCAGAGAGGTCAACCAGAAGCCGTGGTGGCGCGACAGGATCCGAGCCGGCCTCGCGTCGTACTGGGTGTACCAGCATCTGGGCAACCTGAGCCCCTCCGAACTCGGCGATGATCCGGACTACCAGAAATTGCTTGCCGCCGAGGGAGACTCGTGGGAGCACCTCGCCGAGCTCGCCGACCGCGCAGATGCCGAGGTCGACGGCGACAAGGGTCTGCGATTCAGTTACCGGTGGGATCTTGGCCGCAGCCGATTCGTCATGGTCGACAGCCGCAACGCACGGATCCTCGACAGCGGGGACCGCAAGATGCTGGGCGACCGTGAGTTCGCCTGGCTGGAGGAGCAGGTCACCGAGGATGTGGCCGACCTCGATCACCTGGTGCTGGGTTCCTCGCTACCGTGGTTGCTCCCGCCGGCGATCGGCGATATGCAGAGTGTCAACGAAGCCGCCGCCAACCGATCGGGACGACGGGGGCAGTTGGCCGAAAAGGTCCGCCAGACTGCCGATTTCGAGCACTGGGCGGCGTTCCTGCAATCGTTCCTGCGGTTGAGTGAACTAATCGCCGGGGTGGCGTCACGGCCCGCGCCCGGTCCCGCAACCGTGACCGTCCTGTCCGGGGACG
Organism: Mycobacterium sp.; assembly: GCA_040511255.1. Taxonomy (GTDB): domain Bacteria; phylum Actinomycetota; class Actinomycetes; order Mycobacteriales; family Mycobacteriaceae; genus Mycobacterium. The sequence goes on along the minus strand of JBEVHL010000122.1, from coordinate 1,631 downwards.
TGCACCACAGCTACGCAGCGCGCGCCAACCTCACCGGGCCGACGACCGCGCGGGTACATCAGCTGGTGTGTTCGCCGGTGCACAACTACGTGCCGTGGTTCGTCAAGCCGGTGTTCAAGCTCGGCTGGTCGCCGCGTGTGGCGCGGATCAGCCGCCGTTGGGCCCGCCGCCACGGGTTGCCGCCGCTGCCGTTCAGTTGGCGCAATCTGAGCGGACCGCTGTTCGGAAACACCATCGCCACCCTCAGTTTGACGGGTCGTACTGCGGAGGTGGTCTTCGAGCAGCCGAGTGACGACGGCAAATTAGTTGCCGTCGAACGGATTTCGCTGACGGACTGACGCCGTGTCCGAAGACGACGACGCCGTCCGCGCATTACTGGCCTACCTGGGCGCCGCGATGGTGGCGACGGGGCAGCCGGTCAGCGACGTGGAGGACGAGCTGGCTGCGGTGAGCGCCGCACTGGGCTACCCCGATGTTCAGATCGCGGCATCGCCGACCGGGGTCATTCTGTGCCTCGCCAGCGGTTCCGCTGCGACCTTCGAGTCGGTCGAGGGGGGACTGCGTCTCGACCAGGCCGCCGAGGTCCGGGCGATCCATCACCGGCTGTCGGTATCCGCCGTCACGGTGTCCGCGGCCACCGAGGAGTTGCTCGATCTGCGCCATCGGCCGCCCCGGTATCCGCAGTGGTCGGCCAACCTCGGGTGGATCGCGATCGCCGCGGGCATCGCGCTGATCCTGCAGCCTGGCGGCGCCAACGTCGCCGCTGCGGCTGCCGGGGCCGTCGTGGTGGTGGTCCTTTTCCGGCTGGGCCAGCGGTTCAGCCTGATCGCCACGCTGCTACCCACGCTGGCCGCGTTCATCGTGGCGTGCGGGGTCTTCGCCGCCGCCAACGCCGACCTGCTGGATGGACCGCTGCGCACCCTGCTGCCGCCGCTGGCTGTACTGCTGCCCGGTGCGTTGATCGTCACCGCGATGTCGGAGCTGGCCGCGGGCGACATGGTGGCCGGAACGTCACGGTTGACCTTCGGATTGGTCCAGCTGCTGTTGTTCACCCTCGGCATCGTCGCGGCCAGTCACGTAATCACCGTTCCGGCAGACGAATTGACCAATCTCCGGGTAGAGACACTTGGTTGGTGGGCGGCACCCCTCGGGCTCGTGCTCATCGTCATCGGAATCGGGGTGCTGGAGAGTCCACCGGCGAGGCTGCTGCCCTGGATCACCGTGGTCTTGATCCTGGCCTTCGCCGCGCAGAGTTTCGGTCAACACGTCAGCGGTGCGGTGCTCGGCAGCTTCCTGGGCGCCGTCACCGCCAGCCTGGGCTCGTCGCTGGTCGAGGCGGTGCGGCCGAACCTGCCGCGGTTGGTGGTCTTTCTGCCGGCATTCTGGCTGCTGGTCCCCGGTAGCCTCGGTCTGCTGTCCACCACCGCCCTCGTCACCAATCCCGGCGGCGGTGGGGCAGATGCGTTCGGAGTGGTGACGGTGGTCTGCGCGATCGCGGTCGGATTACTGGTCGGCACGGCCGTAGCCCGCTCGGTGAGCGGCGTGCTCCACAAGTTGCGACGCGGGTACCCGCTGCGCCGACGCGGTCGATCGGGCCGAAGCCTTCTGCGCTGAAAAGGCTTCCCCTATTT
>JBEVHL010000121.1:0-3204 GCA_040511255.1 Mycobacterium sp. | reverse complement strand
CCACGGTCGGTGCTCCACCAGCCGGGTGCGCAGGTGCACTGCGTGTGCAGCCACGACGCGGTCCGGGTGTTGACCCGCAGCGCCACCCCGTTGATCGCCGACCCGGTCACGGACTCACCGATCGAACACGACGGGCAGGTGATCAGACCGTCAGCGCCTGCCGCGCGCTAGCACTTTGTCGGGCCGGTTCGCCTTGGCGCCCTTGCTCTTACGTTCCGGCGGCAGATTCAACTCACGTTCGGCGAAGCGCATCGCGATCTGGTAGGCCACTTCCGAATCGACTTCCGGATCTTCCAGGGCCACCTGGATGGACAGCCCGTCGAGCAACGCGGAGAACTCGAGGGCGAACATCGTCGCATCCACCCGGGTGCCGATCTCCGCCGAGTCGGCCACCTTCAGCGCATCGACGATCATCCGCCGCCACCGCGCGTCGAGTTCGATCCGGCCCGCCTTGACCTCGTCGTGCCGAAATGCCTGCGCCCACAAGTCGAACCACAGTCCCCAGGCGCCGGGGATCTCGTCGGCGCCACTGCCTTCCGGCACACAGGTCCACTGGATCAGTAGCGACAGCCGCTCCCGCAGCGAGGTCACCTCGGCCAGCATCTTCTCGGCCGCCTCGTAGAACGACTCCTCCGAATGGCGCAGCGCGTCGACCAGCAGTCGGTCGCGGGTACCGAAGTAGTAGATGACCAGTGCCGAGCTGACGCCGGCCCGCTTCGCGACATCGGCGATGCGAGTCTCGGAAAAGCCCCGCTCACAGATCAGCTCGGCCGCCGCGCGCAGCATCTGGATGCGCCGGGCTTCGTTGTTCTCCGTGGCGGGTGCAGGCTCAGCCATCTTCCCCTCTTTCCAGTCCGCATGGCAGCGCTGCCACTTGTCGGAATCCTAACACTTGGTTAGATTGAACAGTCAGTCAGGAAGTGGCTGCGAGCCACACCGGTGCGTACCGAAAGTGGGACTGAAAATGTCGAACAGCTATGACGCCATCGTGATCGGCGGCGGACACAACGGTCTGGTGTCGGCCGCGTACCTCGCCCGCTCGGGCGCCAAGACTCTGGTGCTGGAATCCCGCGCCACCCTCGGTGGCGCGGCGACCACCGAATCCCCCTGGGAGGACGCTCCGCATCTGCGGGTCACCCGGCTGTCCTACGTGATGAGCCTGATGCCACCGACCATCGTCAACGACCTCAACCTGGAGCGCCATGGCTACAAGGTCCACCCGATGGGGCCCTACTACCAGGCATTTCCTGAGGGCGGTTCGCTGACCATCTTCGAAGACGACCCGGCGCGCACCCACGAGCAGCTGGCGAAGTTCTCCAAGAAGGATGCCGACACCTGGCCGAAGTGGAACGAATGGCTCGAAGGCATCGCCGATGTGATGGGCCCGCTACTCACCCAGGTGCCACCCAATATCGGGTCGCACAAACCCGGGGATCTGTTGGACCTGGCGAAGCTGGCCTGGAGCCAGAAGAGCATCACCACCCGGATGACGGCCGACGTCACGCGACTGCTGACCATGAGCATCGCCGATCTGCTCGACGACTGGTTCGAATCACCACAGATCAAAGGCGCGTTGGCCGTCAACGGCGTCATCGGAACCTGGGCGGGCCCGTACGAGCCCGGCACGGCCTATGTCATGGCCCACCACTCGATCGGAGATGTCGGCGACGGCCAACTCGGCAGCTGGGGCTACCCGGAGGGTGGCATGGGCGCGGTATCCGATGCCATTGCCCGCTCGGCGCGCAGCTTCGGTGCCGAAATCCGCACCAAGGCAGCGGTTTCCCGCGTGCTGGTACGTGGCGGCAAGGTCGACGGCGTGGTGTTGGCCAACGGCGACGAGATCCACGCCCCGCTGGTGGTCACCACGCTGCATCCCCGCACGGCGTTCCTCGACCAGCTCCCCCGCAACGAGCTACCGGACGATTTCGTCACCGATATCGAACACTGGAAGACCCGCAGCGGGGTCGTCAAGATCAACCTGGCCCTGGGCGAACTACCCAACTTCACCGCCGACCCGAGTTCAGGGATCGCCGAGCACCTCACCGGGTCCGTCGAGATGGCGCCCACCATGGACTACATCGAGGCCGCTTTCCAAGACGCCCGGGCCGGCAAGGCGGCGCTGATGCCGTTCAGCGACAGCGTCATCCCCACCACACTGGACAAGACGCTCAATCCCGATGGCACGCACATCATGTCGCTGTTCACCCAGTGGGTGCCCGCCGAATGGGCAACCGAACCCCACACCGAAGAGCTCGACGCCTACGCCGACCGGCTCATCGATCTCTACGACCAGGTGGCACCGGGATTCAAATCGTCGATCCTGCACCGCGACGTGGTGGGACCGCACGAGATGGAGCAGGAATACGGCCTGATCGGCGGCAACATCTTCCACGGCGAGCTGTCGCTGGAGCAGCTGTTCCACATGCGGCCCGCGCCCGGCTTCGCCGACTACCGCACCCCGATCGCCGGACTCTACAACGGCAGTTCGGCCACCCACGCCGGCGGCGGCGTTTGTGGCATCCCCGGCTGGCAGGCGGCGAAGGCCGCCCTGGCCGACAAGAAACGTGGCAGCAGCCGCGTGCGCGCCGCGCTGAGTCGACGCGCCTGAGGTGACTGACCGCGCGGCGGCCGTCGCCGCAATGCTCGGCGCCCGCTCGGTGGCCGTGGTGGGTGCGAGCGCCCGCCCTGACAGCTTCGGGGCCCGCATGGTGCTGGAAGCCGAACGCGGTTCGGCGCGCGTGCATTTGGTGAACCCCCGCTACGACCGCATCGGCGAACGGGGCTGCCTGCCGTCGCTGGACGCCCTCGACGAGTCACCCGATCTGGTGCTGCTCGGGGTGCCCGATGTCGCGTTGGCCGAGCAGCTGACTGCCGCGGCGGCCATCGGAGCCCGCTCGGCGGTGCTGTTCGGCTCGGCCCATCGCCCCGGTCTGCGCGAGGAAATCACGACCATCGCCGAGGCGGCCGGGATGGCGGTCTGCGGGGCCGGCTGCATGGGCTTCGTCAACAACGCACTCGGGGTGCGGGCGCTGGGTTATCTGGAGCCCGATCCGATTGCGGCGGGCGGGGTTTCGCTGGTCACACATTCAGGCTCGGCATTCTCCACGCTGCTCCGCAGTAACCGCGGCTTCGGATTCCGGCTCGCGGTGTCCTCCGGCCAGGAACTGGTCACCGACACCGCCGATTACGTCGAGTACGCCCTGG
>JBEVHL010000120.1:0-7469 GCA_040511255.1 Mycobacterium sp. | reverse complement strand
CGGCGCAACGCGAGCAGTTCCTGGACGTGCTGCTGCGGCACTGACGGCGCGCTACAACCCCAGTGCCTGGTAGGTCCGCTTGACGAACTTCGGTTGTGCGGTAAGCAGTTTCACCTGCGAGGTGTTACCGGCGATGGCCGAGGCGTCGGGCGACAGGCTCGGCGAGTTCTGGATCAGGTACATCAGCACCAGATCAGCGGAGGGATCGGCCTGCCACCACGTGCCGTAGGCGCCCGGCCAGGTGAACGTGCCCAGCCCGCCGGGCCCGAACAGCGGCCCGGATTTCACGGGGTCGGTGACCACCGACAGGTTCAGGCCGAACCCGCGCCCGATCCAGTACGGCATCCCGAGGAACGGCAGCTTCTTCTGCTTAGCGGTCAGCTGATCGGTGCGCATCAGCCGGACCGATTCCGGTGCGAGAAGGCGTATTCCGTCGACCGTGCCGTTGCCGAGCAGCATCCGGATGAACGTCAGATAGTCATCAGCGGTGGACCACAACCCGGCGCCGCCCTGGCAGAACGGCGGCGGCTGGATCGCGGGCGGGCCCATCACGTCGTGCTGAAGGCGGCTGTTGTCGTCGAGCTGATACATCGTGGCCACCCGGCGCCTGCCGGCCTGCGAGACGAAGAACCCGGTGTCGGACATGCCCAGTGGGCCGAAGATGCGATCGTTGAGCACCTCGTACAGCGGTTTGCCCTCGATCCGCGACACCAGGATGCCCAGCACGTCGGTGGATTGGCTGTAGGTCAACCGGTCACCGGGCTGATGCACCAGCGGGAGTTCGGCCAGCGCGGCCAGCCAGTGGTCCTGGTCCTGGCGGAACGGCAGCCGCGCATACGCACGGCTCAGCGGTCCGAGCACCGAGAACACGTACGCCAGCCCGCTGCGGTGCGTCATCAGATCGTCGACGGTGATCAGTCGTTGCGCGGGAACGGTCTTGTCCAAGGGGCCCTGCGGTTCGACCAGCACCCGCATGTTGGCGAATTCCGGCAGCCAGCGGGTGATCGGGTCGCGCAACGCCAGTTTGCCCTCTTCGACCAGCATCATCGCCGCTGCCACTGTGATGGGCTTGGTCATGGATGCAATCCGGAAGAGGGTGTCGCGCTGCATCGGCAGCCCCGCCTCGACGTCGCGGTGGCCGATCTCGTTGACCTGCAGGACTTTCCCGCCCTGCCATACCAGGGTGACAGCGCCCGCCAGCAGTCCGCCGTCGACGGCTTCGCGGATGGAAGCCTGATTCAGATCGAGGTTCACCATGCGAGGCTAACCGCTGGCACCGATTCGCTCGGCCTGCACCAGCCAAAAATTCATCACGACCCCGTCGTCGCGCGGTACGTCGAACGGGCGGATGGCGATCTGCGCCCAGCCGGCGCCGCCGATGGTGTCCCGCAGGCTCCGCTCCGACACGCCGGGGCGGCGCCACCGGGGTCCCGTCGAATGCGCCTGGGTGAAACAGCAGAGCAGCAGGCTGGCGCCCGGTCGGGCCGCCCGATACGCGGCGGCGGCGTACCGCACCCGCTCGGCTTCGTCGAGGCAGTGGTACATCCCGCTGTCGATGATGGTGTCGAACGCCTCGTTGTACCCGGCCAGGTCGGCCGCGTCACCGACGGCGAAGGTGACGTCGGCGTCGGTCAGGCCCGCGGCGTGCGCCCGCTCGCGCGCGGTGTCCACCGCTGTCGGAGCGATGTCGACCCCGGTGACCCGGTGGCCGTGTCCGCCCAGGAACACCGCGTTGTCGCCGAAACCGCAGCCGACGTCGAGCACGTCGCCGCGGATCAGCCCGTCGGACTGCCAGGCCACGACGGATTCTTTGGGTGCCTTGGTGTCCCAGGGTGGGGCGGGCACCGGCGGGATGCCGGGTGCGGGGGACTTGCCGCGGTAGAGCGCATCGAAGTCGATTCGCGGGCCTTCTGTCATTCTTCCGACACTAGCCAGTGATGTTATGCTGCCCCGCAGTTCGACATCCTTTAACGATCCGTCCAGAGAGGCGGAGAAGGAGGTCAAGCTCACTCGTGGGCTCCTCAGAAGACGACCGGGAGCTGATGTCCGCAGCGGACGTCAGCCGCACCATCTCCCGCATCTCGCATCAGATCATCGAAAAGACCGCGTTGGACGCCCCGGACGCGCCTCGCGTGGTTCTCCTCGGCATCCCGACCCGCGGCGTCCTGCTGGCCACCCGCATCGCCCGCAATATCGCCGAATACTCCGGTGTCGATGTGGCGCACGGCGCGCTGGACATCACGCTCTACCGCGACGACCTGAACACCAAGCCGCCCCGCCCGTTGGAAGACACCTCGATCCCAGAAGGTGGCATCGACGGCGCGCTGGTGATCCTGGTCGACGACGTGCTCTACTCCGGTCGGTCGGTGCGCTCGGCGTTGGATGCATTGCGCGATATCGGCCGGCCGCGGGCGGTGCAGTTGGCGGTCCTGGTCGACCGCGGCCACCGCGAACTGCCGATCCGGGCCGACTATGTCGGCAAGAACGTGCCGACCTCCCGCAGTGAGAACGTCAAGGTGCGGCTGACCGAGCACGACGGCCACGACGGCGTGCGCATCGCCCCGTATGGAGGACCCGCCAGGTGAAGCATCTTTTGGCCGCAGCCGACCTGAGCCGGGATGAGGCCACCGCGATCCTCGACGACGCGGACCGCTTCGCCAATGCGCTGGTGGGCCGCGAGGTCAAGAAACTGCCGACGCTGCGGGGTCGGACCGTCATCACGATGTTCTACGAGAATTCGACGCGTACCCGGGTGTCGTTCGAGGTCGCAGGGAAGTGGATGAGCGCCGACGTGATCAACGTCAGCGCATCGAGTTCGTCGGTGTCCAAAGGGGAATCGTTGCGCGACACCGCATTGACGCTGCGCGCGGCCGGCGCTGACGCCCTGATCATCCGGCACCCGGCCTCGGGCGCGGCGCAACAATTGGCGGCCTGGACCAACGCCGGCCCCACCGGACCCAGTGTGATCAACGCCGGGGACGGCACTCACGAGCACCCGACGCAGGCGCTGCTGGACGCGCTCACCTTGCGCCAGCGCCTCGGCGGTATCGAGGGTAGGCGCGTGGTGATCGTCGGCGACATCCTGCACAGCCGGGTCGCGCGGTCCAATGTCGAACTCCTGTCCACCCTCGGCGCCGAGGTGGTGCTGGTCGCGCCGCCGACGTTGTTGCCGGTCGGGGTGACGGACTGGCCGGTGACGGTGTCGCACGACCTGGACGCCGAACTGCCCGCCGCGGACGCCGTTCTGATGCTGCGGGTGCAGGCCGAGCGGATGACCGGAGGATTCTTTCCGTCCGCCCGCGAGTACTCCGTGCTCTACGGTCTGTCCGACAAACGTCAGGCCCTGCTGCCGGACCATGGGGTGGTGTTGCACCCCGGCCCGATGCTGCGGGGGATGGAGATCGCGTCTTCGGTCGCCGACTCGTCGCAATCGGCTGTGCTGCAACAGGTTTCCAACGGCGTGCACGTGCGGATGGCGGTGCTGTTCCATCTGCTGGTCGGGGCTGCCGAGATAGGAGCTGCATCATGAGCATTTTGATCCGCGGAGTCCGGCTCTACGGCGAGGGCGAGCCGGTCGACGTCCTGATCGACGGTGCTCAGATCGCGAAGATCGGCCCCGACCTGGTGGCCGATCTCGACCTGGTCGACGTCATCGAGGCGTCCGGTCAGGTGCTGCTGCCCGGTTTCGTCGACCTGCACACCCATCTGCGCGAACCCGGTCGCGAGGACACCGAGACCATCGAAACAGGTTCGGCCGCAGCGGCTCTCGGCGGGTTCACCGCGGTGTTCGCGATGGCGAACACCAATCCGGTAGCCGACTCCGTCGTGGTCACCGATCACGTCTGGCAGCGCGGGCAGGCCGTCGGCCTGGTCGACGTGCACCCGGTCGGTGCGGTCACGGTCGGGTTGGCAGGCAAGCAGCTCACCGAGATGGCGATGATGGCGGGCGGGGTCGGCCAGGTGCGGATGTTCTCCGACGACGGCCACTGCGTCGACGATCCACTGGTGATGCGCCGCGCGCTGGAATACGCCACCGGCCTCGGTGTGCTCATCGCCCAGCACGCCGAGGAGCCCAGGCTGACCGTCGGCGCCGTCGCGCACGAAGGCCCCAACGCCGCGCGGCTGGGCCTGGCCGGGTGGCCCAGGGCGGCCGAGGAGTCGATCGTCGCGCGCGACGCCATCCTGGCCCGCGACGCCGGTGCCCGCGTGCACATCTGCCATGCGTCCACCGCAGGTACCGTCGAGATTCTCAAATGGGCCAAGGAACAAGGGATTTCGATAACCGCCGAGGTCACCCCGCATCATCTCCTGCTCGACGACGCCCGGCTGGCCACCTATGACGGGGTAAACAAGGTGAACCCGCCACTGCGGGAGGCCTCCGACGCCGTGGCGCTGCGCCAGGCACTGGCCGACGGCGTCATCGACTGCGTGGCCACCGATCACGCCCCGCATGCCGAACATGAGAAGTGCGTCGAATTCGCCGAGGCGCGACCCGGCATGCTCGGACTGCAGACCGCACTGTCGGTGGTCGCCGAGACGATGGTGGTGCCCGGCCTGCTCACCTGGCGTGATGTCGCGCGGGTGATGAGCGAGAACCCGGCCCGCATCGCCGGCCTGCCCGACCAGGGCCGGCCACTGGAGGTGGGCGAACCGGCCAACCTGACGATCGTCGACCCCGACGCCACCTGGACCGTCGCGGGCAGTGCCCTGGCCAGCAAGTCGGCCAACACCCCGTTCGAGTCGATGACGTTGCCTGCCACCGTGACTGCCACCCTGCTGCGGGGCACCATCACCGCCCGGGACGGGAAGTCGCCCTGGTGAACACCCCGACGCTCATCAGCTCGCTGATCTTCGCCGCCGTCCTGGTGGTGCTGATCGGCTTCCTGATCCATCTCGTGCTGCGTGGCTGGCGGCGCCGGGCGGAACGCCAGTTCGTACTCATCGGTCAATTGCCGCCGATGCCCGACACCGTCGGTCCCGCCATCGTCTCGGCGACCAAGGGCCTCTACGTCGGCAGCACGCTGGTGCCCAGCTGGCAGGACCGCATCGCGGTCGGCGATCTCGGGTACCGCAGCAAGGCCGTGCTGACCCGCTATCCGGAGGGAATCATGGTGCAGCGCAGCGGTGCAACGCCGATCTGGATACCGGATGAGTCGATCACGGCCATCCGCACCGAGCGCGGCATCGCGGGCAAGGCAATGACACACGAAGGCATCCTGGCGATCCGGTGGCGGCTGCCGTCGGGTACCGAGATCGACACCGGGTTCCGGGGCGACGACCGCCGCGAGTACAGCAGATGGGTTTCACAGGGCACTGATGGGGCAGAAATCGTATGAGTAACACAGCGGTACTGGTTCTCGAGGACGGCCGGGTGTTCACCGGCACGGCGTTCGGCGCGGTCGGGCAGGCCTTGGGTGAGGCGGTGTTCTCCACCGGGATGTCCGGGTATCAGGAAACCCTGACCGACCCCAGCTACCACCGCCAGATCGTCATCGCGACGGCACCGCAGATCGGTAACACCGGCTGGAACCACCAGGACGCCGAAAGCCGGGGCGACCGGATCTGGGTGGCTGGCTACGCCGTCCGCGACCCGTCGCCGCGCGCCTCCAACTGGCGTGCCACCGGCACCCTGGATGACGAACTGGTGGCCCAGGGCATTGTCGGGATCGCCGGAATCGACACCCGCGCGGTGGTCCGCCACCTGCGCAGCCGCGGCTCGATGAAGGCCGGACTGTTCAGCGGGGACGCACTGGCCACCACCGACGAACTGCTGGCCCGGGTGCGTGACCAGGACGCCATGCTGGGGGCAGATCTGGCAGGTGAGGTCAGCACCGACGCCGCCTATGTGATCGAACCCGAAGGGCAGCAACGGTTCACCGTCGCCGCGCTGGATCTGGGCATCAAGACCAACACGCCGCGGAACTTCGCGCTGCGCGGAGTCCGCAGCCATGTGCTGCCGTCGTCGACGACCTTCGAGCAGATCGCCGAGCTCAACCCCGACGGAGTTTTCCTGTCCAACGGTCCCGGCGATCCGGCCACCGCCGACCATGTGGTAGCCGTGACCCAGCAGGTGCTCGGCGCCGGAATCCCGTTGTTCGGCATCTGTTTCGGCAATCAGATCCTCGGCCGGGCGCTGGGTAGGTCCACCTACAAGATGACGTTCGGGCACCGCGGGATCAACGTGCCGGTCATCGACCACATCACCGGGCGGGTCGCGATCACCGCGCAGAATCACGGTTTCGCACTCGAAGGGGAAGCGGGCGAGGAGTTCGACACCCCGTTCGGCGCCGCCGTCGTCAGCCACACCTGCGCCAACGACGGCGTCGTCGAAGGTATCTCGCTGGCCAACGGGCGCGCCTTCTCGGTGCAGTACCACCCGGAAGCCGCGGCGGGTCCGCACGATGCCAACTACCTGTTCGACCAGTTCGTCGATCTGATGGCAGGGGAGAACCCGTGACCGCGAGCGCTCATTCTTGTACATATTTCGGGGCATTTTGCGTACACCAGTGCGCGCTCGCGGGAGGAAAATAGATGCCACGTCGCACCGACCTCAACCACGTACTGGTGATCGGCTCCGGCCCGATCGTCATCGGACAGGCCTGCGAGTTCGACTACTCGGGCACGCAGGCGTGCCGGGTGCTGCGCGCCGAGGGCCTGCAGGTCAGCCTGATCAACTCCAACCCGGCCACGATCATGACCGACCCGGAGTACGCCGACCACACCTACGTCGAGCCGATCACCGCCGCGTTCGTCGAGAAGATCTTCGCCCAGCAAGCCGAGCGCGGCAACAAGATCGACGCCGTGCTGGCCACCCTGGGTGGGCAGACCGCACTGAACACCGCCGTCGCCCTGCACGACAACGGCGCGCTGGACCGCTGGGACGTCGAACTGATCGGCGCGGACTTCGAGGCCATCCAGCGCGGTGAGGACCGTCAGCAGTTCAAGGACATCGTCGCCAAGGTCGGCGGTGAATCGGCGAAGTCCCGGGTCTGCTACACGATGGAAGAGGTCCACGAGACCGTCGCCGAGCTCGGCTTCCCCGTCGTGGTCCGGCCGTCCTTCACCATGGGCGGCCTCGGCTCCGGCATGGCCCACAGCGTGGCCGACGTCGAACGGATGGCCGGTCACGGCCTGTCGGCCTCCCCGTCGGCGAACGTCTTGATCGAGGAATCGATCTACGGCTGGAAGGAATTCGAGCTCGAGCTGATGCGCGACGGCCACGACAACGTGGTGGTGGTGTGCTCGATCGAGAACCTCGACCCGATGGGCGTGCACACCGGCGACTCGGTGACCGTCGCTCCCGCGATGACACTCACCGACCGGGAATATCAGACGATGCGCGACCTGGCCATCGACATCCTGCGCGAAGTCGGCGTGGACACCGGTGGCTGCAACATCCAGTTCGCCATCGACCCCGTCGACGGCCGGCTGATCGTCATCGAGATGAACCCGCGGGTGTCGCGGTCCAG
>JBEVHL010000119.1:0-17671 GCA_040511255.1 Mycobacterium sp. | reverse complement strand
GTGGACGAGCGCGGGCTGGAGTGGGAGCTGGCGTGGGATCTCACGCAGCGCACGCTGGCCTATACGAACCACACGCTGCTGCCCGAAGCGCTCGAAACCTGGGGGCTGCCCCTCTTCGCCGACCTTCTGCCGCGGCCGCTCGAGATCATCTACGAGATCAACCGCCGCTTCCTCGACGACGTCCGGGCGTGCCATCCGCGTGACGAAGCCCGGCTGGCTCGACTGTCGCTGATCGACGAGCAGGGCGAGAAGCGCGTGCGCATGGCTAACCTCGCGACCGTCGGCAGCCACGCGGTCAACGGCGTCGCCGCGCTGCATTCGGAATTGCTGAAAGCCAGCGTGCTCAAGGACTTCTATGAGATGTGGCCGGAGCGGTTCAGCAACAAGACCAACGGGGTGACACCGCGTCGGTTCCTGGCTCTGTCCAATCCCGCGCTGCGCGACCTGCTCGACCGGACCGTCGGCGACGGCTGGCTGACCGACCTGACCCGGTTGCGGGGGTTGGAACCCTTCGTCGACGACGCCGATTTCCGCCGGCAGTGGCGGGATGTCAAGCGCACCAACAAGGCTCGACTGGCCGAGTATGTCCAGTCGACCACCGGGATCGAGTTGAATCCGGACTGGCTGTTCGACATCCAGGTCAAGCGCATTCACGAATACAAGCGCCAGCACCTCAGTGTGCTGAACATCATCGCGCAGTACCACCGGCTCAAGAACAATCCGGGCCTGGCCATCCCGCCGCGGGCCTTTGTCTTCGGCGGGAAAGCGGCGCCGGGCTATTTCATGGCCAAGCGAATCATCAAGCTGATCAACGCCGTCGGCGAGACGGTGAACAACGACCCGGACGTCAACGGGTATCTCAAGGTCGCATTCATCCCGAACTTCAATGTCAAGAACGCCCACCTGATCTACCCGGCCGCCGACCTGTCGGAACAGATCTCGACCGCGGGCAAGGAAGCCTCGGGCACCGGCAACATGAAGTTCATGCTCAACGGTGCGCTCACCATCGGCACGTTGGACGGCGCGAACGTCGAGATCCGCGACGAGGCGGGGCCGGAGAACTTCTTCCTGTTCGGTCTGACCGAGTCGGAGGTCGAACAGGTCAAGCGCGACGGCTACCGGCCCGCGGACTACCTCGAGCGCGACCAGGAACTGAACGCCGTCCTCGGGCTCATAGCCGACGGCACCTTCTCGCACGGGGATACCGAGGTGTTCCGGTCGCTGGTCGACAACCTTCGCTACGACGATCCTTTCCTGGTTCTGGCCGATTATGCGGCCTACGTCCAGTGCCAGGACCGCGTGAGTACCGCGTGGCAGGACGCTGATGCGTGGACCCGGATGTCGATCCTGAATACCGCTCGCAGCGGCAAGTTTTCGTCAGACCGGGCGATCACGGAATACTGCGATGACATCTGGAAAGTGTCCGCGGTTCGGGTGCCGTAACCGTTGCCACACCGGCCATTGTGAGTGTTTGCAACCGCAAGCTCCAGTCCGTGCGCGGGCAAACCGTGCGGATGCATTCGCCCAACGGAGTGATCCCCTCTGGTTTAAGTTGACTTTTGCGCGCTCACGTAACGCTCGGTCACGAAAGGGAACACGTCGAACATGGTGGTCTGGCGTACGCACGCGGTTGTCCGAATAGCAACTGTCGGGGTGGCGCTGGGACTGGTCGTGGCCGGTTGCAGCAATGACGATTCGACAACCGAGGCGGCACCGAGCAGTTCGTCCGCGGCCACCTCGGCACCGAGCAGCGCGTCACCCGACAGTGCGCCCGGCCAAGCGCGGGCAATGCCCGACGCGACGGCTGATTACAGCTCGCTGCTGATCACTCCCGAAGCGATTCCCGAGGGTGTCGGCGTCTTCATCGCGGATCCGCCCCAGTTGAACCCCAACGGGGTGGCCGGGGCCGCGCAGCTTCTGCACACCGCGGAGAACAGCGCGCTGATCGGCGACACCGTACTGCTGACGGAGAGCACGGCGAAGGCCGAAGCTGCGTTGGAGAAGTCCAAGGAGGGTATCGGCGCCTCGGTGACCGGCACGCCGGTGCCCGTGCCGTCGATCAGCCCGAATGCGGTGATGACGGCAGGCACGTCACCCGACGGCGCCAAGGCTGTGACGCTGCTGCTGTTCAGCGAGCAGAATGCCCTGGTGTCTCTTGAATTCGACAGCGCACCAGGTGATCTCAACCCGGTGCCGGCCGATTTCGTGGAGCAGGTCGGGCTGGCCCAGCAGGAGGCCATCAAGACCGGCCTGCCGAACGTCGGCTGACCGAGTGGTGGTTTCAGGTAGAGGCGCGGCGGTCCGGATCGCGATAGCCGGGATCGCGCTGGGGCTGGCGGTGGTCGGGTGCGGCAAGCAGGACGAGGCGGCGAGTACGTCGTCGGGATCGTCCACCACCGCGGCTACCACCACGTCGAGCGCGCCGCCGTCGAACCCGCCTGCGGCGGCGGACTACAGCGCGTTGCTGATGACGGCCGACGCCATCCCCACCCCTGGGGCGCCCTTCGTCGGGGACCCGCCAAACGTCAACCCAAGTGGCGTTCCCGGTGTTTCGCAGTTCTTTCGCGCCGAAGACAACACCGCCACGATCGAAGACTCCATTCTGCTCGCCGACAGCGCTGAGCAGGCCGGCCAGATCTTGGCGACCAAGAAACAAGGCCTGGGTGCAGCGGTCATCGGCAGGCCTGCGCCGATGTCGTCGGTCAGTCCCGATGCCACGGTGACAGTCGGGACGTCACCGGATGGTTCCAAGGCGGTGACCGTCCTGGTGTTCAGCGAGCAGATTGCGGTGGTGTCACTTGAATTCGACACTGCTCCTGGTGATTTCACCCCGGTGCCGGCGGATTTCGTGGAGTCGGCGGGAATGGTCCAGCGGGATGCGATCAGAGCCGGCTTACCGAATGTGTCGGCACCCGGCGCCGCCACGCCTGCAGTCGCTGCCGGACCGGCATCGGTCACGGTCGGCGGTCAGCCTGCCAACCTCACCGGCCCGGTGGACTGCTCGACAACCGGTGGCAAGTTCACCATCGCCA
This sequence comes from Mycobacterium sp., assembly GCA_040511255.1. Taxonomy (GTDB): domain Bacteria; phylum Actinomycetota; class Actinomycetes; order Mycobacteriales; family Mycobacteriaceae; genus Mycobacterium. The sequence continues at coordinate 14,639 of JBEVHL010000119.1, read as the reverse complement.
TCGGTGATCCCGTCACCGGGGTGATCGTCGGCCTGGAGCCGGACGCCTCGGCGGTGCACCATGTCGGAATCGGTTTGTTCAACGGTGCGGTGCTGGCGTTCACCGAAGGTGCGCCCGGCAACACGGCGGTGGCCACCAAGGAAGGCAGCACCTACACGATCACCGGCACGGCCACCGGGACCAACAGTGCCCAAGCGGACGTGAGTAAGCCTTTCGAGATCCGGGCCACCTGCCCCTGAGCCGTCACTGCAGCGGGAACGTCTGCCCGTGCTCCTCGGCGGGCCGCGTCCCGTGGATCCGCCGCTGCGACTCGTCGATCGGGACGTCGTTGATGCTGGCCTCCCTGCGGGTCATCAGACCGTCGGAGTTGAACTCCCACAACTCGTTTCCGTAACTGCGGTACCACTGCCCGGCGGCGTCGTGGCACTCGTACTGGAACCGGACCGCGATGTGGTTGCCGTCGAAGGCCCACAGTTCTTTGCGCAGCGCGTAGTCCAGCTCGCGTTCCCATTTGCGGGTGAGGAATTCGACGATGGCGGCCCGGCCGGTGACGAACGTGTCCCGGTTCCGCCATACCGAGTCGAGCGTGTACACCTGCGATACGCGTTCGGGATCGCGGGTGTTCCACGCGTCTTCGGCGGCCTGCACCTTCTGCAGTGCCGTCTCCAGGGTGAACGGCGGTACGGGTGGCTTGCTGGTCATCGTCATCTCCTGGCATCTCGTCGAATGTGATGCCAGGTTAACGCTCGACCCCGAGTGTCAGCCGAAGCTGACGTTCGGACCTGGTTACACCGTCACCGACATCGGCCCGACATTCCAGATGTCGTCGCAGTACTCCTCGATCGCCCGGTCGGAGGAGAATTTGCCGCTGCGCGCCGAGTTGAGGATCGACATGTGCGCCCACCGGTCCCCGTCCTCCCAGGCCGCACTGACCTTGGCCTGGCAGTCGACGTACGACCGGTAATCGGCCAACACCAGGAACGGGTCGTGGTGCAGCAGTGAATCGACCACCGGACGCAGGATCTCGGTGTCGCCGCGGGTGAACCGGCCCTCGGCGATCAGCTGCAGCACGTCGGCCAACTCCTGATCGCCCTCGGCGTAGCTGGCCGGCCGGTAACCCTCGGCCTTCACCCGCTCCACCTGATCCTCGGTCAAACCGAACAGGAAGAAGTTCTCCGGTCCGGCCTCCTCGCGGATCTCGACGTTCGCGCCGTCGAGCGTGCCGATGGTCAACGCGCCGTTGATCATGAATTTCATGTTCCCGGTGCCCGACGCCTCCTTACCCGCGGTCGAGATCTGCTCGGACAGGTTGGCCGCCGGATAGACCAGGTGGGCGTTCTTGACGTTGAAGTTCGGCAGGAACACCACTTTGAGACAGCGGTTGACGTCCGGGTCGGCGTTGACGGTCTCGCCGACGGCGTTGATCATCTTGATGATCCGCTTGGCCATGAAGTAGCCGGGCGCGGCTTTGCCGCCGAAGATGAAGGCGCGCGGCGGGATATGCAGGCCGGGGTTGTTCTTGAGCCGGTGGTACAGCGCGATGATGTGCAACACCATCAGGTGCTGGCGCTTGTATTCGTGGATGCGCTTGACCTGGACGTCGAACATCCAGGTGGGGTCCAGCTCGATACCCGTCGACGAATGCACATACTCGGCCAGCCGGGATTTGTTGGCCCGCTTGACTTCCCGCCACCGCTCACGGAACGACGGATCGTCGGCGTAGGGCTCAAGGCCGCGCAGCCTGGTCAGATCGGTCAGCCACCCGTCGCCGATCGTCTCGTCGAGCAGCTCGCGCAGGCCCGGATTGGACAGCGCCAGGAACCGCCGCGGGGTGACGCCGTTGGTCACGTTGCCGAATTTCTCCGGCCACAACTCGTAAAAGTCTTTCAGCACACTGGCTTTGAGCAACTCCGAGTGCAGCGCAGCCACCCCGTTGACCGCGTGACTGCCGACGGTGGCCAGGTGCGCCATGCGTACCCGCTTGCCGCCGTCCTCGCCGATCAGCGACATCCGCGCCAAGCGCTCGTCGTCACCGGGGAATTTGGCCCGAACCTCGTCGAGGAAGTGCTCATTGATTTCGTAGATGATCTCCAGGTGCCGCGGCAGCGCCTCGCCGAAGATCGACAGCGGCCAGGTCTCCAACGCCTCGGGCAGCAGGGTGTGGTTGGTGTAGGCGAAGGTGGCGACCGTGATGTCCCACGCCTGGTCCCAGGTCATCTGGTGGTCGTCGATCAGCAGCCGCATCAGCTCGGCGACGGCGATCGACGGGTGGGTGTCGTTGAGCTGGATGGCCCACTTCTGCGGCAGAGCGCTCAGCGGCAGGCCGGCCCGCTCGGTGTGGATCCGCAGGATGTCCTGCAGTGAGCAGGTGACGAAGAAGTACTGCTGCAGCAGCCGTAGCCGCTTCCCGGCTTCGGGCTCGTCGTTGGGGTAGAGCACCTTCGACACCGTCTCGGAGATGACCTCCTCGTCGACGGCCTTGTAGAAGTCACCGGTGTTGAACGCTTCCAGCGCGAACGACTCGACGGCCCGCGCGCTCCACAGCGTCAAGGTGTTGCAGGTGTCCACGCCGTAGCCCTGGACCGGGGTGTCGTACGAGACGCCCTGCAGCACACGCTGCGGGATCCAGCGCACCCGCACATTGCCGATGACGTCTTCGTAGGTCTCGGTGTGCCCGCCCCAGTTGACCAGATAGTTGGCGTCGGGCTTGTCGATCTCCCACGGGTTGCCCCGGACCAACCAGTTGTCGGTCTTCTCGATCTGCCAGCCGTCCTGGATCTCCTGCTTGAAGATGCCGAACTCGTAGCGGATGCCGTAACCGATCGACGGCCGCTCGAGTGTCGCCATGGAGTCGAGGTAGCACGCCGCCAACCGGCCGAGGCCGCCGTTGCCCAGGCCCGGTTCGGCCTCGCAGTCGATGATCTCGTCGAGATCCTGACCGAGTGCTGCCAGCGCCTCGCGGGCCTCCGCCTCGATCTTGAGGTTGAGCAGGTTGTTGCCCAACTGCGGGCCCATCAGGAACTCGGCCGAGAAGTAGCACGTCACCTTGTTGGACAGGTCCAGCCAGTCCTGGGTGGTCGCCATCCAACGCTGCTGCATCCGGTCGCGGACCGCCAGCGACAGCGCCCGGTAGTAATGCTCGGCGGTGAGTACCGCCGCGGGCCGCGCGATGGAGTACATCAGGTGATCGGAAATCGCGTGTCGCAAAGCTTCGGCGGTCATGCCGGTGCGGGTCTGACCGGTGGGGCCGGAACTCTGGGCCGTCGCGCCGTTGATCGCCATGGGTTCTCCGGACGGCGTCTGGACGGTATCGGTCACTGGCTTCTCCCTGTTGCTGCCTGCCGCCCCCGGAGTGTGGAGGCGCGCTACTTTTTCATCTCCGTGTTTCAGGGAGCTGGCATTTCTGGGTCGGTGGTGTGAACGGCCAGCTCACACCACCGAAACAGCAGGGTTGGGTCAGACCTGGACGGTCTTGAGCGGGCTGAGGTCGGTCTGCATCATCACCACGTTGTAGTCGCCCCAGATCGACATGTTCCAGTACAGGTTGTTGACGTCGGGGTCGCCTGCGCTGTCGGTGAGCAGACCGGTGCCCGACCACGGGTGGATCATCGGTGCGTACAGGCCGGGGTACTGGGCCGACGTGGCGACGGTGATTGGATCCGACCACGGGCCCTCGGGGGTGTCGGCGTAGCGCATCTGGACGTTGTTGTTGCCGTCGCCGTACATCACGACGTACTTGTCGAGGTACTCGTTGTACTGCACGGACATCTCGCTGACGTTGCCACCCTGCTTGGCGCCGAGCAGCCCGCCGAATACTCCGCCGAAGAAATTTGGGTCGTTGGCGAGGTCGACGAAGAATCCGATGATCGGTCGGGTGTCGTTGGCAGTGCCGATGACGGGTGTTGCCACGGCGGGGTTACCGGTCACCCAGCTGTTGCCGTTCCAGTACTGGTATTTGGTCAGGTCGGTGACGCTGTCCTGGGCAACGCGGGACAGGTAGGCCGATCCACCGCGCCCGGACGGGGTGCCGAACGCGTAGAGGTAGCGGACGCCGTCGGCGCCGACCTGGTCCTCGGGTTGCAGGACGTAGGCAGCCTGCTGGAAGTTCTGGCTACCGGGGACATAGAGCGTCGAGGAACCGAACCAGCTGGCGGAGCGGATGGTCGACGGTGCGAGCACCCATTTGTCGGTGGCCGGGTTGTACACCGAGGTCGCGGAGTAGTTGGTGGTCCAGCGGCCGGGGGTGTCCCAGGACTTCACCGACATGTAGTTGACGTATTGGTTGCCCTGCACGGCGATGCCCGAGGTCGGGATGATCGTGACCTCGGAGCCGAACAGCCCGAGGGCGCTGGGCGCGCTGGGGATGAACTGGTAGGTGGGCCCGGTCTGCAGCAGGGACATCCCGTTGTACAGGTTGGTGTCCTGGCTGAGCACCAGCACGTTGGACCGCCAGTCGCCGGTCATGTTCGGTCCGCTGAAGGTGTCACCGAACGCGGTCAGCACGTAGTGGGTGTCACCGGTCTGCTGGTTGTCCCACATGATGCCGAGATCGGTGCCGTAGATGTTGAACCCGGAGGTGTTGTTGGTCTGGGGGATCGACGGGGCGAAGGGCCCGGGTGGGGGATTGGTGACACCGGTGACCCACCCGACAGGGGTCGAGGGCAGGCTGCTCGGAACTGCCGTGGCCGCGGCCGTGGTGACCGCTGCGGTGCTGACGACCGATGAGGCGGCGGCGGTCTGGACGACCGATGTGGCGTCGGGCTCGAACTCCTTGCGGGCCGCGGCCAGCAGGGCCAGGTCGGCGGGCGGTGCTTTCGGGGTGACCGGAGTGTTTCCGGCGGCCGGCGTGAACCCGACGGCGCTCAGCAGACCCGAGACCAGACCCGAAACGGGCTTCTGCGCGGTGGCGGTGACGGGTGCCTTGATCGTGGCGGTGGTGACGGCAGCCGTGGTGTCGGTCGACGTCGCGGGGGCCTTGGCAGCGCTCGGCTTGGAGCTGACCGGCTTGCTCGCGGCAGACTTGGTGGCGGCCGACTTGGCCGGGCTCGACTTGGCAGCGCTCGGCGCGGTGGCTTTCGTCGTCGCCGAGCTGCCGGACTTGCCCTTGGCGGCGGTCTTGGCGGCGGGGCCCTGGTTGGCCGACGGTGCCGACGACGCGGACGACGTCGAGCCCGAAGAGCCGGAGTCGGTGGTGTCCGCCCATGCCGTGCCCTGGCCTGCAGCTATCGCGGCACCGACTCCCAGAGCCACCGCCAGCGCACCGATGCGGCCCACATGTGCGGCGGCGCCGATCTTTGCTCTCATTCGCTATAACCCCTGTCGTGAAATGCGTCGCTTACGCCATCGCGGGTACCGGTGCCGGTGTTTCCAGGGCGACCACCCGCCGGCCGCTGGGATCACTTTAGCCACACCTGTCGCACCTACGCAGAAGGCGCGCGTCGCCAGATCCATTTGCTGGGGTCTGGAGCGAAATCTCACCGAATGCCGTCAGCGGCGCTCTCTTGCGGCCACCTGAGCCGGGTGTAGCACTGACAAACCTGCCGACGATAGAGGGACTATGACTAAGCGCACGCCGGTGTTTCTCACGGCGATACTCACCGCGGCGGTGCTGCTGGTCGCACCGGCACCCGCCCACGCAGATCTCGTCGTCCCGCAACTGGACGCGCCCTGCTCGGAGAACTTGGGGGGCGCCCTGACGCAACTGCCGGACGGGCAGACCTATCTCGAATGCAGCAACGCGGCAGGCCGCTACCAGTGGTCGGAATTCACCAGCCCCTACGCGTCCAGCGACCGCTGGTACTCCTACGGGCCTGCGGTCAATCTGCACGGTCAAGGACTGCGCAATCCGCAGATCTTGTCCGGCAGTTGGACCGCCTACCCGCAGGAAGAGGGGACGTTGTGTTCCGCGCAGCAGGCGGCGGTGGTCAGCGCCGGGCAGGTGGGCCCACCGCAGACCTCGTCCGGCGAACCCGGGCAACCGATGAATTTCGAGGTATTACCCGTCGTGTTCTCCATCGAGCTGATGGGCAATTGTTTGTGGGAAGCTGCCCGGTAACACGATTGCGGGAACCGGGGGAACATGACAGACACCGCGCACGGCCCGGCGGCGACGCGGCTCGAACGCTGGGAGACGCTGTCGGAGTGGCCGCTGGCCGGCATCGCCCTGGCGTTTCTGATCGACTACTCGTGGTGGGTGCTGGCCCAGCCGCAGGGCCGTACGGCCGAGGTGCTCAACGGCCTGATGTTGGTGCTCTACCTGGTTTTCGTGGTCGACTACTGCGCTCGCCTGGCGCTGGCTTCTGACCGCCGCCACTGGTTCGTTCACCACCTGCTCGATCTGGCGGTCGTCGCGGTGCCGTTCCTGCGGCCGCTGCGGGTGCTGCGGCTGATCGTGCTGTTCGGTGCCCTGCAGCGCGCGATGGGCGAAGCCACCCGCGGCCGGGTCATCGCCTACACCGGGGCCAGCGCGGTCCTACTGGTCTACGTCGCGTCGCTGGCGATCCTGGAAGCCGAGCGAGCCGACCCGCGCTCACCGATCAACAACTTCGGTGACGCGGTGTGGTGGTCGGTCTCGACGATCACCTCGGTCGGATATGGCGACCTGGCTCCGGTCACCCTCGCGGGCCGGCTGATCGCGGTCATGCTGATGCTCGGTGGGATCAGCCTGATCGGCGTCATCACCGCGACGGTGGCGTCCTGGATTGTGCAGCGGGTGACCGAGGACGAGGTGGCCCAGCAGGCCGCCACCGCCGAGCACATCGATCAGCTGCGCGACGAGATCATCCGGCTGCGGGAGCGGATGGACCGCGAGCAGGTGCCGACCGACAGGGCTCAGGCCGTGTCGGGCGACCAGTAGTCGAGCAACTCCGCGAAGGTGTCGAACGCCGGCCTGGACAGGCCGTATGCCGCCTCGAAGTGGATGCTGATCGGGAAACCGAGTTCGGCGACCCCGTCGATCACGCGTTGGTAGAGGTCGACGAGCAGCCGGCGTTTCTCCGCTGGTTCACTGCCGGCCAGTTTGGTGACGAACGCCTGCTCCGCGGCCACGGCGGCGTTCCCCGGATCCTGGATGAGCCAGTTGATCAGTCCCACCTTGGTCTCGACCTTGGGAACGAAACCGAAGGACAGCAGGATTTCGGGCCGGTGATCGGTCTTGTCGGCCAACTCGGTGAGAAAACCCACGATGGCGTCCGAATACAGCAGCTGGGTCATGCCGTAGGTGGCGCCCTGATCGCATTTGAAGGAGAACCGACCGTGTTCGCCGTCGCGGGTCGGGATCAGGATCGCGCCGCGATTGGGTACCAACCCGTCGTACATGGAGAGCGCGTCAGTCGGTGCGACGCCGGCACCGTCACCGTCGGCCATGGTGCGGGGGACGCCGACAAACGCGATGCCCTCGACGTCGGCGGCCATCAGGTCACCCAGGCGTTGGCGTAGCGACGGTTCGTCGAGGAACGACGTGACCTGGGTGCACAGGCCCTTGATGCCTGGGAGCTGCGGCTTGATGAACGACCAGAAGTCCAGGACGTCGAGCTTCGGCTTCATCTCGATGGGACGGTCGCCGTCCTCCTCGATCATGCCGGGCACCATGACGTGGCCGATCCGGCCGCCGATGCCGGCTTCCTGGGAGAACTGCAGCAGTTTGCGGGCGTCGTCCAATGCGCGCTCGTGACCCCCTTCGACGTTCGGTGGTACGAGCTCCAGCGCGATGGTGTTGAGGGGCACGAACCTGCTCTCCGGGTCAGTCTTGGGGTTAATTCAGCGCCCACGGTACCGGGCACAGTTGACCGCCGCCGCGTGCAGGCGTGCGGCTGGCTGCGGCCGATGGTGTCCGCCGATCGGGGGACGGGCAGTTCATCCCGGATAGGGGCCGGTTGGCTGACAGCCCCGAAGGCGGGACCGCGACATGGTGAAGTCAGTGCCTGGGCAACCGGGCCGACATGGTCAATTAGTCACTAGCGCAAGGAGTTTCACCATGGCTACCGCGGTATTTCCCATGGTTGCCGCCGTTGTACTGTCAGTCTGTCCGGTGTTGCTCGCCCTGCGGGTCGCCGCTACCGCCCAGGCCAATGGAAAAGTCGCGAAATCGCGTACCGCGGAGCAGCTTTACCGTCAGAAATTCAAGTGACGCAGGGCGCGAGCCCGGACGCCGACGGCATCCGGACTCGCGGCTGGGAGCGTGGTTCAGACGGCGAGCAGCCGCTCGAAGAACTCGCGGTAGCGCTTCAGTGCCAGCCGAAGATCCTCCGTCGATGCCTCCTCGCCCCGAGCCCATTGCTCTTCGAGGCGGGAACGGGCGTGGGAGAAGCCGGCAGTGAGCTGATCGACAGCGTCGGAGACCAGACCGTCGGCCTTCTGCACGCAGTCCTTGGGATCGTCGACGAACGCGGCCTGCACCTCGGTCCAGCGGGCGCGCAGATCGGAGAGGTCGCTCTCGGCGAACAGCGTGTCCGGACTCTCGGTGTCGACGGGCGCGGCCGCAGGCGGGGTGTCGACTGCCGGTGGGTTGAGGTCACCGGCTGTGTTCACATCCCCTGCGGGCTCGGCGGGCTCGGCAGGCGCGACCGGATAGTCCTCTTCGCGGTCGTGTTGCACTGGTGCGACGTCGAATTCGTCGATCTGATGATCGGGGGGAGTGCTCACCTGGTCATTGGTCTCGGTCTGCTGACTCGGACTGGTCATGCTCGTGCCTCCTTTGGCGTGTCATTCTCGGTTTCGAGCAATTTCTCGAAGAGGGCGCGGTAGTGGACGAACGCCTCGCGCTGATCCTCCGTGCCGATGTCACCGTGTTCCTGTGACAGGTAGATGTTGTGGGCAGCTCGGTAGCTCTCCACGATCTTTGGGTGATCCACCGAGATGTCGGCCGCTCGCTGGTCGAAATCATCTATGGGATAACCACGTTCGCGCATCACGTCGTTGACCAATCGGTCCGCGTCGATGACGGCGCCCGCCGGGCTGTCGATGAACGCCGTCTGCACATCGCGCCACTTGTCGGCATACCGCGTCGCCGCTTCGACCGGAAGCGGGACGATATCGAGCTTCTGGCGATTCTTCTCCCGCGCCACGAGTTCGCTTTCCGCGGCACGTTGGTCATCGGTGTCGCCGACAACCCGCTCATATTCCGGACCGAAGCGTTCTTTCAAACCTTCGGTGCGCTTACGACTACTTGTGTTGCGGGCTGCGACAATGGTCGCCGCGACCGCGATCACGGCGAGCACCGCAATCAGAATCCAACCCCATACCGGCATTATCCGAACCTCCTTGTTCGAACAACGCATACCCAGGTCGAGGTTGCGGAAACGTCAATTTTCTCTATCAGTCGGTTGCCAACGGACCCAGCAACTTTCGCGGGTTCGGTGTTCGGTCTCGACCGGATGAAGACAGCGGCCGTTGTCATCAACGGACTGGACACCGTAGGGACCTGGCGACCGCAACGCCGTGAGCTGGTAGAGCCGGCCGTGGTTCGCATGCGGGACGGCTGCGGGTTGTCGCGTCACCACGGTGGCACTCACGTGCCGACACCCCCGCCCCGGCTAACTCAAAGTGTGTCTGGGGGTTAGGCCACGGCCGCGGCTGCGTGCACGTTGCGCTGGCCGACTGCGTTTCGCAACCCGGAGCAGTTGTAGCAGCCGATGCAGCCCACGCAGTCGGTGCATCGCACGCAACCCACACAGGCAATGCAGAGTTTGCACAGCACGCACGCCACCATTCCGAGGCTGCCTGCGATGCCGAATGAGAAAGCAGTGCCCGCACTTCCGGCGATGACGGCGCTGCCCACGGTGGCCACCGAGCCCGCCACCGCGGCGCTGGAGACGGTGGCGGCGGAGCCGACCACGCCGCTGCTGGTGACCGTGGCCGCCGACGTCGCCACGGCCGCGCTGGCGACGGTTCCGGCGGACGCCGCGATTGCGGTACTGGCCCCGGTCACCATGGACGCGGCGACGGCGGTGCTGTCCACGGTGGCCTCAGAATCGATGACGCTGTGGTAGCCCTCGAGATACTTGATCACGCGCCCATAGTGCCAGCTCGACCGGGTTCTAGCCCGCCCCTTTGCCATTGTCGACGCGATAGATCGCGCCGTGGATGGCCGAGGCGTCATCGCTGGCCAGAAAGGCGACCACCTTGGCCACATCGACGGGATCCATCAATCCGCGCGGCGAGGCGATCCGCATGATCAGATTCCAGTCGGCGTCCTCCGGGGCGGCGAATTCTGTGGCCTGAGCCGTCACCATGCCGCCGGGGCAGACCGCGTTGACGCGGAGCCGGTCCTTGGTGAATTCGACGGCCAGTGCCTTGGTCAGTCCGACCAGGCCGTGCTTGGCGGCGCAGTACCCCGCGGAGTACACCTCGCCTTCCAAGCCGGCGATCGACGAGACGTTGACGATGTTGCCGCCCGACTCCAGCAGATGTGGCAGCGCGGCGCGAGACAGGTGGAACGGCCCGTTCAGGTTCACGGCCAGGTCGCGATCCCAGTCCTCGTCGGTCATGGTCAGCGTGTGGCGCATCTGGTGGAAGCCGGCGACATTGGCCAGCACGTCGAGGCGGCCGAACTCGGCAACACAGTCGGCCACCGCCTGACGGCAGGCGGCGGGATCGGCCACGTCAACCGAGGCGAACTTGCCGCCGGGTACCTGTTCGAAGACGGTCGCCATCCGTTCGGCGTCTCGGGCGATCCCGAACACGGTGGCCCCGCGCTCGGCGAACACCTGGGCCACCGCGGCCCCCATTCCGGCCGATGCGCCGGTGATCAGTGCGACTTTCCCGCTCAACGAGGTCATGTCCCGACCTTCTCATGGCCGGGTGGGCGCCCCCGCAGGTGCCTGGGCCCTGGGCCGTTCGGGCGGCACCGCCGCCAGCAGCGCGCGGGTGTACTCCTCCTGCGGGGCCGCGAAAAGCTCGGCGGCCGGGCGGTATTCCACCGCCTGTCCGGACCGCATCACCAGCACGTCATGGCTGACCCGCTGTACCACCGCCAGATCGTGGGCGATGAACAGATACGTCAGGCCGAGGTCGCGCTGCAGGTCCGCGAGTAGCTCCAACACCTTGGCCTGAACCGAAACATCCAGTGCGGCAGTGGATTCATCGAGGATCACCAGATCCGGCTCGGAAGCCAGCGCGCGGGCAATGCTCACCCGCTGTCGTTGCCCGCCAGACAGTTCGTGCGGGTAGCGGTCGGCGAACTCCGACGGCAGCCCGACCAGGTCCAGCAGTTCCCCGACCCGCCTGATTCTGGCCTGCTTGCCGTCGACCAGTCGGTGCACGGCCAGCGGTTCCCCGATGGCGGTGCCCACCCGGGTGCGGGGGTTCAGCGATGAGAACGGATCCTGCAGCACCAGACTGATCCGCCGGCGCAGCGCCTTTGCGTCCCCGCCTTTGACGCCGAGCACATCGACGTCGTCCAGCGTGGCCGTGCCGGCATCGGGCGTCACCAACCCGGTCAGCGCGCCTGCCACCGTCGACTTACCCGAACCCGATTCGCCCACCAGCCCCAACGTGGCACCGCGCCGGATGTCGAACGAAAGATCCTGCACCGCATGCGTACTCGACTTGCCGACCGGCGTCGTCACGTCGAACGTCACGTCCAGGCCTTCGACCCGCAGCAGTACCGGCGCCTCCTGTGACACCGGGGCCGGGCCGGCACCGCCGACCAGCGGACGGGCCGCCAGCAGCTCGCGGGTGTAGGCGTGCTGGGGACGATCGAACACGTCGAGCGTGCTCGCCTGCTCCACCGCCTGCCCGTCCTGCAACACCGTCACCGTGTCGGCGACCTGCCCGATGACACCGAGGTCGTGGCTGATCCACACCACCGCGGTGCCGAAGTCGCGCTGCAGATCCCGCACCAACTCGACGATCTGCGCCTGCGTCGTCACATCCAGGGAGGTGGTCGGTTCGTCGGCGATCAGCAGCTCCGGATCGCAGGCCAACGCGATGGCGATCATCACCCGCTGGCGTTGCCCGCCCGAGAGCTGATGCGGGTAGGCGTGCAGCCGGTTCTCCGCGTCGGGCAGCCCGACCGCTTCCAGCAGCTCCAGTGCCCGGGTGCGGGCGCCGCGGCGGGTCTGCTGACGGTGGGTTTCCAGGGATTCGGTGATCTGCCGTTCGAGTGTCAGCAGCGGGTTCAGCGAGGTGCCCGGGTCCTGGAAGACGAAGCCGATCCGGCCGCCGTGCACCTTTCGCAAGACCTTGGGTGCCGCGCCGACGAGCTGGACGTTTGGTTCACCGGCCAGGGTGCTGCTGCCGGTGACGACGGCGCCCGGTGCGTCCAGCAGGCCGGTGGCGGCCAGGGCGGTCATCGATTTGCCCGACCCGGACTCGCCGACGATGCCGAGAGTCTGTTCCCGGTCCACCTCGAAGGAGATGCCGCGGACGATCTCACGGCCGATGCTCACCCGCAGATCGGCCACCTGCAGAATAGGCCGGGTCATCGCTTCCTTCTCGCTTCGATCATCGTGCGCTGCTTGGGATCCAGCACATCCCGCAGGCCGTCACCGAGCAGGTTGAACGCCAGCACGATGACGAAGATCGCGGCGCCGGGGAAGATCGCCATCCACCACGCCAGCGTGACGAAACCCTGGGAGTCGAAGATCATCCGGCCCAGCGACGGCTGCGGTGGTTGGATGCCGAGCCCGAGGAACGACAGTGCCGCTTCGGAGAGGATCGCAAACGCCAGCGACAGCGAGGTCTGCACAATCAGCGGGCCGGCCACATTCGGCAGGATGTGGCGGCTGAGGATGTAGAGGTTCCCGGTACCCATCGAACGCGAGACCGCGACAAACGGCTCGACCCGCACACTGAGCGTGCTGGCCCGGGCCACCCTGGCGAAGATCGGCGTGTACACGATGCCGATCGCCAGCGTCGTCGTCGTCACCCCGGGGCCGAGGATCGCCACCACCGCGAGCGCGAGCAGCAGCACCGGGAACGCGAATATCACGTCGACCACCCGCATGATCACGGTGTCGAGCCACCCGCCGCGATAACCGGCCACCACGCCGATCGTGACACCGACCATCACGGCGAACGCCACACTGACGACCGCCACCCGCATCGAGGCCTGGATGGCCACCAACACCCGCGACAACACGTCGCGCCCGAGATCGTCGGTGCCGAACCAGTGCGCACCGCTGGGGGACTGCAGCGCGTTGGGCACGTCGACATCGTTGATGCCATAGGGCGCAATCCAATTGGCGGTCACCGCGATCACCACGGTCACCGCGAGCACGAGCGCGCTGAGCACCGTGACGGGATTGGTCAGCAGTACCCGTCCCGTCGACAGCCTGGTGTGCACCGCCTGGTCGGTCATGAGAGTCTGATCCTGGGGTCGACCACCGCGTACAGCACGTCGACGATGAGGTTGATCAGCAGGAACAGCGCGGCGATCAGCAACACCGCCCCCTGGATCAGGGGGTAGTCGCGGGCGGCGACCGCGTTGTAGACCAGCCGGCCCAATCCTGGCCAGGCGAACACCACTTCGACGACGATGACGCCGCCGAGGATGGTCGCCAGTTGGATGCCGGTGATGGTGAGCACCGGTACCAGCGCGTTGCGCCCGATGTGGCGGGCCGTGATCACCTGTGGTGACAGCCCTTTGGAGCGGGCGGTGCGGACGTACCCCATCGAGGCCACCTCCAGGACCGCCGAGCGGACATACCGCGTCATCACGGCGCCGGCCACCAGACCGACGGTCAGGGCGGGCAGGATGATGTGCTGCAGCCAGCCCACGGGATCGCCGAACAAAGGCCGGTAGCCGGACGTCGGCAACCAGCCCAGCGTCGACGCGAACAGCCCGATCAGCAGGATGCCCATCCAGAAGTCGGGGATCGAGACGCCGAATTGACTGGTGATGCGGACGATCCCGTCGGACAACCGGCCTTCGTGCAGTGCGGACCAGACGCCCGCGGGGATCGCGATGAGTAGGGCGATCAGGATGCCGACCACGGCCAGCGAGACAGTCGCGGGCAGCCGCTCCAGCAGGGTGGCCGTCACCGGGTCCCCGTTGCGGAAGCTGACGCCGAGATCACCGGTCAGCGCCGAACCCGCATAGCTGAAGAACTGCGTGATGAGTGGGCGGTCCAGGCCGCTGGCCTGACGCAGCGCGCCGTAGGCCTCGGGGGTGTAGCGGGTGCCCAGCGCGATGCGCACCGGATCACCGGGAACCAGGTGTACCAACGCGAACACCACCACGAGCACACCGAGCAGGACCACCAGCGAGTAGAGCAGGCGACGGGCCAGGAATCGCGCAATCGGATGCGTCATTGACTGGCCTCCCCGCTGAGGCTGGCGGTGTTGAACCGGATCGCCCCGTCGCGGCGTGCGTCGTAACCGGACAGGGCGGGCGTCCAGGCCTGGATGACCGACGGGTTGTAGAGATAGATGTAGCTGACCTGATCGGCGATTTCCGTTGCGGCCCTGGCATAGTCGTCGGCGCGGGCGTCCCGGTTGGTTTCCACCCGCCCGGCGTCGAGCAACCGGTCCACCTCGGGGTTGGAGAATTTCTGGGCGTTACTGGTACCACCGGTGTGGTGCTGCGCGTAGTAGAAATCGTCGGGGTCGATGTTGCCCAGCCAGCCCATCATCAGCATGTCGAAGTGGCCGCTGTTCTGCTCGTCGAGCCAGGTGGCGAAGTCGACAGTGCGAATGTT
>JBEVHL010000118.1:0-22678 GCA_040511255.1 Mycobacterium sp. | reverse complement strand
CGGGGTCAGCCGGTAGGCCAGCCGGATCCGGGGCCGGGCCGCAGGTGCGTCAGCGTCACCGAGCTTGGCCAGGATCTCCAGTTTGGCGCGGGTCAGCGGATCCGCCGCGGTCGCCAGGGCCTGCTGCACCAGCTCGTGGTCAGCCGCGTCGAGCACCACGTCCGCGGTGCTGGTCAACCCGATCAGCTCCGGCAGGGTGAATGCGGACTCCGCAGGCCCGCGGCGGGCCGCGATGACGACTTCGCGCACCTTCGAGGTGCGCAACGCGGCCAGGGCGTACTCGGCGATATCGGTACCGGCCAGGTGGTCGGGTTCGGCGGTCAGGATGCGGGCGACGTCCAGGGCCACGTTGCCGTTGCCGATGACGACAACCCGCTCATGGCTGAGATCGACTGGTAGCGAAGCGAATTCGGGGTGGCCGTTGTACCACGCCACGATCTCGGTGGCGGTTGCGGTGCCGGGCGCACCCATGCCCTCGATGTCCAGCCGGCGGTCGTTGGGCGCGCCGACCGCGTACAGCACCGCGTGGTGATGATCCAGCAGATCGGCATGGCTGAGATGACGGCCGATCTCGACGTTCAGATAGAACGTGAAGCCTGGGCGGCGGGCGATGCGGTCGAACAGCTTCGTCACCCGTTTGGTGCTCTGGTGATCGGGCGCCACCCCGGCGCGTACCAGACCGTATGGCGTGGGCAGCTTTTCGAACACATTGACCCGGACACCGTCCTGGGTGAGCAGTTCGTCGGCGGCGTACATCGCCGCCGGACCGGAGCCGACGATCGCGACGGTCAGCGGCCGCGACCCTTGCCGGATCACCGGCGCGGGAATCACCGGCGCCAATTTCGATGTGGGCGGCAGCTTTTCACCCTCGGGCCGGTCCGGGTAGAACGACGCATTGAGTTCGATGAACGGTAGCTGCCTGACTTCCAGCTTGGTGTCCGGTGCGATCGCACCCACCGGGCAGGCGCTGACGCAGGCGCCGCAGTCCACGCAGGCCACCGGGTCGATGTACAGCATCTCTGCGGTCGCGAACCCGGGTTCGTCCGGTGACGGATGGATGCAGTTCACCGGGCACGCGTAGACACAGGACCCGTCGCTGCAACACGACTGGGTGATGATGTGGGGCACGCGCTTACGCAGCAGCTTCTTCGGTGACCGTGTGCCTGCGCTGCGGCTCGCTGCGGTACCGCGACGGCGGCCCGCTGATCTTGCAGATGCGCCACATCAACTTGGCGAACGGATTCATCATGCCGGTGTCGTGCGCCAGCATCCGCACGTCGGCGAACATGTCGCGCAGCATCGCCCGCGAGGCCGGCGATCGGAAGAACAGTTCCTTCTTCACCGACCGTGGGATGTCGAATTCTTTCCAGAAGCTGCGCGGCGGCACGATGATCGCCTGGCACAGGGTGCGCATCACGATCGGCATGTACAGCGACAGCCCGAACCGCTGCCGCCGGTTGAGGTGCGGGATGCGCTTGCGCAGGTACTCGTGGGCGAAGGAGATGTGGCGGGCTTCCTCGGCGACGTGGATCGCCATCACCCGTTCCATGATGGGGTGCAGCGCCTTGCCTTCGCGCAGCACGTTCTTCTGGGTGTGGTCGATGGGCTCCTCGCCGGCGAGCACCCCGATGAAGAACGCCACCGGCAGCGGCCCGGCCACCAGCGGGATGACCTGAGCGGCCCAGCGCAGCAGCCGCGGCATACCCGGCACATCGGCACCGATGTGGTTGACCATCTCCTGGAACATCATGGTGTGGTTGCACTCTTCGACCGCCTCGTGCAGGCAGTACCGGTATTCCGGCGATCCGTTGGGCACCCAGAACGAGTACTGCATCAGCCCGCGGATCAGGATGTTCTCGAAGTGCAGACCGACCTTGGCGACGTTGGACTGCCGCCACATGCCGATCTCTATCTGGCGGTCCTGCGGCTGCGCCTGATACCAGGCGTGGCCGCCCAGCGGATCGCTCTTGGGCAGGATCCAGCGTGGGTCGTTGTCCACCACCGCGAACTCTGGCGAGTCCCACGCGATATCGGTGTAAGGATTGAAGTTGCGTCGTACTGAGCCCTCGGACAGTGTCGAGAGCATGTCGACGTACTGCTGGTCATCGGCGACGTCCATGTTGCGCCGCCAGCGCCTGACCATCCGTGTTCGTGCCATGTCAAGCCTCCCGTTGAGGTTTACATTTAGCCGCCTCTTGTACAACAACGGTACCGCAGGTACTGCATAAAAACCAGACCCAATCGACAGGACGTGCAAATGGTCGAGTTGAAGAGCAACGCCGAGGTCGACGCCATGGCGAAGGCAGGCGCCGTGGTCGCCGAAGCGCTGCGCGCCGTGGTGGATCGCGCCGTGCTCGGCTGCACCACCGCCGACCTCGACCGGGCCGCTGCCGAGGTGCTCATGCGCCACCGGGCCGGTTCGCCGTTCCTGAACTACCACCCCAACTGGGCGCCGACGCCGTTCCCGGCGGTGCTGTGCGTCTCGGTCAACGACGCCGTCGTGCACGGCATCCCCACCGACCAGGTGCTGCAGGACGGTGACCTGGTTTCGGTGGACTTCGGCGCCACGCTGGGCGGGTGGTGCGGTGACGCCGCACGCAGCTTCATCGTCGGCACGCCGCGCGACGCTGACACCGCCCTGATCGCGGCCACCGACGCGGCGCTGGCGGCCGGTATCGCCGCGGTCCGGCCGGGAAACACCCTGGGCGACATCGGCTATGCGATCAGCGCCTCCGCCCGCGCGGCGGGATACGGCATGCTCGCCGACCACGGCGGTCACGGTATCGGGCACACCATGCACGAAGATCCGCATGTGCCCAACGAAGGCAGGCGCGGCAAGGGCATGCGGTTGAAGCCGGGCCTGGTGATCGCGATCGAGCCGATGCTGATCGCCGACGGCACCGACGAGTACCTGCACGACGCCGACGGCTGGACCCTGCGCACCGCCACCGGCGCCCGCGCCGCGCACAGTGAGCACACCGTCGCGGTGACCACCGACGGATCACGCATCCTGACTGTGTAGTCACCCCGGGTCGCTGCGCTCCCGCCCGCCGGACCTAGGCTGGGTACCATGCCTGACCAGCTGACCATCCCCGATTCCATCAAGCCCGCCGACGGCCGGTTCGGGTGCGGCCCGTCCAAAGTCCGGCCCGAACAGCTCACCGCGCTGTCGACGACGGCGGCCGCCCTGTTCGGCACGTCGCACCGCCAAGCCCCCGTCAAAGACCTGGTGGGCCGCGTGCGCACCGGGTTGCGCGAGCTGTTCTCGGTGCCCGACGGGTACGAGGTCATTCTCGGCAACGGTGGATCCACCGCGTTCTGGGACGCCGCCGCCTTCGGGCTGGTCGACTCCCGCTCGCTGCACCTGACATTCGGCGAGTTCAGCGCCAAGTTCGCCTCGTGCGTCGCCAAGAACCCGTTCGTCGGCGACCCGATCATCGTCAAGGCCGACGCGGGCAGCGCGCCCGAACCGCAATCCGATCCGTCCGTCGACCTCATCGCCTGGGCCCACAACGAGACCTCGACCGGGGTGGCCGTGCCCGTGCAGCGGCCGGCCGGCTCCGAGGGCAAGCTGATCGTCATCGACGCCACCTCCGGCGCGGGCGGCCTGCCGGTCGACGTCACCGATGCCGACGCCTACTACTTCGCTCCGCAGAAGAACTTCGCCAGCGACGGCGGCCTGTGGCTGGCCATCATGAGCCCGGCCGCGCTGGCCCGGATCGACAGCATCGCGGCGTCCGGCCGGTGGGTGCCCGACTTCCTGTCGCTGCCGATCGCGGTGGAGAACAGCCTGAAGAACCAGACGTACAACACTCCGGCCATCGCGACGCTGGTGCTGATGGCCGAGCAGCTGGACTGGCTGCTGGGCAACGGAGGCCTGGACTGGGCCGTCAAGCGGACCGCCGACTCGTCGCAGCGGCTGTACTCCTGGGCGGAGGCGTCGTCGTACGCCACCCCGTTCGTCGTCGATCCGGCGCTGCGGTCGCAGGTGGTCGGCACCATCGACTTCGCCGATTCGGTCGATGCCGCCGCGGTGGCCAAGACGCTGCGGGCGAACGGCATCGTCGACACCGAGCCCTACCGCAAGCTGGGCCGCAATCAGCTGCGGGTGGCGATGTTCTCCGCGATCGAGCCCGACGACATCAGCGCGCGGACCACCTGCATCGACTGGGTGGTCGAGCGGCTGTAATCTCGTCGTGATCTTCGCAGCGTGTCACCTCTATACAGGCCGTGTGCTGCAGTAAGGTCCGCGACATGCCGGATCTCAAGGTCGTTGGACTCGATGTAGATGGCCGCCACATTCTCTGCGAGGGTGCGGATGCGTCCCAGAAGTTCCGGCTGCGGGTCGACGATCGGTTGCGCGCCGCTGTGCGCGGTGACCGGACGCGGCTGAATCAGACACAGATCGACATCGAGGTCGCAAACGTGTTGACTCCCAGAGACATTCAGGCCCGCATTCGAGCCGGTGCCTCCGTCGAACAGCTGGCGGAACAGTCCGGCGTCGACATCACCCGCATCGAGCGCTTCGCCCACCCTGTGCTGCTGGAGCGGTCCCGGGCGGCCGAACTGGCCACCGCGGCGCATCCGGTCCTCTCCGACGGGCCCGCGGTCCTGACGCTGCTGGAGTCGGTCACCACGGCGCTGGTGTCCCGCGGCTTGAACCCCGATGTGCTCACCTGGGACGCCTGGCGCAACGAGGACAGCCGCTGGACGGTTCAGCTGGCCTGGAAAGCCGGTCGCTCGGACAACGTCGCGCATTTCCGCTTCTCCCCCGGCGCGCACGGCGGCACCATCACCGCCGCCGACGAGACCGCCTCCGAGCTGATCGATCCCCATTTCGAGCGCCAGCTGCGCCCCGTCGCGCCCGTCGCCCAACTGGACTTCGACGCGTTCGAAACCGTGCTGGAGCCCCCGCCCGCCGCCCCGGTCGCACCCGAACCGGAGCGACCCGCGCGCAAGGGCAAGGCCCGGCCCGTCGTCCCCGCGTGGGAAGACGTCCTGCTGGGCGTGCGTTCCAGCGGCGATCGCTGAGACCTGGCGCCGAGAGTGAACCTCACGACGCTTTGGCGCTGATTTCGTCGTGGGGTTCACAGTCGCGAGTCGCTTAGAGCATTCCTGACGTTGCCAGGGCCGCCAGCGAGATCCAGGCCACGGCGACACCGATGCCGGACCCCAGCACGAACCAGCGGATGACCGGCAGGCGGCGCCAGCCCCACACCGTGGGCGCCAACCCGCCGACGGCGACCAGATTCAAGCCGACCACCAGCAAGAAGTGCACCCGGCTCAGCCCCAGACTGAGCACCACAATGGCCGCACCGGTGACCACGGCGGTGAACGCCGCGACGGTGAGCCCGGTGCCCCAGGGAGTCGAATCTTCGGTCACGGCGCGAGCCTACTAGCCAGCTCTGGCGCGCTCGTAGAACGCCAGCGCCGCAGCCGTGGCCACATTGAGCGAATCGGTGCCGCGCGCCATCGGGATGCGCACGGCGTAGTCACTGGCCCACAGCGCCTGCTGGGTCAGTCCCGGGCCCTCCGCGCCGACCAGGATGGCCACCTTCTCGTCGGCGACCTTGGGCATCACCGCGGAGAGTTGTTCAGAACGCGGCCCGGGTGTCATGGCGAGCAACCGAAAGCCGTTGTCCCGCAATCGATATAGATCAGCAGGCCAGCGTTCCACCCTGGCGAACGGGACCAGCAGCGCATGGCCCATGGATACCCGGACTGCGCGACGGTACAGCGGATCGGCACATCCCGCACCGAAGATCACCGCATCCACGCCCAGCCCCGCGGCGTTGCGGAAGATCGAGCCGAGGTTCTCGTGGTCGTTGACGCCTTCGAGTACCGCGACGGTGCGCGCGTCGGCGCAGACCTCGGCCACCGACAGCTCAGCAGGGCGCCGCGCCGCGGCCAGCACGCCGCGGTTCAGGTGAAAACCGACCACCTGGGCCATCACGTCGGCCTCGGCCCGGTAGTAGGGCGCGTCGACCCCGGCCAGGCCGGCAGTCAGCTCGGCCAACTCGGTCAACCGGCGATCGGTGCCCAACATCGCGTGCGGGGTGAACCGGGACGCCAGCATCCGCTGCGCCACCAGCACACCCTCGGCGATCACCAGGCCCTTACCGGCGGGCAGATCGGGTCGGCGGTCGACGCTGTTGAGGTCTCGGAAGTCGTTCAGCCGCTGATCGTCCGGGTCGTCAACGTCAATGACGTTGATAATCAAGCACTTTCGTCGACTATGGACGACATCAGATCCGCGGCGCGCAGCAGCGTCGCGCGTTCCTCGTTGTTCAACTGTGCCAGCCGGCGCCGCAGCCACTCCTGGCTGGCGCGGCGCTCGGTGTCCACCAGATCGACACCGGCGTCCGACACCGACACCAGCACCTGCCTGCCGTCGACGGGATGCGCGGTCCTGGCCACCAGCCCCAGATCGGCCAGCGCTGCGATCACCCGGGTCATCGACGGCGGCCGGACCCGTTCGCGGTCGGCGAGCGCACTGGGCGTCATCGATCCCTCTTTCAGCAACGTCGACAACGCCGACAGCTGGGACAGCGACACCGGTGACTCGGGACGCCGAAACCGAAGTTGCCGGGCCAGTCGGACCACCGCCAACGACAGATCGCTGGCCAACCGGGTGTCGACATCTTTCACAACGCAAACAATACGACAAGTAACACAATGCGTGACCCAGGATCGGTTACTTTGGACGGCAATGCCTTCCGACGAAACACCCCCTGAGCCGCCGCCCCTACCCGCGCGCCTGCAAGAGCAGTGGCCGGTCATCGGTGCGGGCGCCCTGGGCTGGCTGATCGCCACCGTCCTGGCGTTTGCCGTGCCCGCTCTGGAGAGCTGGCGTCCGGTCAGCATCGCGGGTCTCGGCGTCGGGGTAGTGGGCACGTCCATCTTCCTGTGGCAACGCAGCGCTGCACGCCGCGGCGCCAGGGGCGCCCAGACCGGCTTCTAGTCCGTGACGTCGACGACGCCATCGTCGTAGGGCTCGAACAGCGGTGAGCCCGTGCCCGCGGGGATCGGGGTGTCAGAGTGCGCACCGCAGCCGTAGGCGAAGTCCACCACGCGCCCGTCGTTGGCCATCGCGTTGCCGCAGACACCGAACATCGAGCCGAGCGAACCGGCCAGCGGCAGATAGAAACCGCAGTCCCGGCACACCCGCTTGGTGGCCCGCGCCATCGGTGAGTCCGGACCGAATTCACCGTCGTGCCAGCGCTGCGCGGCGTCCTCGCGGCCCCAGCTGCTCATCACCTGGCGCCGGCCCAAGCCGAGCTCGAGTGCGACGTCATCGATCTCCGGATCGCCGGACAGCGTGTAGCCCGGCACCAGGCGCGGGTCGTCGACGGGCGGGGCCAGCAGGTCACCGGGACCGAGGTCACCGGGCTTGACGCGCTGATCCCAGGGGATCCACTGCGGTGCGAGCAGGGCGGTGGGCCCCGGCACGAGCACCACCTCGCTGATGGTGGCGTGGTCGGCACCCGGGTAGGCAGCGACGACGACGGCCCACTGCCAGCCCTGGTAACCCGGTAGGTTGGCCAGGAAGCGGTGTGTGGCGGCCGTCGGATCCTCATGGGTGACGCCCAGGTAGTCGCCGACAGTGTCGCCGCTGAACTCTTTCACCGCGGCCTTGGCCGCGTCCACGGCACCGTTCAGCACCGCAGCGGCCTGCTGATCGGCGGATTCGGTCATGCTTTCCATCGTTGTCCATACTGCCTGAGACAACGCGCGCCAGCCACACCGGTCGCCTGCCCGCTCCCGTCACGCCCGATAGGGAACAATTGGCAGCGTGTCAGGACCGCGGCGTGAGCACCCGGATGGTGAGCATCCCGGGATGGCCAATTACCCCACCGACGAGCAGGGATATCGGCGGAACCGCTACCTGCCGCCGCTAAACGGACACGAACACCGAACTGAGCAGCAGCGCACCGAGCGGGTCGGCCAGAAAGTCGGCGCCGGCGCCGGTGGCGAGAAAATCACCGTCACCCGGGTGGCCGCAGCGCGCAGTCGCGAGATGGGCTCACGGATGTACGGGCTGGTCCACCGGGCGGCGACCGCCGACGGGGCCGACAAGTCCGGTCTGACCGCACTGACCTGGCCCGTCATCGCCAACTTCGCCGTCGACGCGGCCATGGCCGTCGCATTGGCCAACACCCTGTTCTTCGCGGCGGCCTCCGGGGAGAGCAAGAGCAAGGTCGCGCTCTATCTGCTCATCACCATCGCGCCGTTCGCCGTGATCGCGCCGCTGATCGGACCCGCACTGGACAAACTCCAGCACGGCCGCCGGGTGGCGCTCGCCGTGTCGTTCCTGCTGCGCACCGTGCTCGCCCTGATCCTGGTGACCAACTACGACAGCGCGACGGGCAGTTTCCCGTCCTGGGTGCTCTACCCCTGCGCGCTGGGGATGATGGTGCTGTCCAAATCGTTCTCGGTGCTGCGCAGCGCGGTCACGCCGCGGGTGATGCCGCCGACGATCGACCTGGTGCGGGTGAACTCGCGGCTGACGGTATTCGGGCTGTTGGGCGGGACCATCGTCGGCGGCGGTATCGCGGCGGGGTTCGAGTACGCCTTCTCCAAGACCGTCCAACTGCCCGGCGCGCTGTTCGTGGTGATCGCAGTGACCCTGGTCGGAGCCTGGCTGGCGATGCAGATACCCGCCTGGGTGGAGGTCACCGCCGGTGAGGTGCCGACCACGCTGAGCTACCACGACCACAACAGCCCCACCAAGCGCCGCTGGCACGACGACGCGTCGAAGGCGATCAGCGACTCATTGCGACAACCGTTGGGCCGCAACATCATCACCTCGCTGTGGGGGAACTGCACCATCAAGGCGATGGTCGGCTTTCTGTTCCTGTATCCGGCGTTCGTCGCCAAGGCGCACGACGCCAGCGGCTGGGTGCAACTGGGCATCCTGGGGCTGATCGGAGCCGCGGCCGGCATCGGCAACTTCGCAGGTAACTTCACCGCCGCGCGGCTCAAGCTGGGCAACCCGGCGGCGCTGGTGGTCCGCTGCGCCGTGGCGGTGATGGCCGTGGCGGTGCTGACCGCGCTGACCGGCAACCTGTTCGTGGCGGCGTTCGCCGCCCTGATCACCTCGGGCTCGAGCGCCATCGCAAAGGCCTCACTGGACGCTTCCCTGCAGGACGACCTGCCCGAGGAGTCCCGGGCTTCGGCATTCGGCCGCTCGGAGTCGTTCCTGCAGCTGGCCTGGGTGATGGGCGGGGCGCTCGGGGTGCTGGTCTACACCGAGCTGTGGGTCGGTTTCACCGCGATCACTGCCCTGTTGATCCCGGGCCTGGCGCAGACCATCGTCAGCTTCCGCGGCGACTCCCTGATCCCGGGCCTCGGCGGCAACCGGCCCGTGATGGCGGAGCAGGAGTGAGCCGGCGCTTCATCGCCATCGTCCTGGCGTTGGCGGTCGTGGTGGCGGCCGCAGGTGGCGGCATCACCGGGTGGCTGCTGCTGCGCGACCACAGCCCGGAGCATCCGGAGATCAGCGCTTATTCGCGCGGTCAGCTCACCCGCGTCGGACCGTTCGTGTACTGCAATGTGCTGAACCTGAACGACTGCCAGACCCCACAGGCCCAGGGTGAACTCGACGTCGACGACCGCGATCCGGTGCAGCTGTCGGTGCCCGGGCAGATCAGCGGCGCGCCGTGGCGGCTGATGCAGGTCTACGACGACGCCAAAGACCCGATCATCACCACGTTCCGGCCCGACACCCGGCTGGCCGAGACGATCCCGACCGTCGACCCGAAGCGCGGCCGGCTGACCGGCTTCACCGTGCAGTTACTCACCCTGGTGGTCGACGAGAACGGTGAGCTGCGCGACGCCCCGCACGCCGAGTGGTCGGTGCGGACAGTCTGGAACTAGCGCAGGTGCTTGCGGAGGAAGTCCAGATCCGCCTGGTGCCCTTCACCCGGGGTCTCGATGATGACGTCGCACGCCGCCTCCCGGCAGACACTGGCAATGAGCTCGGAGTCGAATGTGCCGGTATCGAAATTGGCGTGCCGGTCGGCGCCGGAATCGAACGCGTCGCGGGAGTTGTTGGCGTGCACCAGGTCGATGCGCCCGGTGATGGCTTTGACCCGGTCGACGATGTCGGCGAGCTCTTCACCGCCGGCCCAGGCGTGGCAGGTGTCGAGCACGAAGCCGGGCTGATACTGACCGACGGCGTCCCACAGCATGGCCAGCCGATCGAACTTGCGGGCCATCGCGTTCTCGCCACCCGCGGTGTTCTCGATCAGGATGGGCAGCGGAAAACCGCCGGCCTCCTCCTGCCGTTCGAAGGCCTTGCGCCAGTTCTCGACCCCGACCGCGGGGTCGTCTTTGGCGGTGACGTGCCCGCCGTGCACGATCAGGCCCTTGGCGCCGATGCCCGCGGCGGCCTCGGCATGCTGCAACAGCATCTTGCGGCTGGGGATGCGGATCTTGTTGTTGGTGCTGGCCACGTTGATCAGATACGGGGCATGGATATAGATGCTCAGGTCGGTGGCTCGTAGCTCATCGGCCTTCGGGTGGGGCGGCGGCTTCTTCCAGCCCTGCGGGTCACCCATGAAGAACTGGACGGCTTCCGCCCCGCTGGCCTGGGCGGCGGCCAGCGGATCTTCGGAGTCGACGTGTGCGCCTAGTAGAGCCATCCCTCTAGCCTAGGCCCGGCCGGTGACAATGCGGCGAGGCACGAGCCGCTGAGGAGGCGGCCGATCAGGCACCGTGTCCGACAGGCACCTGCTCGCCCGGCGGCGTCGTCAGCGGCGGGGTGCCGTCACCAAAAGGCCTGCCGCCCAACGCTTCCCGGCCGTGCGGCGTGAGCCAGTTGGCGAGGTCAGGCCCCTTGGGCACCACCTGCGTCGGATTGATATCGCTGTGCACGATGTAGTAGTGCTGCTTGATCTGCACGAAGTCGGTGGTGTCGCCGAATCCGGGGGTCTGGAACAGGTCGCGCGCATAGGCCCACAGCACCGGGATCTCGGCCAGCTTGGACCGGTTGCACTTGAAGTGGCCGTGGTAGACGGGGTCGAAGCGGGCCAGCGTGGTGAACAACCGGACATCGGCTTCGGTGATGGTGTCGCCCACCAGGTAGCGCTGGGTGGACAGCCGCTCGGTCACCCAGTCCAGCGCGGTGAACAGCCGGTCATAGGCCTTGTCGTAGGCATCCTGCGAGCCGGCGAATCCGCAGCGGTAGACCCCGTTGTTGATCTCGGTGTAGATCTTCCTGGCCACCTCGTCGATCTCGGCGCGCAGCGGTTCGGGATACAGCTGGGGCGCCCCGTCACGGTGATAGGCCGTCCATTCCGTGGAGAGGTCCAGCGTCATCTGCATGAAGTCGTTGGTGACCACCTGGCCGGTCGGCACGTCGACGATGGCGGGCACCGTGATGCCTTTCGGATAGTCCGGGAACCGGGCGAAGTAGGCGTCCTGCAGCCGGGGAATCTTCAGCACCGGATCGACCCCGCCGGGGTCCAGGTCGAACGTCCAGCTGCGCTCGTCATGGGTGGGCCCGCAAAAGCCAATGGAGAGAACGCTTTCCAGGCCGAGCAGGCGGCGGACGATGATCATCCGGTTCGCCCACGGGCACGCCCGCGCCACGATCAACCGGTAGCGATCCGGCGCCACCGGGTAGCCGTCCCGCCCGTCCGCGGTGATCCGGGTCTGGATGTAGTCGGTATCGCGGTTGAACTCGCCTCCGGAGGAGGACGAGTCGGCGACATAAGTTCCCATGCCAGGCAGGATATCGGCCATGACGGTGGCCGCACTCAAGGCGATGTTCGAGCAAATGGTGGCGCACAAGAACGCCGAGCTGATCACCGAGTTCTACGATCCCGGATTCGTCATGTACAGCAACGGGATCGAGCAGACCTACGACGCGTACGAGACCGAGCACCGCAAGGTCTACGCCACCGACATCACCTACTCATTCGAATACGACGAGCAGGCCTGGGTGGAGAACGTCGACACCGATGGCACCGGCAAGGTGGCGGGCCGGGTCTGGATCACCACCGCGCTACCCGATCAGGAGCCGACCCGCATCGAGGTGCTGCTGATCGTCGGCTATCTGCGGGGTCGGATCCTGCGGGTCTGGGAGCTGACCTACCCGAACTGGGCCGAGCTGGCGGCGTTCGACGCCTACGAGACCTAGGCGTCGAGCTCCCTGGCGACGGCCTTGACCACCTCGGACACCCGTCGCGCGATCTTGCGGTCCGGGTACTTACCCTTGCGCAGATCAGGCTGAACAGTGCCTTCGAGCAGGGTGATCATGTCCTCGACCATGCCGTGCAGCTCGTCGGGGGTGTGCTTGTGTTCCGCCGCCGCAGCAGGCTCACGACGCGGGGCGCGCGCCAAGGTCGGCGGCGGATCGATCAGCTTGAGACTCAATGCCTGCGGGCCTCGACGACCGGCGGCGACTCCGAATTCCACCTTCTGACCAGCCTTGAGACCTTCGACGCCTTCGGGCAGCGCCGACGAGCGGACGTAGACGTCCTCGCCCTCTTCCTGGGACAGGAAGCCGAAGCCCTTCTCGACGTCGTACCACTTCACCTTGCCGGTAGGCACTGTCTCACCTGCTTGTCTCACGGGATCACGGGAAATCTGGGATTTGATGCATGGCAACATTAAGCAGCGTCCCGCCTGCGCAGGACGCAATGACCGCTGATCCTACTCGGACGGCGTCGGGGCGGGCATCCGCGTTTCTCGCCTAAGCTGGTAGGCACCTCTGGAGGAATGCATGCGGCTGGTCCTGAACATCATCTGGTTGATCTTCGGCGGGCTCTGGCTGGCGCTGGGCTATCTACTGGCCGCGCTGATCTGCTTCGTCCTGATCGTCACGATTCCATTCGGCTTCGCGTCGTTGCGGATCGCCTCCTACGCGCTGTGGCCGTTCGGCCGCACGATCGTCGACAAGCCAACCACCGGAACCGGGGCGCTGGTCGGCAACGTCATCTGGGTGGTGCTGTTCGGCATCTGGTTGGCCATCGGACACGTCATCACCGGAGTGGCGATGGCCATCACCATCATCGGCATCCCGCTGGCCGTCGCGAACTTCAAGTTGATCCCGGTGTCGCTCATGCCGCTGGGCAAGGAGATAGTGCCTGCATGACAGTGACCTCGCTCGGGCTGCCGTCGATTCAGCCGGTGGTCACCACGCCGGCCCCCGGCACCGGCCCGCTGGTCGACACCTTCGGCCGGGTCGCCACCGACCTGCGGGTGTCGGTCACCGACCGCTGCAATCTGCGGTGCGCCTACTGCATGCCCGCCGAGGGCCTGGACTGGCTGCCCAAGGATGAGGTGTTGACCGCCGCCGAGTTGATCCGGCTGATCACCATCGCGGTCACCCGCCTCGGCGTCACCAACATCCGGTTCACCGGCGGCGAGCCGCTGCTGGTCCGCTATCTCGAAGAAGTGATCGCGGCCGCCGCCGCGCTGAACCCGCGGCCCGAGATCGCAATGACCACCAACGGCGTCGGCCTCGCCCGCCGGGCCGCCGCCCTGGCCGCGGCAGGACTCAACCGGGTCAACGTCTCGCTGGACACCGTGGACGCGGCTCATTTCGCGGCCATCACCCGCCGCGACCGGCTCGGTGACGTGCTGTCCGGGCTGTCCGCCGCGCAGCAGGCAGGACTGGGCCCGGTCAAGGTCAACGCCGTGCTCGATCCGGTGACGGGGCGCACGGACGTCCTGACGCTGCTGCAGTTCTGTCTGGACGAGGGCTACCACCTTCGGGTCATCGAACAGATGCCGTTGGACGCGGGCCACGAGTGGCGCCGCGGTGATTCACTGACCGGTGACGACGTGCTCGACGCGCTCGGCAGCCACTTCGCCCTGACGCCCGATCCCCGGCCGCGGGGTTCCGCGCCTGCGCAGCTATGGCTAGTCGACGGCGGTCCCGGCACCGTCGGCGTTATCGCGTCCGTCTCGCACGCGTTCTGCGCCGCCTGCGACCGGACCAGGCTGACGGCCGACGGTCAGGTACGTAACTGTCTGTTCGCTGCGGGCGAGACCGATCTGAGGGCGCTCCTGCGGGGCGGCGCCGACGATGAGGTGATCGAAGCGGCCTGGCGATCGGCCATGTGGACCAAGGCCGCGGGCCATGGCATCAACGAACCCGGCTTCGTCCAGCCCGATCGGCCGATGAGCGCGATCGGCGGCTGACATGACCGATGTCACGGTGCGCTACTTCGCGGCAGCCCGGGCGGCCGCAGGTATCGAAGAGGAACAGCTGACGGTGCCGGCGGGCACCAGCGTCGCGGTGCTGATCGACCTGCTAGGCGCGAAGAACACTGAGATGGCGCGCGTACTACCGCGCTGCTCGTATCTGTGCGACGGGGTGGCGGTCCGCGATGCGGGAATGCTGCTCGGAACGCAACCCACGCTCGATGTGTTACCCCCATTCGCCGGTGGATGATCGTGATTTATGTCACATCACGGAATAGTAACGAAGCTGCTGCGCGCTAGCGCAGTGCCGTCAACACCCGCGGAAACGCGATCACACCATGGTGTTTTAGAGGCTTCTTAAGATTTGCCAGCGGCCAAAACGCCGCTCCGAGCAAAAGGTGACGCGACTGTGCCGAGGCGTTACGGTCACTTCCCAAGCCAGCCGAGCAAGTCCTAGCGGCAGGCCCTCCCCTCCTCTTAGCGCCTAGCTCCATCCATTTGAGTAGGGGACCGTCAACAAACCGTGGATGGAGGCGGGGGACCCACCGGTCCACCGAGATCGACCTGGAACCTTCCGGTTCCTTGGGGTGAAGTCGCCAAAG
Organism: Mycobacterium sp.; assembly: GCA_040511255.1. Lineage (GTDB taxonomy): Bacteria > Actinomycetota > Actinomycetes > Mycobacteriales > Mycobacteriaceae > Mycobacterium. Next base: position 7,922 of record JBEVHL010000118.1, on the reverse strand, counting down.
TTTTCCACCGGAAAATCACGCGGCCGGGCAACCTCTCCAGCCCGAACCCGACAGCTGACCTCGCAGGCGCATACACGAGAGGGAACTACCGCACATATGAGTGGACGGCATCGCAAGCCCACTGAATCGGCCAAAACAGTCGCCAAAATCGCCTTCACCGGCGCGGTCATCGGTGGGAGCGGTCTCGCGCTCGCCGGACAGGCCGGTGCTGCCACGGACGGTGAATGGGATCAGGTCGCCAGCTGTGAATCCGGCGGCAACTGGGCCATCAATACGGGCAATGGCTATCACGGTGGACTGCAGTTCTCGCAGGGCACCTGGTCGGGCCACGGTGGCGGCGAGTACGCCCCGTCCGCCCAGATGGCCAGCAAGGAAGAGCAGATCGCCGTTGCCGAGCGCGTCCTGGCCAGCCAGGGTCGCGGTGCATGGCCGGTCTGCGGCCGAGGCCTCTCCGGTGCCACCCCCCGCAACGTGGTCGACGAGCCCGCGCCGCTGGATGCTCCGATCGACGACCAGTCCATCACCGGCGAAGCCGTAGCGTTCGACGCTCCGCTGCCGCCCGCCCCCGACGCACCGCTGCCCCCGGCCCCCGAGGATCTCCCCCCGGCGCCCGACGCAGTGCTGCCGCCCGCCCCCGACGCACCGCTGCCGCCCGCCCCGGAAGACCTGCCGCCGGCCCCGGCCCCCGAAGAACTGCCCCCGCCGGTCGACGTCGCTCCCCCGGCCCCCGAAGAACTGCCGCCGCCGGCACCTGACGCACCAGCCGTGGTCGACGCCGGCTTCGAGGCTCCGGCCCCGATCGACGCCCCGCCCCCGGGCGATGCCCCGGCTCCGATCGATGCGCCCGCCCCTGACGCACCGGTCATCGCCGATGCCGCGTTCGACGCTCCGGCCCCCGAGGCCCCGGCCCCGATCGACGCCCCGGCTCCCGACGCACCGGTCTTCGTCGACGCCTCACTCGAGACCCCGGCCCCGATCGACGCTCCGGCTCCCGCACCCGCCGATGACTGGACCTTCCAGGCACCGCCCGCAGAGCCGCAGCCGGAGACCTGGGCCCTGCATGTGGCCCCCCAGGCACCGCTGCCCGCCCCGGCCGACGACCCGCTGATCCCGGATCCGACGCTGCCTGCGCCCCCGGCACCTGACGCCGTTGCCGCACCCGCACCCGATCCGCTGGCACCGGCGAACGCCGTCGCCCTCCCCGGACCGGCGCCCGACGCTGCTGCCCAGGCGGTCAGTGCCGACGTACCCCCCGTGCCCGCAGGTCCCGTTCCGCATCTGCCCAGCCCGGAAAACCTGCCTCCTGGCGCGACCGACCAGCCGGCCGCCGACCCGGACGCGGCCCGCCCCAACCTCGGTTACCTCAAGGAACTGTGGCACGCAGTGCAGACCCAGGACATCAGCGGCAACGACGCGCTGCTCGCCCTGGCCCAGCGCCCGATGACCGCACCGGATCCGACCATCCCGGACGCGGCCAACCCGAACACGCCCATCGTGCCGGGCCCGGCACCGGATCCGGCGCTGCTGCCTGATCCGGCCGCACCCGCCCCGCTGCCCGCACCTGTCGGCTGACGTCAGGCTGAATTAACCCACTCGTCGGTACCGTCGGCAAAGAACTGGTGTTTCCACACCGGTAGCCGCGCCTTCACGGTGTCCACCAGACGAGCGCACGTGTCGAACGCCGCCCTCCGGTGATCCGCTGCCACAGCGGCCACCAGGGCGGCGTCGCCAATATGTAGCAAGCCCACCCGATGGCTGGCCGCGATGGCCCGGACTCCCTCGGCGTCGGCCGCGATCTCGGCCAATACCTCGGCAAGAGTCTGTTCGGCCAGCGGATGCGCGGAATACTCCAGGCGAATCACGTGGCGGCCGCCGTCGTGGTCACGGACCACCCCCGCGAAGCCCACCACGGCGCCAGCGGCCTCATGCGACACCAGGTCCTCGTGTTCGGTGAGCAGGATCGGGTGCTCGGTCAGCGCCGAGCGCAGCACGATCGTCATCGATGGTGGTCCTTCCCGGCCAGCTGATCCAGCGCATGTCCCACAACGTCGGTGAGCACACCGAGTCCGTCCCGCACCCCGCCGGGTGAGCCCGGCAGGTTGACGATCAACGTCCGGCCGGCCACGCCACACACGCCCCGCGACAGGATCGCGGTCGGCACTTTCGGCAGCCCGGAGCGGCGGATCGCGTCGGCCAGGCCCGGTATCTCGTAATCGAGCACCGCAGAGGTCTGCGCCGGGGTGGCGTCGGTCGGCGAGATGCCGGTGCCGCCGGAGGTGATCACCAGGTCCACCCCGTCCGCCACCGCCGTCCGCAGGGCGTCGCCGACGGCATCCCCGTCCGGTACGACGACCACCTGAGATTCTGAAAAGTTCTGTCCGGCAAGCCATTCCGCGATGATGGGCCCGCAACGGTCGTCGTAGACGCCTGCCGACGCCCGGGTGGATGCGATGACAACCCGACCGGTGCGGGTCATCGCGACCAGGAGCCGCTGCGTCCGCCGACCTTGGTCAGCAGCCTGATGTCATCGATGCTGGCGCCCGGGTCGACGGCCTTGATCATGTCGTAGACCGTCAGGCCCGCCACGCTGACGGCGGTGAGCGCTTCCATCTCCACTCCCGTGCGGTCGGTGGTGCGCACGGTGGCGGTGATGCCGATCTCCTGCGCGCCGATCTGGAAGTCGATGTCGACGCCGGTCAGGGCGAGGTGATGGCACAGCGGAATCAGGTCGCTGGTGCGCTTGGCGGCCAGAATGCCCGCTATCCGTGCGGTGGCCAGCGCGTCGCCCTTGGGCAGACCACCCGAGGAGATCAGCCCGACGACCTCGGCGCTGGTGTGCACGGTGCCTGCCGCGACGGCAGTGCGTTTGGTGACGTCCTTGTCGCCGACGTCGACCATGTGTGCCGCACCCGACTCATCGAGGTGCGACAGCGGCTGGGAACCCGATCCCCGGGCCACCGCTACTTGTTGACGACGGTGACGGGGTGCACGTACGGCAGCTCGTCGGCGGGTAGCGGGAAGGTGACGTCGCCGAACGGGGACAGCGCCCCGGTGCGGTCGGCGGCGAGTTCGCTCACAGGGTGGTCGTCGGGACCGCCGCTGGAGGGCCAGCCGTTGTCGATGTACCTGGTCTTACCGGGTTTGGAGTCAGCATTGTCAGCCACAGGAGACATTCTGACAGGTTATGGGCGACGAGCGCGTAGGAGAACCTGCTTTACGCTGGTCAGCAATGACCGAACACACCTCAGGTGTCCCCTTGGGCGCCTGGCTGGCCGATTTGCCTGACGAACGGCTGATCCGCCTGTTGGAACTGCGCCCGGACCTCGCGCAGCCACCGCCGGGCAGCATCTCGGCGCTCGCGGCACGCGCCCAGGCCCGGCAGTCGGTCAGGGCCGCCACCGACGAACTCGATTTTCTGCGCCTGGCGGTGCTCGACGCCCTGCTGGTGCTGCACGCCGACACCACCGAAGTGCCGGTGACCAAACTTCTCGACCTGATCGGCGATCGGGCCCCGCATGACGCCGCCCTGGCGGCCCTGGACGATCTGAGGGACCGGGCGCTGGCCTGGGGGGACGCCCGGGTCCGGGTGGCGGCTGAGGCCAGCGGCGGCCTGCCCTGGTATCCGGGCCAGGTGATCCTGGAGGACCCCACCCGCACACCCGCCGAGATCACCGAACAGCTCGGCCGACTCGATGAGCCACAACGCGAGCTGCTGAACCGGCTGCTGGAGGGCTCCCCGGTGGGCCGTACCCGCGATGCGGCGCCCGGCACGCCGGCTGATCGCCCGGTGCAGCGCCTGCTGGCCGCCGGGCTGCTTCGCCAGGTCGACGAAGACACGGTGATCCTGCCGCGTCAGGTGGGCCAGGTGCTGCGCAACGAGGAGCCGGGTTCCGGGCGGCTGTCGGCACCCCTACCGGTGACCGGCGCTGCCAAGGCGGGTAAGACCGCCAAGGCGGCCGACGTCGATGCCACCGCCGCGGGCGCCGTCATCGATCTACTTCGGGAATTCGATCTGGTCTTCGAATCATTGGGCGCTGCACCGGTTCCCGAACTGCGCAGCGGCGGCATCGGAGTGCGCGACGTCAAGCGGCTGACGAAGCTGACCGGCATCACCGAACAGCGGCTCGGCCTGGTACTCGAAATCGCCTCTGCGGCAGGGCTGATCGCCAGCGGCGTGCCCGACCTGGAACACGACGGCGGCGCGGGACCGTATTGGGCGCCGACCATCGCCGCGGACCGGTTCGCGGACACCTCCGCCGCGGACCAGTGGCAGCTGCTGGCCAGCACCTGGCTGGACCTGCCTGCCCGCCCCGGCCTGATCGGACATCGCGGCCCGGACAACAAACCCTATGCGGCACTGTCGGATTCGCTGTACTCCACGGCGGCACCCCTGGACCGGCGGCTACTGCTGAGCGTGCTGTCCGACCTGCCGCGCGGCGTCGGGCTGGATCCCGCCGAAGCGTCGCGGGCGATGATCTGGCGGCGCCCGCGGTGGTCGGCACGGCTGCAGCCCGAACCCATCACCCATCTGCTCGAAGAAGCACACGCGCTCGGCGTGGTGGGCCGCGGCGCGCTGAGCGGTCCGGCCCGCGCGCTGCTCATCGACGGCGCCGACGCGGCGGTCACCGCGATGGCCAAGGCGCTGCCCGCCCCGATCGACTACTTCCTGCTGCAGGCGGACCTGACCGTGGTGGTCCCCGGCCCGCTGGAACGAGACCTCGCCGACGAACTCGACCACGTCGCCGCCGTCGAATCCGCCGGCGCGGCAATGGTTTACCGCGTCAGTGAGCAGACCATCAGGCGCGCCCTCGACACCGGCCGCACCGCCACGGCGCTGCACGGCTTCTTCTCCAAGCATTCCAGGACGCCGGTGCCGCAGGGCCTGACCTATCTGATCGACGATGTCGCACGGCGGCACGGCCAGCTGCGCATCGGGATGGCGAATTCGTTTGTCCGGTGCGAAGATCCGGCCCTGCTGGCCCAGGCCATCGCGACCCCGGGGGCCCAGCAGCTGGGTCTGCGGATCCTGGCGCCGACGGTGGCGGTGTCCCAGTCGCCGATCGCCGACGTGCTGACCGTGCTGCGCGCCGCAGGCTTCGCCCCGGCCGCCGAGGACTCCGCGGGCACCATCGTCGATGTCCATCCGCGTGGCGCCCGGGTGCCCACCCCCCAGCACCGCCGCCTCTACCGGCCGCTGCCGAGTGCACCGAACCGCGACACCCTGGCCGCCGTCGTCGCCGTCCTGCGCAAGGTGGTGGCGATGCCCATTCACGCCAACGGCGCGGGCCGCGTCGACCCGGCGCGGGCAATCACGCTGCTGCAGCAGGCCGCCCTGGAACAGACCGAGGTGGTGATCGGTTATATCGATGCCGCTGGAGTGGCCACCCAGCGGGTGGTCGCCCCCGTCAACGTTCGCGGTGGCCAGCTTCTGGCCTTCGATCCGGCTTCCGGGCGAGTGCGAGATTTCGCCATCCACCGCGTGACCTCTGTCGTGTCGGCCGAGGAAGGATAATGAACTGTTATGCGCGCCGATGACGATGCCGGGCGAAGCAGGTCGAGCACGACCCTTGAGGAGGAGTGGCGCTAGATGACTGACGGACCGCTGATTGTCCAGTCCGATAAGACCGTGCTGCTCGAGGTCGACCACGAGCTGGCCGGTGAAGCGCGGGCTGCCATCGCGCCGTTCGCGGAACTCGAACGCGCCCCCGAACACATCCACACCTATCGCATCACCCCGCTCGCGCTGTGGAACGCCCGCGCCGCGGGTCACGACGCCGAGCAGGTGGTCGACGCCCTGGTCAGCTTCTCCCGCTATGCCGTGCCGCAGCCGCTGCTGGTCGACATCGTCGACACCATGGCCCGCTACGGCCGGTTGCAGCTGGTCAAGAGCCCGGTGCACGGGCTGATCCTGGTCAGCCTGGACCGCGCAGTGCTCGAAGAGGTGCTCCGGCACAAGAAGATCGCCCCCATGCTGGGCGCCCGGATCGATGACGACACCGTGATCGTCCATCCGAGCGAACGCGGTCACATCAAGCAGATTCTGCTGAAGATCGGCTGGCCCGCCGAGGATCTGGCCGGCTACGTCAACGGCGAGGCGCACCCGATCAGCCTGGAACAAGGCGACTGGCAGCTGCGCGACTACCAGCAGATGGCGGCGGACTCGTTCTGGGCCGGCGGCTCCGGTGTCGTCGTGCTGCCCTGCGGCGCGGGCAAGACCATGGTCGGTGCTGCCGCGATGGCCAAGGCCGGCGCCACCACCTTGATCCTGGTCACCAACACCGTCGCGGGACGGCAGTGGAAGCGCGAGCTGATCGCCAGGACATCGCTGACCGAGGAGGAGATCGGTGAGTACTCCGGTGAGCGCAAAGAGATCCGACCGGTCACCATCGCGACGTATCAGGTGATCACGCGCCGCACCAAGGGCGAGTACAAGCACCTGGAGCTGTTCGACAGCCGCGACTGGGGTCTGATCATCTACGACGAGGTGCACCTGCTGCCCGCACCGGTGTTCCGGATGACCGCCGATCTACAGTCCCGGCGCCGGCTGGGCCTGACGGCCACGCTGATCCGCGAGGACGGCCGCGAAGGCGACGTGTTCTCGTTGATCGGGCCGAAGCGCTATGACGCGCCGTGGAAGGACATCGAGGCGCAGGGCTGGATCGCGCCCGCCGAATGTATCGAGGTCCGGGTCACGCTGACCGACAACGAGCGGATGCTCTACGCCGTCGCCGAACCCGAAGAGCGCTACAAGCTGTGCGCGACCGCACGTTCGAAGATCGCGGTGGTCAAGTCCATCCTGGAGCGCCACCCCGACGAGCCGACGCTGGTGATCGGCGCCTACCTCGATCAGCTCGACGAATTGGGCGCCGAACTCAACGCCCCGGTGATCCAGGGTTCGACGAAGACCGCCGAGCGCGAAGCGTTGTATGACGCGTTCCGCAAGGGCGAGATCCGCACGCTGGTGGTGTCGAAGGTGGCGAACTTCTCCATCGACCTGCCGGAAGCCTCTGTGGCAGTGCAGGTTTCGGGTACATTCGGATCGCGCCAGGAGGAGGCGCAGCGGCTGGGCCGGCTGCTGCGGCCGAAGGCCGACGGCGGCGGCGCGGTGTTCTACAGCGTGGTCGCACGCGACAGCCTGGACGCCGAATACGCTGCGCACCGGCAGCGCTTCCTGGCCGAGCAGGGCTACGGCTACATCATCAAAGACGCCGACGACCTGCTGGGCCCCGCCATCTAGTGCACCGTAGCTACGGCCTCATCTAGGTCGGCGACCACGATTTTGCGCATGGTCATCATCGCGGTGGTGGCGGCCGCGGCCCGCGCCGGATTGGGGTCCTCGAGCAGTTCGTAGAGCCGCTCGGGCACGATCTGCCAACTCAGGCCGAAGCGGTCCTTGAGCCAGCCGCACTGCGACTCCTCGCCGCCGTCAACCAGTTCGGACCAGTAGTAGTCGACCTCGGCCTGGTCGGCGCAGCGCACTTCGAAGGACACCGCCTCGTTGAACGTGAATAGCGGGCCGCCGTTCAGGCCGAGGAATCTGTTGCCGTCGAGCTCGAACAGTCCGTACGCGACGTCTCCGGCTTTACCGGGGCCGACGTCGGTCCAGCGGCTGAACTCGCCAACCGAGGAGTTCGGGAACACCGAGGTGTAAAACTCGGCAGCTTCTTCGAGGTTGTTGTCGAACCACAGGCAGGGCGTGATTTTCATAGTCATACCCGTTACGACTCGGGAAGCGCCCCCGAGTCATCGCGCCGACTGCAAAGCTCACGACGCTGGAGCGCCAGAAACGTCGTGACGTTCACACTCGCGGAGCGCCAGCCCGCCGGTCCCTACAACGACAGGATGGTCGCCGACGCGGTGCCCGGCGCGCCGTACACCTGAGCCAGGCCGACCCGCGGATTGCCGGGCACCTGACGATCGCC
>JBEVHL010000117.1:0-5189 GCA_040511255.1 Mycobacterium sp. | reverse complement strand
GGCGCTCGACGGTCGCTGTGCCTACCAGCCCGAACGCGCCCGTCACCAGCACAGCGTCTGACATGAGTCTCCTCATCCCCGGGATGAAACTAGAACGTGTGGCAGAACCCTACAAGGATCGGCCGGTCCGGTAGACACAAGTCGGACATCCGCACCGTCGGTCCGGCAATGCGGTCAGCGCGACGTCGCGGCCCGGATCCTTCCCGCCTCTCGGGTGGCCGACGGGTTCAGCACGCCGCCGCGTGAACCCCGCAACTTGGCGGCGATGTGCTCGTCGACCCGGATCGGCTCGTACGAGACATCGGACGCGTCAACCAATTTCGCCGGAGCAGCGATGACCGCGTCGCTGTTGCCGTCGTGAAAGAACGCTGCGGAACGGCGTCGCATGATCCGCCCATCGACAACGGGCGGCTTGACCCGATGCAGCGTGGAGACCCACCGGTCATTGGTCCACCGGGCCATCAGGTCGCCCAAGTTGACCAGCAGTGCACCGGGTTCAGGCTGCACGTCGTGCCAGTGGTGGTCCGGTCCGAGCACCTGCAAGCCGGCAACACGGTCCGCCCACAGCACGGTGACGATGCCGAAATCGGTGTGCTCGCCCATGCCGGTCAGATCGGCGTCCAGATCGATCTCACCGGGTGGCAAGGCATAGTTGTTCATCCGCAGCACCTCGATCGAATGACCGGTGTACGGTGCGAAGAATGTCGACGGTAGGCCAAGTGCGTCGGCGAACGCCGTAGTCAACGCCCTGGCCACCCCCTGCGCTTGCCGGAAGTACGCTTCGACACCCGGCTGGAAGGCGGGAGCCTCGGTAGGCCAAAGGTTTTCGGCGTAGTGCTCCGCGGGCAGGTCGAGATCTGGATAGTCGCTTGCGGCCGCACCGACATTGAAGGCTTCGAAGAAGTCGTTCATCCGGTCGGCGGGTGCGACGCCCGCGCTGAGGCTCAGTGCCTCGGACTTGGGTGGGGTGTACCCGCGGTTACCGCTGGGGGAGCGGTACCGCACTTTGTCCGCGCGCGGCAGCGCGAAGAACTCGTCGATGGCCGTGGCCAGGCCGCGCAGCGCGGTGTCGGGAATGCCGTGGCCGATCACCTGGACGAAACCCACGTCACTGCACGCGGTGTCGAGTGCCCTGGCGGTATCGGGGCGTTTCGCCGGATCGCCCAGTCCGGTGTAGCTGCTCAGATCGACGAGTGGCACTGCGAAGCTCATGCGGGTACCTCCGAGAGGCGCGGTGTGACGGGCAGGGTGAGTACAGGTACCGTTGCGGTGCTGGCGATTTCGGTTGGTGCGGTCAGGATACCGCCGACGTCGACCCCCTTCAGGGCTTGATGCACCGGAACCCGACATGGCTCATGCCGGTGTCGACCATCTGCGGTCGCCGGGCGGCCGGGCGGTAGCGCAGGCAGTAGCTGTCGGCGCACAGGAACGACCCACCCTTGATCACCTTCCGCGGGATCTGGAACTGCGGTTGGTCCGGATCGTAACTGTCTGCCGCACAACACGATTCGACAGCCCGGGTATCGGTCCACCAGTCGGTGGTCCATTCCCACACATTGCCCGCCATATCGAACAACCCGTAACCGTTCGCCGCGAAACTTCCCACCGGCGCGGTGGTGCCGTAGCCGGTGTCGGGCAGATACGGAAATTCGCCGTGCCAATAATTGGCCAGCCGCTGACCCGGCGTCTCAGGCTCGCCGCCCCAGGTGTACGTCGTGCCGGCCAGCCCGCCCCGCGCCGCGACCTCCCACTGCACTTCGCTCGGCAACGCGAGATCCGCCCACTCGGCGTAGGCGGCGGCGTCGTCGAACGCGATGTGCACCACCGGATGGTGCTCCCGCCCGGTGGTCGACGACCGCGGACCGCGCGGGTGGTTCCAGCAGGCGCCCGGCGTCCACGCCCACCACTGGGCCAGGTGCCGCAGGTCGACGGCTCCTGCCGTGCGGCGGAACACCATCGATCCCGCCTGGAGGTTCTCCGGCGGCGCGCCGGGATAGTCGGCGGGATCGGGCGGGCGCTCGGCGACGGTGACGTAGCCGGTGGCTGCCACGAACGCACCGAACTCGGCGTTGGTCACCTGCCGGTCCTGCATCCAGAAGCCGTCCACGCTGACCTCGCGAGCCGGGGCTTCCTCGGGGTAGTGCGCATCGGACCCGACCGTCGCAGTCTGCGCCGGGATCCAGACCAGATCACCCATCACTCGCCCAACGTCGAGCAGACCTTGCGGAGCAGGCCGGCGAGCGTTGCCTGCTCGGCCGGGGTGAGCCCGGCGATCAGTTCCCGGTCGTCGGCCAGGCGTCGGGGAAACTGCGTATCGACCACCGACTGGCCGGCTTCGGTCAGCTCCAACAGGACCACCCGCTTGTCTCGCGTGGACTTCTGTCTGGCCAGCAACCCGCGCTCGGCAAGGCTGTCCGCAATCTTCGTGATCGAGGCTCCGCTGAGCATGGTGGTGGAGACGACTTCACTGGCCCGCAGCGGCCGCCCGGCCCGCGCCAGTGCGCCCAGCACTCCGAACTCCGACGGGCTCAGACCGTGTTGCTCCAGATTCAGATCCAGCCGGTGGTTGCAGATCGACGCGATCCGCTGAACGCGGCCCAGAATTTCGATGGGTGCGGTGTCCAGATCGGGATAGGTCGCGGCCCATTCGCCGCGAATGCGATCGACCGCGTCGGAGTAGGGACGAGTCTCGGAAGGCACCCGGCCATCTTAGGCCACAAGTAATTTACTAGTGAAATAGTGTTAAAGTATCTCGCGTGGTCACCTCTTCCGTCGTCGCACACTGCGAACGCAGCTATGCGGCGCTGCGTCATGTCACCCGTCGGCAGTCATGGCACGGCGCGCTTCGCGTCGAGCTGGGCAGGGCCGGCGTCGCCGCGCCGCTACGAGTCGGTGCCGCAGTCACTTTGGTGTTCGTCGTCTGTGGTCTGACCGGCCACCAGGACATCGCGGGCTTCGGGGCGCTCGGTGCGCTGGTGGCGGCGTTCTGCCGGCCGGATCCCTATCCGGTGCGGGTCGGTCGCCTGATGGTGCTCGGCGCGGCCATGTCGGTCTCGGTCGGCATCGGCGCCACGTTGGGCGTGCTCGGGGATGACGAGCTACTCGGTATCGCAGTAGTGGCGGTGCTGGCCGGTGTGGCCGCCTACCTGGTCTGGACCCTGCACATCGTCGGGCCCGGCGCCGTGGTGTTCGTCTTCGCCGCAGTCGGCGCCGAAGGTTTCGCCCGCACGCCCCACGACGCGGTCGTGGCGGTGGTCGCGACGCTGGCCGGCGCCGTTATCGGTGTCATCGCCTCACTCGCCCCGTGGTTACTGCAGCGGATCAGGCGAGCGATCACCGATACGCCCGCAAGTGACTCAGCGCCGGTACGTCGGGAGTCGCTGTGGCGCACGCTGACCCGCGCACCGCATCGAACCCTGATCGCCCGGGCAGTCCGGATCGCAGTGGCCGGGGCGTTGGCCGCCGCCATCGCGGTGCTACTCGGACTTGCCCATCCGATGTGGGCGGCGATGGGTGCGGTCGCCGCCATGCAGGGCATCGGCTACCACTTGACCCTGCACCGCGGAGTGCAGCGACTGCTCGGCAATCTGGGTGGTGCTCTGTTGGCGGCCGGTCTGCTGGCGTTGCCGCTGGGCTACTGGGGTGCGGTCGCGGCCATCATCGTGCTGCAGACGGTCGCGGAGATCATGTCCACGGTCAACTACGCGTTGTGCTCGTTGGCCGTGACGCCGATGGCGTTGCTGATGACGGGTCTGGGCGCTGGATTGGCTCCCGCGGTCGCCCTGGACCGGGTGCTCGATACCGGCATCGGAATTCTGACGGGTCTGGTGATTGCCGCGCTGACCATCTCCGGCGCCGACGCCGAACAGCTGCTGCATAGTTGACCGGCGCGTTTGCGCCCCGTTCACCTGGGTACCTGGGACGCATGCGCGGGAACCCATGGACCAGCTGACACTTCTTCTTGCGCTGTTCGTGGCGACGGTGGTTTTGGCGCCGGTGGCCGAACGGTTCAAGCTGCCCTACCCGGTGCTGCTGCTGCTGTTCGGGTTGGCGATCGCGTTCGTGCCGGGCCTGCCCACCCCGTCGATCAATCCCGAGCTGATCCTGCCGCTGGTGCTGCCGCCGCTGCTGTTCGCCGCCGCGCGCCGGACGTCGTGGCGGGAGTTCCTGGACAACCGGCGGGCTATCGGCCTGCTCGCCGTCGCCCTGGTCGGCGTGACGGCGTTCTCCGTCGGCGTGGTGCTCTCAGCACTCATTCCCGGGTTGCCGCTGCTCGCCGCGATCGCGCTGGGGGCTGCGGTGGCGCCGCCCGATCCCGTCGCGGCCACCGCGGTCGCCCGCGAGCTGCGGCTGCCACGCCGGCTGCGCACCACGCTCGAGGGTGAGGGCCTGTCGAACGACGCGACCTCGTTGGTGCTCTACGAGGTCGCCATCGCGGGAGCGCTCACCGGTTCGTTCTCCCCCTGGGGTGCGCTGGGCACGTTGACGCTGGCCGTCTTCGTCGGCATCGCGGTGGGGTTGGTGATCGCGGTGGTGGTGCGTTGGCTGCTGGGTAAGTTGCCCGCGCACCCGGCAGGTAGCGCGTTGGTCATCCTGATGCCGTTCGCGGCCTACGGCGCCGCCGATGTGGCCCACGGCAGCGGGGTGCTGGCGGTGGTCACGTTGGCGCTGGCGTTGAGTCGCTACGCCGACGCCGAGTCGGCCCAGACCCGGCTGGTGTCCGGGACCACGTGGGACATCGTCGAGCTTCTGGTGACCGGCGCGGCGTTTGCCTTCGTCGGCTTGGAGCTCCGCGCGGTCGCCGCCACGGTGCCCGGCGACCTGACCGAGCTGATCGTGCAGGCGCTGATCATCACGGTGCTGGTGATCGTCGTCCGGTTCGCCTGGATCTTTCCCGTTGCGTCCCTGGACCAGAAGCTCAGATCGCGCAAAGAACCGGAGTCCGAACCGGTCGGCTGGCGGGAACGAACCGTCGCGTCGTGGGCCGGGATGCGCGGAGTGGTCACGCTCGCCGCGGTGCTCGCCCTGCCCGCCGGATTCCCCGAACGAGACCGGCTGATCTTCATCGCGTTCGTCGTGATCACCGTGACCCTGCTGCTGCAGGGCCTGTCCTTGCCGTGGCTGGTGCACCGGCTCGACGTCCATGCCTCCCCGGACGAAGAACGGGACATGGAGCACGAGCTGACCCG
>JBEVHL010000116.1:0-4115 GCA_040511255.1 Mycobacterium sp. | reverse complement strand
CTCGCTTCCGTCGCCATGAAACTGAATTCAGATTCATTTCTATCCGCCCGCCGGTGCCCTGCGTCAACGCCGGCCGAGCCGGGGCCAGGCAGGCGGGTTTGGCGATCGACGGTTTCTCCCTGGACGTATCGGGGCGATTCCGGCCGCGCTGCTTTAACATTCGACGTCAAACACAGGATTTGGTGGCCGAGGGAGCAGCCGTTGGAAGTCACACGGTTCGGGCACTATGAATTGCTGGAACTGCTGGGTCGGGGCGGAATGGGTCAGGTTTTCCGGGCACACGACACTGTCACCGATCGAGTGGTCGCCCTGAAGGTGCTGCCGTCGCACGTCGCGGGCGATCCGATCTTCCAGCAACGATTCCGGCGCGAGGCGCACGCCGCGGCGGGCCTGAGTGATCCGCACGTGGTGCCCATCCACGGCTACGGCGAGATCGACGGCCAGCTCTACCTCGATATGCGGTTGATCGACGGCGACGACCTGGGCACGGTGCTGACCGAGACCGGAGGGCCATTCACCCCGGAGCGTGCGGTCAAGATCGTCGAGCAGGTGGCTTCTGCGCTGGAGTCGGCCCACGCCGTCGGTCTGGTGCACCGGGATGTCAAGCCGTCCAACATTTTCCTGTCGGCCAGGGATTTCGTCTATCTGATCGACTTCGGCATCGCCAGAACCACCAGTCAGACCGGATTAACCAGTGCCGGAAGCACTTTGGGCACCATGGCGTATATGGCTCCGGAGCGGTTCAAGACCGGCCAGAGCGATCCGCGCTCCGATATCTATGCGCTGACCTGCGTGCTGCACGAATGCCTGACCGGGCATCGGCCCTATTCCGGGGAAAGTCTGGAACAGCAGCTGGCCGGGCATCTGATGACGCCGCCGCCCATGCCGTCGGCGATAAACCCCGCCTTGCCAAGAGGTTTCGACGCAGTGATCGCCAAAGGTATGGCGAAGAAACCCGGCGATCGCTATCAGTCCGCACTCGAACTCGCCGACGCAGCCCGATCCGTCCTCAGCGGTCAGCCGCCCAACAAGCGGGCACCCAGGCACGCACGGCCGCCCCGCCGGTTCCGCACCCTGGCCATCGCCGGTGCCGGGCTCGCCCTGGTCGTCGTGGCCGGTCTGGTGGTGCTGCAGGTGCGCAGCAACTCGGGGGAGCAGGCCGCGCAGACGTCGGCGACAAGCTCCACATCGACCTCACCGAGCCCTGCGCCGTTCCTGGGTGATCCCGCCGCCATCGCCGCCACCGTGCCCGCGCCCATCAGGGCGGCCGGAAAGCTGGTGGTGGGCGTCAACGAGCCCTACGCGCCCGCCGAATTCCGCGACGGCGACGGCACCGTCGTGGGCTTCGACATCGACTTGATGAACGCGATCGCGCGCACGTTGAACCTGCAGGTGGAGTACCGGGAAACGGCATTCGAGAGCATCCTGCCGTCGGTACAGGCGGGGGCCTATGACCTGGGGCTGTCGTCGTTCACCGACACCAAGGAACGCGAGGCCATGGTCGACTTCGTGACCTACTTCCAGGCCGGCACCTTGTGGGCCCAGCGCCCGGGTGCCCCGATCAACCCCAACAACGCCTGCGGTCACAAGGTTGGGGTGAAGTCGAGGACCATCCAGGACACCGAGGAACTGCCCGCGAAGAACAAGGCCTGCCTGGCCATCGGGGCGGCACCGATCGAGACGGTCGACTACTTCAGCCAGGACGACGTCGTCAATGCCCTGACCAACGGTGAGGTCGACGCGATCTCCGCCGATTCACCGGTGACCGGATACGCCATCAACCAGAGCAACGGCGCTTTGCAGGCGGCGGGGGAGATCTTCAACGCCGCGCCCTACGGGCTGCCGGTGGCCAAGGGCGCGCCGCTGGCCGAGTCGCTGCGGCAGGCCGTGATGCACCTGATCGCCACCGGTGAATACCGAACGATCATGGAGAAATGGGGTGTCGAGGCCGGCATGATCACCGGACCGGTGATCAACGGCGCCTACAACTGACGCAGCGCCACAACATATTTGGCGCTGCTTGCGCGCGCGCCCGCGGGGCGACTCATTGCTGAGTCAACAACCACTGGACGGGGTGGCGGAAAGCGACGTCCACAGCGAGTTCACAGGGCTACTTTCCCGGCATGAAGATAATTCTGAGCCGAGGCGCCAATGGCGGACTGGCTCTTCTCGTCGCACTTGCCGCCACCGTTCCCTTCGCCGTGCCGGCGAGCGCCACTCCAGCTGATGACGAGCTCTATGTCAACGTGCTGACCGATCAGGGGATCATCCCCAAGTACTACGGCGGTGACGACGCATTGGTGAGCGGACACGCCATCTGCGCCACGATGGATCGGGAGGGGTTCAGCCAGATGACGATGGTCGACGCGGTGGCCTCGACCGACCATCTGGCTCCCAATGACGCGGCGTTCGTCGTCGGCGCGGCCACTGCGGCGTTCTGCCCCGACCTCGAAGACGGCTGACGGGTTTCGCCCAGACACAAACTGGCGAGAAGTATGAGTGAATCCCGCCATTCGCTCTGAGGCGGGCAACTCAAGGTGTGGTTCTCGAGGCGCTGGACCGGCCGCCGCCTTACTGGTGCCCTCGGTGAGACTCGAACTCACACTGCACGGGTTTTGAATCCGTTTCCTCTGCCAATTGGGATACGAGGGCTCGCGGGGTATCGCGACTAACCACCATAGAGGATGGCCAGTGCACTGCCGTCACACCGGTCACTCGGTATCCCGAGGTCGCCCTTTACCCGCTACCGCGACACAATGGCGTCATGACCGGGCCAACGACAGACCCTGAAGCGACCACCACACACCGTGTACTGATCGCCGAGGATGAAGCACTCATCCGACTCGACCTCGCCGAGATGCTCCGCGAAGAGGGTTACGACGTCGTCGGTGAGGCCGGTGACGGGCAGGAAGCCGTCGACCTGGCCGAACAACTCAAGCCCGACCTGGTGATCATGGACGTCAAGATGCCGCGCCGCGACGGTATCGACGCTGCGGCGGAGATCGCCGCCAAACGGATCGCGCCTGTGCTGGTGCTGACCGCTTTCAGCCAGCGTGACCTGGTCGAACGGGCCCGCGACGCCGGCGCGATGGCCTACCTGGTGAAACCCTTCTCGATCACCGACCTGATCCCGGCGATCGAACTGGCCGTCAGCCGCTACAGCGAGGTGGCCGCGCTGGAGCAGGAAGTCGCGTCTCTGTCGGACCGGTTGGAGACCCGCAAGCTCGTCGAGCGCGCCAAGGGTTTGCTGCAGACCAAGCAGAACATGACCGAACCCGAAGCGTTCAAGTGGATTCAGCGGGCCGCGATGGACCGGCGCACCACGATGAAGCGGGTGGCCGAGGTGGTCCTGGAGACCCTGGACACCCCCAAGGACCCGCCGGCGCCGGAGCAGGCGTAACGCCGACACGCGTTAACACTGCGTTTCCCCGCTGGCTGTTTTCTGTGAGATACCTGCGCTGACCCCGGCATTTACCCCGGACGGTCGCGACGTGTCTTGGGTGCGTTCGTCAACACCACGCGATTCGGCGACTCGTTGGCTATGTTTCTTCCGAAGCGTCGACGGGTCGGTCGGATTGTCCTGCCCGCCAGATGCCGAGATGTCCATTGACCCGGAGGTGAAACGTGCGCGGTCGCGCGACGCGGAGTGCATTCGCTCTGAGTTCGGCAGCCCTTTTAGTCTGGGGCCTTGCCGGCTGTAATCAGTCCAAGCCCGAAGAAGGGGCGGCTCAAAGCGATCTGAAGATCGTCGAGCAGGTCCAGATCGATCAGAACGGCGCCGAGGTCAAGCCGGAAGCCGGCGCCACGGCTGCCAACCCGGCGGGTGACGGCAAGGCCAACTGCCCGCCGCTGTCGCTGGCCATGGCCGGTGCCCTGACCGGACCTGACGCCGCCCTCGGCATCAACATCAAGAACGGCGTGCAGCTGGCCATCGACCAGCACAATGCGGCCAACGCCGGTTGCCAGGTACAGTTGAAGACCTTTGACACCGAAGGTGATCCGCAGAAGGCCACGCAGGTCGCTCCGCAGATCGTCGACGACGCCTTCACGATCGGCCTCATCGGCCCGGCGTTCTCGGGTGAGACCAAGGCCACCGGCCAGGTGTTCGATCAGGC
>JBEVHL010000115.1:0-5624 GCA_040511255.1 Mycobacterium sp. | reverse complement strand
AGCCACCCAACCCTCGTCCTCGACTTCGAGCCCCTCACAACCGAATTCGACGTCGAAGCCGCCGGGAGTCTTCATGTAGAAGGACAACATCTTGTCGTTGACGTGGCGACCGAGCGTCGCGGACATCGGCACCTTCTTGCGCAGCGCGCGGTCCAGCGCCAGGCCCACGTCGTCGCTGTTCTCCACTTCCATCATCAAATGGACGATGCCGCTGGGGGTTTCCCCCGGCATGAACGCGAGACTGTGGTGGCGCGGGTTGACGCCGAAGAACCGCAGCCAGGCCGGCGGACTGCCCGCGGGCTTGCCGAGCATCTCCGGAGGCATCCGCATGGAGTCACGCAGCTTGAAGCCCAGCACGTCGCGGTAGAAGTGCAATGACTCGGCGTCGTCGCGGGTGGTCAACACCACGTGACCCAAGCCCTGCTCCTCGGTGACGAACTTGTGCCCGTAGGGGCTGACCAACCGGCGGTGGATGAGCGCCACACCGTGGAACACCTCGAGGGTGTTGCCGGACGGATCATCGAAGGTGATCATCTCGTCGACGCGGCGGTCGGCCAGTTCGGCGGCGGTGGCCTCTTTGAAGGGAGTGCCCTCCATGTCGAGCCGGTTGCGGATCTCCTGCAGTTCGGCGGCATTCGCCGTCTCCCAACCGGATTGAATCAGCCGGTCGCGCTCGCCGGGCACGATGACCAGCCGGGCGGGATGCTCGTCCATCCGCAGGTACAGCGCACCCTCGGTCGGCCCGGACCCTTCGACCATGCCGAGCACTTTGAGTCCGTAGTCGCGCCAGGCCGCCATATCGGTGGCCTCGAGGCGCAGGTAGCCCAACGACCGGATACTCATGTTCTAAACCCCTTTGGACTAGCTCAGGAAATCACTGGTCAGTTTGTTGAATTCGTCGAACTTCTCCAGTTGCGCCCAGTGCCCGCACTGCCCGAAGACGTGCAGTTGCACCCGCGGAATCTGCTTGAGCGCCACCAAGGCGCCGTCCAGAGGGTTTACCCGGTCTTCCCGGCCCCAAATCAGCAGCACCGGCTGGCGCAGCTGATATACCTCGCGCCACATCATCCCCAGCTCGAAATCGGGTCCGGCGAACGACTTGCCCATGGCGCGGGTGGCGGCGAGCGACTCGGGCTGGCTGGCGATGGCGAACCGCTCGTCGACCAGCTCGGGGGTGATCAGCTTCTGATCGAAAACCATGATGCGGAGGAATTTTTCGATGTTCTCGCGCGTGGGGTCGACGGCGAACTTGCCGAGCAGTTTGACGCCCTCGGTGGGGTCGGGGGCGAACAGGTTCACCGACAAGCCGCCGGGGCCCATCAGCACCAGCCGGCCCGCCCGTTTGGGATTGTCGAGGGCGAACCGGACCGCGGTGCCGCCGCCGAGCGAATTGCCCACCAGCGCAGCACGTTCGATGCCGAGGTGGTCGAACAGATTCAGCAGGGCGATCGCGCTGTACCGGTTGTACTGCTCATGTTCGGTGTGCTTGTCGGAGTGGCCGTAGCCGGGCTGGTCGACAGCCAGCACGTGGAAGCGCTGCGCCAGCACGGCGATGTTCTTCGAGAAGTTCGACCAGCTGGACGCACCGGGTCCGCCGCCGTGCAGCAGCACGATGGTGCCACCGGTCTCGCGGTTGCTGGCTCCGGCCTCGTGGTAGTGCAGCCGCATATCGTCGCGGACCTGGGCGTACCGCGAGGTCGACTCGAAGGTGACCTCGTTCTGGTTCTCGGTTTCTTTGATAAAGGATGTCATCAAGGCCGCCAATCAAACCATCGTGTCCTGTGGCGGCAGCCCGAAGGCGTCGTTGCCGAAGATCATGTACGCGCGCTCGGGTTCGTGGGCCGCGGGCCCGCGGCCGGCGTGGGCGTCGCGCCAGAATCGCTGCAGGGGCTTGTCGGTTTCCAGCGCGGTGGCACCGGAGGCCTCGAAGAGCAGGTCGATGGAGGCCAGTGCCCTGGCGGTGGCCCGCACCTGGTCCCGGCGGGCCCGAGCGCGGAGCTCGAACGGAATCTCGTTGTCCGCCTTGAGAAGTGCGTATTCGTCGCCGACATTGCCGATCAGCTGGCGCCAGCCGGCGTCGATATCGCTGGCGGCCTCGGCGATGCGGACCTTGGCGAACGGGTCGTCTTTGGACTTCTCGCCGGCGAAGGCGGCGCGCACCCGCTTGCCCTGATGTTCGACGTGGGCGTCGTAGGCGCCGTAGGCCATGCCCATGATCGGCGCGGTGATGGTGGTGGGATGCATTGTGCCCCAAGGCATCTTGTACACCGGCGCGGTGTTGTTCTGCAGGCCGCCCGCGGTGCGGTCGTTCATCGACTTGTACGACAGGAACCGGTGGCGCGGGACGAACACGTCCTTGACCACGACGGTGTTGCTGCCGGTGCCCTTCAGACCGACGACGTGCCACACGTCGTTGATCTGGTAATCGCTGCGCGGGATCAGGAAGCTGCCGAAGTCAACTGGCTTGCCGTCCTTGATGACCGGGCCACCGAGGAAGGCCCAGGTGGCATGGTCACATCCCGACGACCACTGCCACGCGCCGCTGACCAGGTAGCCGCCGTCGACCACGACACCCGCGCCCATCGGCGCGTACGAGGAGGAGATGCGGACCGAGGGATCGTCGCCCCACACTTCCTCCTGGGCCTGCTGATCGAACAACGCAAGATGCCAGTTGTGCACGCCGATGATGGAGCTGACCCAACCGGTGGAGCCGCACGCGCTGCCGAGGCGGCGGACCGCCTCGTAGAACAGCGTCGGATCGGTCTGCAGCCCGCCCCACTGTTCCGGCTGAAGCAGCTTGAAGAACCCGACCTCATCGAGTTGAGCGACGGTCTCGTCAGGGAGGCGGCGGAGGTCCTCGGCGGCCTGAGCGCGCTCACGCAGCTGCGGCAGCAGGTCGTCTATCCCGGCTAGAACCGACTGCGCGTCACGCTGTTGAATGGTCGTCACTTGCACTGCCTCCAACGGAATGCGGAATCTTAGCGGGCTAGAGCAAGACTAGAACACGTTACGATTTGTGTCGAGCAGCGTATGCCTGCGGCGGCTGGACCTGCAGAGGGGCATTTCTGTAACCTGTTCTAGTTATGCAGCAAACTGAGAATGGGAAGGTGGGAGCTGTGACCGACGAACCGCTCGGCACCCACGTGCTGGAGCTGCAGGTCGCCGAGGTCATCGCCGAGACCGAGGATTCCCGGTCACTGGTGTTCAAGGTGCCCGACGGCCCGAATGACCCGGAGATACCCGCCGACCGGCTCCGCTACTCGCCGGGCCAGTTCCTGACGCTGCGGATCCCCAGCGACCAGACCGGTTCGGTGGCCCGCTGCTATTCGCTGTGTAGCTCACCGCACAGCGACGACCCGCTGACGGTCACCGTCAAACGCACCGTCGACGGCTACGCGTCGAACTGGCTGTGCGATCACGCCCACCCCGGGATGCGGATCCACGTCCTGGCCCCCTCGGGCACGTTCGTGCCCAAGACGCTCGACGACGACTTCCTGCTGATCGCGGCAGGCAGCGGCATCACCCCGATGATGGCGATCTGCAAATCCGCGCTGTCGCAGGGCAACGGCCAGGTCACCCTGATCTACGCCAACCGCAGCGAGGATTCGGTGATCTTCGCCGAGGCGCTGCGCGAGTTGGCCGGCCGTCACCCCGACCGCTTCTCGGTGGTGCACTGGTTGGAGACGGTCCAGGGCCTGCCGAGTGCGGCGGCGCTGGGCCGGTTGATGGCACCCCACACCGCCCGACAGGCGTTCATCTGCGGTCCCGGTCCCTTCATGGCGGCCGCGCAGGAAGCGTTGGAGGCGTTGCAGACCCCGGCCAAGCAGGTGCACGTCGAGGTGTTCCGGTCACTGGACACCGACCCGTTCGCGGCGGTGAAGGTCGACTACAGCGATGACGACCCCGCCACCGACCCGCCGGCCACCGCCGTCGTCACCCTGGACGGGGAAACCCACGAACTGAGCTGGCCGCGCAGCGCCAAGCTGCTCGACGTCCTGCTGGACAAGGGCCTCGACGCCCCGTTCTCCTGCCGCGAAGGCCATTGCGGCGCATGCGCGGTGCTGAAGACGAGCGGCGAGGTGGTGATGGAGATCAACGACGTCCTGGAGCAGTCCGACCTCGACGAGGGCCTGATCCTGGGTTGCCAGGCCCTGCCGAAGTCCGATTCGGTCGAAGTGACCTATGACGAGTGATCCGGACGCTAGCTTTCTACCGATGAAGCGACTCAGCGCAGTCACCGCGGCGGCACTGTTGACCGCAGTGCTCGCAGGCCCGGCAACGGCAAGCGCCGCCTCCGACTCGGGCGTGCAGTCGATCGCCGTCGATCCGGTCACCCAGATCGAGATGCATGTCAGCGCCAATTGCGTGCTGGCGCAAGGCAACTGTTCGTTCAACACCCAGGCCAACCTGTTGACGCCGGACGGGGTCATCGGCTTCCCCGGTGACACCTGGGCCAGGCAGACCATCACGATCCGCAGCACGGACCGCGACATCTGGCAGGAAGCCACGTACAGCGCACCGTCGGGCAATCCGCCGGAATCCAAAGGCGCCAACCACGACAACGTGCTGTCGAAGCTCTACAAGTCGATCAGCAATGACGAGATCTCGGTGACCTATTTCGGCGGCGGTCCGGTCGAACGATTCCGGGTCGACGGCAATTCGGTCCAGACCGCGTGGACCACCGGCCGACCGTCGACCGGTGCCGGCTTCATTGCCTGCACCCAGATTCAGGTGGTCTACAGCGGCGTGAACCTGACCACGCCCAGCGCGTGCGCGCAGACCACGTTCAGCTAGCGGGGTAGGCCGAGGAGTCGCTCGGCGGCGACGGTCAGCAGGATCTGCTCGGTGCCGCCCGCGATGGTCAGGCAGCGGTTGTTCAGGAAGTAGCGCACCTCGGGGTTGTCCACCAACCCGCCACCGACGGTCAGCTCCATCACCCGCTCGGACAACGCCTGCCGGTACCGCACGCCGATCAGCTTGCGCACGCTGGACTGCGGCCCCGGATCGTGACCGTCGACCGCCAACTCGGCGATGCGGTGATCCAGCAGCGACCCGATCTGCGCGGCGACGATGAGCTCGCCGATCCGGTCCTGTTCAGCGGCATCGAGTTCGACACCCTTGATCGCGGAGATCAGGTCCTCCATGCCCTTGTCGAGCTTGCCGCCGCCGCCCATCGCGACGCGTTCGTTGGCCAGTGTGGTGCGGGCCAGCGCCCAGCCGCCGTCGACCGCACCGATGACGTTCTCGTCGGGGACGAACACGTCGTCGAGGAACACCTCGTTGAACAGTGCGTCGCCGGTGATCTCGCGCAGCGGGCGGATCAGGATGCCCGGCGCGCTCATGTCGACGACGAAGTAGGTGATGCCCTTGTGTTTGGGCACATCGGGATTGGTCCGGGCCAGGCAGACCGAATACTGCGCCCGCTGGGCGTTCGAGGTCCACACCTTCTGCCCGGTCAGCAGCCAACCGCCTTCGGTACGAACGGCTTTGGTGCGCAGCGCGGCCAGGTCCGACCCGGCGCCGGGCTCGCTGAACAGCTGCGCCCAGTAGATCTCGCCGGTCAACGTGCCCGGGATGAACCGCTCGATCTGTTCGGGCGTGCCGTGCCCGAGGATGGTCGGCGC
>JBEVHL010000114.1:0-7773 GCA_040511255.1 Mycobacterium sp. | reverse complement strand
GCGCTTTCGTGTGTGTCAGGTCCGCTTGAGGGCAGGCGGCCAGAAGATCTGCGGGTAGAACGAATTGCTCTCGATACCGGTCAGGCTCTTGTGCGTGATCGTCGAGTTCGGCGGCAGGCACAGCGGGACCCAGATCGCGTCGTCGATCACGATCTTGCTGCACTGCTGATAGATGGCATTCATCGCTTCTGTGTTCGGCGCCTGCACGGCCTGGTCCATCAAACCGTCGAGCTGCGGGTTCGAATACTGGTAGAAGTTCAACGGCGCCGCCCCGGTGCGCAGCAAGATCCGGAACGTGGTGTCCAGGTGCAGCGTGTCACCACCGAGGAACGCCAGCATCAGATCCGGTCGCTTCTCGCTCGGCTGATTCGACAGGTCGAACATCTCGGCCACCGGTAGCGTCCGCACGGTCACCTCGAGACCCAGTGCGGCGAGCTGGTTTTGGACCAGTTCAGCCATCTGCTGGCGCGGCGCCCCTCCGTCGGCGGCCCAGGCCAGGTCGATCTTCTTGGACGGCAACGACCCCACCAACGCCTTGAGCGGCGCGGTGTCCACCGTGGTCGGGAACGGGGCCATCGCCGGTGGCAACGATTCTTCCGGCCACATCGATTCCTGCGCGGTGGCCAGGCCGCCCCAGGCGGTGTCGACGATGCCCTTGCGGTCCAGGGCGGTCATCAGCGCCTTGCGGACCGCCTTGTCGGCGAAGATGCCGGTATTCGGGTTCAGCCAGAGGGCTTCGCCGACACCACCGATGGCGTTCACCACGGTGAACTGCGGATTCTGTTGATAGGCAAGCACATCCGGGATGGCGAAGCCCTTGGACACCAGATCGAAGGCGCCGGAATCGAGCTGGAGCTTCTGGGTGGTGACATCTGGGGTGATGTTGATCCGGATGGACTCGAACGGCGGCTTACCTTGGCGGTAGTCGGGGAACGCCGCCAGCGTGTAATGGCTGCCGGGGACGAACTCGGTGATGGTGTACGGACCGCTGCCGGCGTCGTGGGTCTTGATCCACTCCTGGGCCAGGTCGTCACCGACCGCGTTCTTCTCCACTGCGGTTGGGCTCACCGCGAACGGCTGCCAAGGACACGCAAGGTAGTGCAGGAACGCGTTATTGGGTTCTTTGAGGGTGACGACGAACGTCGTCGGATTCGGCGCCTCGGTCTTGGCGACGCCGGCCACCATGTAGGCGGGGCCCTGGTTGACCTTGGTGCGGCGCTCGAAGCCCTTGATCCAGGACGCGGCGTCGACGGGTGTGCCGTCGTGGAATTTGACGTCCGGCTCCAAGGTGAAGGTGTAGGTCAGTTGGTCGGGCGACAGCGTCCAGGACTTGGCCAACTGCGGGATGATCTCTGCGGAACCCGGCTTGTAGCGGACCAGTCCCTCGTAGGCGAATTCCATCAGTTGGGCGCCTTCGCCCTCGTACATGATGTCGGGGTCGGGGATCTGCATATCGGCCAGGAACGGCATCTTCAAGGTGAGGGTGTCGCCGCCGGCGGATCCACCACCTGCCCCGCCTCCCGCACCGCAGGCGGCCGCCAGGGCGGCCAGGCTGACGCCGCCGATGGTGATGCCGCTGGCCTTCAGAAAGGTACGGCGGTCCCACTCTCGGGTGGGATCGGATGGATTACTGCTAGGGCGATTTTTCTGGAACACGATTGCCTCCTGGCTCGGATCGTCTTGACCGAGTCACGGCTCTCGTTGGCGCGCCTCCGCGCACAGTAAAGGGGTAATCCGTGACGCCTCCGCGTCACGTCGGTGCCTCTTGTATTACGCCGGTTACCCACAGCCAACTGCTAGAACTCCAACAGGTTCTCCCGGAAAGTGCTGTGCTGATAGCCGTCCCGGATCAGGCCGCGCTTGCGCAACGCCGGTGCCAGGCCGTCGGCAATCTCGGCGATATTGCGCCGGGTGACGGTCGGAGACAGCAGGAAGCCGTCGCCGCCGACCTCTTCCATCGCCTCACCCATCTTCGCCGCGACCGTGTCCGGCGAACCGACGAAGGCCAGGCCCGCATGGGTGTCGACGGTCGCGATGGCCTCGCGCAGCGTCTTGCCCCGCGCCCCTTCGATGAAGGTGCGCAGCGTGCTCGTCTCGCCGTTGCCCCACACGTCGGGCACTTCCTTGTCGAGATCGAAAGTGGAGAAGTCGAATTCACCACCGGAGGTGTAGCTCAGACCCCACAGCGCCTTCTCGATCGCGTGGTCGCTCCAGCGCGCCTCTTTCATATCCTCTTCGCGGGCCTGCGCGACGCGGTCGCTGTCACCGAGAATCGGGTCGATCAGGAAGAGGATCTTCAACGTGCTGGGGTCCCGGCCGTACTCCTTCATCCGGCGATGCATGTCCAGCCGGAACGCCTTCATACTTTCAACGCTGGTGCCGTGAGCCAACATTGACTCGGCATACTTGGCGGCCAGATCGCGCCCGGCCGGCGAGGCGCCCGCCTGCACGATGACCGGCCTGCGCTGCGGACCGGGAATGGTGTTCAGCGGACCGCGGGTGCGGAAGTATTTACCCTCGAAGTCGACGGGGTGCACCTTGGTGTGATCGGCGTAGCGCGGGGTCTCCTGGTCCACCAGGACAGCGCCCTCCTCCCACGAATCCCACAGCGCGCCAACGGCTTCCATCCATTCGGCGGCCATCTCGTAGCGCTCGCTGTGCAGCATCAGCCCGTCGTAGCCGTACTGTTGCGCCGCGCGATCCGAACTGCCGGTGACGACGTTGACGCCCACCCGGCCGTCGGTCAGGTGATCCAGCGTCGTCATCGTCCGCGCCGCCATGTACGGGTGGTAGAAGCTCGTCGACATGGTCACGGCGATACCGATGTGCTTGGTGCGCTGGGTCAGCAGCGGAATCAGCGGGATGGGATCGCATTTCGGCGCGAGCATCCCGTACTTGAGCGTGGTCTCCATTGAGCGGCCGTAGGCGTCTTCGACCATGCTGGTGTCCTCGACCAACAGATAGTCGAAACGCGCCCGCTCCAGCGAGGCTGCCAGGTCGACGAACAGGTCGCCCTTCATCCAGTCGTGGCCGGTGTTGCCCGCCCATGGATCCAGCGCCCAGGTCTGCGCGCTGAAACCACTGCCCATGAACCAACCCAGATGAAACATCGGACCTCCCTCGCAAGTGGGTCCAATGTGCCGCGGCGATGTTTCCGAGTTGAGTGGCGGACGGTTGCGTCGGTATTGCGCTGGCTACCCGCGCGGAGACTGCGGGCCCGAATACTTCTCCCACGGTGAGTAGTCGGCGAGCAGTTCCTGCTGCGGCGGGCGTTGATCCTCGGGCACGTGCTGCAGGTTGATCCGGATCCGGTACCAGATGGAGCTGGGGCCGCGCATCCCGTCGACCAGGATGTCCGCCGGTTCCAGTCGCTCTGCCGCGTCCGGGAAACGCTGCCGCCAGGTGTCCAGCGCGGCCATCGCCTCGTCCTTGGTCTTGGTGCGGGCGATCTCGATCAGCGGCATCGTCGAATTCCGTCGGCCATCCTTCGAGGCACCCTTGGGGGCTTTCTCCGCCGGGCCCAACTCCTCGGCGAGTTGCAGCAGTTTGTCCAGCCCGCCCGTCGCGTGATCCATGCCCTCCCAAGGGTCGCCGAGCTTGGCGAACCGGTCCGGGACGGTCCTGATGGTGAACTCCTCGGGCCGGCACGACGCCACCTCCGCCCAGTGCAGCGGCGTGGAGACCCTGGCGTCGGGCAGTGACCGGACCGAATACGCCGAGGCCACCGTGCGGTCTTTGGCGTTCTGATTGAAGTCGACGAAGACGCCGTGGCGTTCTTCCTTCCACCACCGGCTGGTCGCCACGTCGGGCGCGCGGCGCTCGACCTCGCGGGCCACGGTCTCCGCGGCCAACCGGACCTGCCGATACGCCCAGTCCGGGGTGATGCGGGCGTAGATGTGGAAACCGCGCGAGCCCGACGTCTTGGCCCAGGCGGCCAGGCCGTGGTCCTCGAGAACTTCCTTGGCCACCAGCGCGGTGTCGATGATCTGCTGCCAGTCCACCCCGGGCATCGGGTCGAGGTCGACCCGGAGTTCGTCGGGATGCTCCAGATCGCCCGCCTGCACCGGGTGCGGGTTGAGGTCGATGCACCCGAGGTTGACCGCCCAGACCAGGCCGGCGGCGTCGTGCAGGACGGCCTCTTTCGCCGAAGTCCCTGAGGCGTACTTCAGTTCGGCGACGTCGATCCAGTCGGGCCGCTTCTCCGGTGCCCGCTTCTGGAAGATCGCCTCGGTGCCGATGCCCTTGACGAAGCGTTTGAGGATCATCGGCCGTCCGACCACTCCACGCAGGGCGCCATCGGCGACGGCCAGGTAGTAGGTGATGAGGTCACGCTTGGTCACCGGGGCCCGGCCGTCGTGTTCAGGGAACACGACCTTGTCCGGATTGCTGATGACGACCTCGCGGCCGGCCACCTCCAGCGACTCGCCCTTGGTGCGGGATCCGGCCATGTCAGCCATGGTAATTTCTCGGCCGCCGCAAAACTGGGACGCTGTGCGACACCCGTCACATAGGGTGAGGGAATGCCTAAGCTAACTGACCTGCCATCGCAGGCAGCGGCCACAATTCAGCAATATGCCGAGCGCGGGGCGGCGGAACTGCACTACGCCCGCAAGATGTTCGAGGCAGGTGCTTTCAAACTGGAGCCGCCGCAGAACGTCGTCGCGATGGTTGCCGACATCCGGCGCTGGGGCGAGTTCGGCATGATCCCCGCGCTCAACGCCCGGCGGACACCGAACGCCGTCGCCATCATCGACGACGACGGTGAACTGACCTTCAAAGAGCTGGACGACGCGGCGCATTCGGTGGCCAACGGCCTACTCGCGATGGGGGTCAAGGGCGGCGACGGCGTGGCGATCCTGGCGCGCAACCACCGCTGGTTCCTGATCTCGGTGTACGGCGCCGCCAGGACCGGTGCCCGCATCATCCTGCTCAACAGCGAATTCTCCGGCCCGCAGATCAAGGAGGTGTCCGAACGCGAGGGCGCCAAGGTGATCATCTACGACGACGAGTACACCGCCGCGGTTTCCAAAGCCGATCCGCCGCTGGGCAAGCTGCGGGCGCTGGCCACCAACCCAGACAAAGAAGAGCCGTCGGGCAGCACCGACGAGACGCTGACCGACCTGATCAGCCGCAGCAAGCCCGATCCCGCCCCCAAGGCGTCCAAGCATTCGTCGATCATCATCTTGACCAGTGGCACCACCGGCACTCCCAAGGGCGCCAACCGCAGCTCGCCGCCGTCGTTGGCGCCGATCGGTGGTGTGCTGTCGCACGTGCCCTTCAAGGCCGGCGAGGTGACGTCGCTGCCCGCTCCGATGTTCCACGCGCTGGGCTTCCTGCACGGCACCATCGCGATGATGCTGGGCTCCACGCTGGTGCTGCGTCGCCGGTTCAAGACGGCGACGGTGCTCGAAGACATCGCCAAGCACCACGTGACGGCCATGGTCGTGGTGCCGGTGATGCTGTCGCGCATCCTGGATCAACTGGAGAAGACCGACCCGAAGCCGGATCTGTCCAGCCTGCGCATCGTGTTCGTGTCCGGGTCGCAGCTGGGCGCCGAACTGGCCCAGCGGGCCACCAAGGACCTCGGGCCGGTCATCTACAACCTGTACGGCTCCACCGAAATCGCGTTCGCCACCATCGCCCGGCCCGAGGATCTGCAGAAGAATCCCGCGACGGTCGGCCCGGTGGTCAAGGGTGTCAAGGTCCGCATCCTCGACGACAACGGCAAGGATCTGCCGCAGGGCGAGGTCGGGCGGATCTTCGTCGGCAATACGTTCCCGTTCGAGGGATACACCGGCGGCGGGCACAAGCAGATCATCGACGGGCTGATGTCCTCAGGTGACGTCGGCTATTTCGACGAGCACGGCCTGCTCTACGTCAGCGGCCGGGACGACGAGATGATCGTCTGCGGCGGCGAGAACGTGTTCCCCGCCGAGGTCGAAGACCTGATCAGCGGACATCCCGAGGTGGTCGAGGCCACCGCGCTCGGCGTCGAGGACAAGGAGTGGGGGCATCGGCTGCGCGCGTTCGTCGTCAAGACCGAGGGGGCCAGTGTCGACGAGGAAGCCATCAAGACCTACGTCAAGGAGAACCTGGCGCGCTACAAGGTGCCGCGTGAGGTGATCTTCCTCGAAGAGCTACCGCGTAACCCCACCGGAAAGATCCTCAAGCGCGAACTGCGGGAGATCGACGTCGACAGCTAGCCACTCGCGGCTAGTTGCCGTTGACGTAATCCGACAGGCACCACGGGTTGTGCCGGCAAGCGATGATCGCGCCTGCATCCGGGGCGGCGCCGCGGACGCGGTTGCCTCGCGGCGGCAGGTTGCAGTTCTGCACGTAGGGGTTCAGCGGCACCACGCCGTTGACACAGGGCGCCGCCTCAGTCGACGCCGGGCGGTCGATTACCAGCTGCGGTCCCACGGTAAAGGACGCCGCTGCCGCCAGGCAGACGACGAGGCGGGCGGCGCGTCGATTGAAATTGCCCATGTCTGTGCCAACTGCTCGTTCGCTGTGAACCTTCCCCAGCGACGGTACGCCCGCTTCGGTGCGTACGTTACGGATCGCGCGGAAGACCGAGCAACCGCTCCGCGATGATGTTGAGCTGCACCTCGGTGGTGCCGCCGTAGATGGTGGTCGCGCGGCTGCCCAGCAACCACTCCACCCACTTGCCCGGCAGCGTCTCGAGGTCGCCGATCACCGCGTCGGTGCCGAAGGACGACACCGCGAATTCGGCGTAACCCTGGCCGGTCTTCATCGACAGCAACTTAGAGATCGCCGCCGACGGCATAGCGTCACCGCCGGCCAGCGTCAGCAGGGTGGAGCGCATGTTGAGCAGCTTGGCGGCATGGCCCTCGGCGATCAGTTGACCCGCCCGGTTCTGCGCGATCTGGTCGAACTGGCCGGCTTTGACGAAGTCGACGAAGCCGTCGAGCGTGGCCAGGAAGCCGGGCTCGCTGCTGCCGATCGAGACCCGTTCTGCGGTCAACGTATTGCGGCTGACCTCCCAGCCGCGGTTGACTTCACCGAGCACCAGCTCGTCGGGCACGAACACGTCGTCGATGAAGACGGTGTTGAACATCGCGTTGCCGGTCAGCTCGCGCAGCGGCTTCACCTCGACGCCCTCGCTCTTCATATCGAGCAGGAAGTAGGTGATGCCATTGTGTTTCGGCGCGGAGGAGTCGGTGCGGGCCAGCAGCGCACCCCACTGCGAGTACTGCGCGCCGGTGGTCCAGATCTTCTGCCCGGTGATCCGCCAGCCGCCGTCAACCTTGACGGCCTTGGTCGTCAGGCTGGCCAGGTCGGATCCAGCCCCGGGCTCGGAAAACAGCTGGCACCAGATCATTTCGCCGCGGAACGTCGGCGGCAGGAAGCGCTGCTGCTGCGCGTCGTTACCGAACGCCACGATGGACGGGATGATCCACGCGGCGATACCCATCGGCGGTCGTTTGACCCGGCCCGCCGGGAACTCCTGGGCGATGATGATCTGCTCGATGGGCGCCGCGGACCGGCCCCACGGCTTGGGCAGGTGCGGCTGCACCCAGCCGCCCTCCGCGATCGCGACGGTGCGCTCTTCGCGTGGAAGTGCTTTCAGCCCGGCGATTTCCGCGCGGATCTCCTCGCGCAGCTTTTCGGTGTCCGGGTCGAGGTCGATGTCGATACCGCGCATACCCGTGGTGGTGGCGGTGTCGACCACCCGCTGCGGGTAGTCCGACGCCTTGCCGAAGCAGGCGGCCAGCAGTAGCGCCCGCCGGTAGTAGACGTTGGTGTCGTGCT
>JBEVHL010000113.1:0-7211 GCA_040511255.1 Mycobacterium sp. | reverse complement strand
TGCTGGCGCACGAAGGGAACGCGCTGTCCTAGGGAATAGCCACAAGGCAATGCTTTTCGGCACAGAAGTAGCTGTTTGGAGCTGAGGGCCCGCGACGGCAAGGTCGTCAACTTCGCGTTCAACGGGGCCCCGTGGTGACGACGCTTCGCCAGTTCAGCCTGCCGGTGGACCAGGCCAGGAAATCCGTGGTCGTGGAGGTGATCGTCGCGGCGACATCGACCGTGCGTTCGTGTGCCGGGAGGACCGCGATCACCCCGTGGTCCGCGCTGATTACCACCTCTTGGCCGGCTGGCCCCGTGAGAGTCAATGCCAGCGGCGCACTGACGGCACGGATTAGGTCCGGTTGCATCTTGGGTATTCCGCCCAGTAGCCACGCCACCGCCGGGCCGAGTTGTGCTTCGTCCAGTGCCGGAAGGTCGCGACGGATCGGACCGCGCGGAGCGAGGATGTCATAGCGCAGATGCGTCGCCATATCGAAGGTGAACATGTCGGCGATGGCGTGCAGCGGGTAGGAGCCGAGATCCAGCATCTGCGTTTCGGTCGATGCGATGGGTTCATCCTGCAACGGCTCGAACGTGGCGATGGCTTCGGTGAGGTGGTCGGTCAGGAAAGTGACGGTCTCCGAACCGGTTCGGTCCGGTTGTTCGGCGACCTGTATGTCGTTGAGCTTCTCGATTCCTACCTCAGGTAGGGTCTGGCCGTTTACCGCGGCAACGAGATCGCCTAGCAGGCAGGCGAGGTGGGTCACGACGTCCCGGACCGACCACCCTGATGCTGCGCTCGGTGTTTGCCAGTCGGCATCGGTGAACGTCTCCGCCACCGCGACGATGTCCTGCGCTGCACGCTTCATCCCGGTGATGCCTGCCCTGCTCATCTGACGCCTCGACCCTGGGCGTATCCAGTCAAAAAAGCGGCGCTGTCCGAAATTCGCACGAGGCATTCCTCCTAGGTTGGTAATTCCAACCTAGCATCTGGGTGGGAAAAGTCAATCCAGGCGTATCCTAGAGAGATGGCGTCACAATCTCTAGAAAACGTGCAGTGCTCGATCGAACGTTCCCTGCGTGTGGTCGGTGAGCGTTGGAGCCTGCTGGTGCTACGCGAAGCATTGGGCGGGGCAACGCGTTTCGATGAATTCAAGGACGCGTTGGGTGTGTCCTCGGACATTCTCACCGCGCGGCTCTCGACGCTGGTGGAGCACGGCGTGCTCGAACGTCGGCCGTATCGGGAACCGGGCCGGCGTGAACGCCACGACTATCACCTCACCCAGTCGGGGCGCGAGCTTCAACTCGTCCTGGGCGCACTCGGCCAGTGGGGTGACCGGCATCTGCCCCGCGTGCAGGGGCCGTCGATCGAGCGACGTTCGTCCGATGGGCAATTGGTTCGGTTGTGCTATCTCGACGAGATGGGTCGCGAGGTGCCGCCGGAAGAAGTCAAGTCCCACCGAACCGCGGCGTATCGCTGACGCGGACCGCCGGCTGTTCGTCGGGCGGTTGGTCCGAGGCATTTGCTTTCCACCGAATTGCAAGCGCAGTGGCAATCAGTACCGCCGTGCCCGCGGCCGCGGCGACGAACACCCAGCCGCGGCGGACCGTGGTCAGGTCGATTCCGGGCTGATAGATCATGGTCAGCACCGCGGTCCCCAGCACGGTGCCCAACTGGCGGGCAGTGTTGGTCAACGCAGAACCCGCACCCCACCGGTGCGACGGCAGCGCAAGGCCGGTCACGGCGGACAGGCTCGGAATGACCAATCCCACTCCGGCCCCGGTGAACAACTGCCCGGGAAGAAAATCGGCAAGATAGTCCGGCGTAGCGCCGACGCGGCACAGCCAGATGACGATTCCGCCGACGTACAGGGTCGCGCCGATGGCGGCGACCGCACCGATGCCCACCTTGCCGATGAGTCGGCCCGCCAACGTCAACGAGACGATCACCACGACAACGGGTCCCGGTGACAGGCACAGGCCGGCGACAGCCGGGGTCTGACCCCAGACTGTGGTGAGAAACATGACGCTGCCCAGCAGCATCGCTGCGAATGCCGCCGAAAATATCAGCAGGGCAAGGCAACTCGACCACATCGGCAATACTCGGATGGCGGCCAAATCCAGGGCCGGCGCGGGATGACGCAGCGACCGCCATACCGCGACCGCCATCGCACATACCGCGAAAGCCGCGGCCGATACCACCTTGGTGGCGGTCCAGCCGGCCGTCGGTAGTTCGATCAGTCCCCACACCAATGCCCCGACTCCGAGCATCAGACACAGCGCGCCGAAGAGGTCCGGTACCCCCACGCCGGTCGCCTTCGTCTTGGCGAGCACCCAGGGGCCGGCTGCAAGAGCCAGCACGCCCAGTGGCACGTTGACGAAAAAGATCCAGCGCCAGGATAATTCGACCAATAAGCCGCCAATCGGGGGTCCCAGCGCGGCCGCCATGGCACCCACCGCGGACCAGGTGCTCACCGCGACGGCGCGCCGGGATGCGGGTACCGCAGCCAACAACAGGGCGAGTGAACTCGGCATCAGCATCGCTGCGCCGACGGCCTGAACGACGCGGGCAGCGACCAATAGCGCGAATGTGCCGGACAGTCCGCAGGCCGCCGAGGCAGCGGTGAACACGACCAGGCCCCAAAGAAAGATTCGACGATGGCCGTATCGGTCTCCGAGACGCCCGGCGGGGTTGAGAAACGCGGCGAAGACGACGGTGTACCCGTTGAGGATCCATGACATCGCCGCCAGATCAGCGTGGCCGAAGGCGCTGCGGATCTCCGGGAAGGCGATGTTGACGATGAACAGGTCCAGGCTGGCCAGAAATGCCGCGGCCGACACGACGACGACGGTTGCCTTGGGCCGCAAAGCTGTCGCCTGCGTCGGTGGTACCACGGATGCCTCGCAATGCCTTGGCCAGAGCTGAATACAGTCCACTATACCTAGCGGTGTTGGCTCCTGCCCGCCGGCACCCAGCCCGATTACCGCGCGGCGTCGAGCACCTTCTCGTCGACCCGAAACCCGATGGCCTCTAACTGCGCTCGCATGAGTTTCTTCTGATAGGCGGCAGGCAGCCGCTTCGGGAACAACTCGGCATGCACTGACACCCCGTCGATGAAAGCGATAAGCAGCTCGGCGATATCGGCATCGGTGAGGTCGCTGTCGAGCCGTCCCGCCCCGCGGACGTCGGTGATCAGCTGGCGCAGCCAGGTCAGCAGTTCGTCGGCGGCGTCGCGTTGAAAGGCGCGGGAGGTGGGATTCGAGACCGCGCGCGGCCAGAACGTGATCTCCATCAGTGTCTCGACGCGCCGTTCGCTGTCGAGCGGGAGGTTCTGCATCAGCATCGCCCACAGCCGGCCGAACTCGTCCTTGCCGCGCATGCTCTGTTCGACCCGCTCCATGAACTGACGGTGGGTCTTGACCAGGATCGACTGCAGGATGTCGTCCTTGTCCTGGAAGTAATGGCTCAGCACGCCGTTGGAATAGCCCGACTCCAGTGCGATGGCCCGCGTAGTGGTGTTGTCCAGGCCGACGCTGTCGATCACCCGGATCGCCGCACGCAGAATCTCCTCGCGGCGTTCGTCGTGATCGACGATCTTAGGCATCGGGTCCCCTCGCGTATCCGGCTGTAGATGAGTTTAGGGCCCGAGCCGGAACGGACTCAGTGACCGTAGGACAGGCGGCGGCTCTGCTGCGCCACTGCCTCCAGGTCGGCATCGGTCAGCAACGCCGGTGTGCCGAGGCTGTGCGCTGCCAGGTAGACCTCGCACACCCACTCGGTGAGGCAGGCGTGTTCGACGGCCTCATCGATCGACCGGGCGCTACTGACCGCACCGTGGTTGCGCATCAGGACGGTGCCGAAACCCTGGGCGACGGCATCGCCTACCGCCTCGGCGAGCTCGTCGGAGCCGAAGAGCAGATAGGGGATGGTCGGGATGCGCCCGCCGAGGCGGAGCAGGTTGTAGTGCACCAGGGGCATCTCATCGCAGACCAGGCCGACGGCGACGGAACTGCGCCCGTGGGTGTGTACCACCGCCTGGGCTGCCGAGCGGCGGTAGATACCCAGGTGCAGCCCGGTCTCCGAGGACGGCCGGGCCCCGTCGATGACCTCGCCGTCGAGGGTGACGACGGTGATGTCGCCGGATTCGGCGGTTTCAAAACGCATTCCCCCTCGGGTGATCAGGACGCGGTCGTCTGATCGCACGCTGACGTTGCCTGCGCCGGCCAATGCCACGCCGTGGCCTGCCAATTCGCGGCACCGGGTCGCCACGTCACTGCGCAGCGCCTGCAGGTCGGTCGCATCCACGGCTAGGCGGTGCGGTGCGGGTGACGGGCCGCCAGCGCGGCGAACGCGCCGTCGAGGCCGGTAAGTGCCATGTCCAGGTCGTCGGCCGTCATCGCCGCCGAGACGAACCAGTTGTGCTTGGGATGGACGTACACCCCGCGCGCCTGGGCTTCGGCGCTGAACGCAATAGACAGCTCATAGTCGTTATCATTGGCGAACAACAGGTTTGGCATCTGGGCAGGCCCGGTGTAGTGCACGTCGAATCCCCACCTGGCGGCGCTGTCGACGATGCCGGTGCGCAACTGCTGTCCGAGGTCCCGCATCCGGGACACGGCGTCCTGCCGGCCCAGTTCGGTGATGGTGGCCAGACCGGCGGCCATGGCTACCGCCCCCATCCAGAACGAGCCGGTTACGAAGATGCCGCCGGCCGCGTCGCGGTAGCGGTCGGTGCCGGTCACGGCGGCCAAGGGGTAGCCGTTGGCGATGGACTTGCTCCACGGGGTCAGATCCGGTTGTACGCCAAGCGGTTCCCAGCTGCCGCCGTGATGCAGCCGGAACCCGGCGCGCACGTCGTCGAGGATCAGAGCCGCACCGATCTGGTCGCAGTACGCCCGGACGTCGCGGGCGAAGGTCGGGTCGACGAGTTCCTGGTCGAACCCGGCGTCGTGACGGAACGGGCTGACGATGACCGCGGCGATGTCGTCTGCGTGCTCACCGACTGCGGCGCGGACCGAGGCGATGTCGTTGAACTGGAACTGCAGCAGGTTGGCGCGGTCTGCTGCGGTGACGCCGGCGGGAAACGGGGTGCACCAGGGCGCGGCACCGTGGTACGCACCTTCGGCCACGAGGATCATCTTGCGGTTGCTCTCGGCCCGCGCGATCGTGCAGCACATCGTGGTGGCGTCGGTGCCGTTCTTGGCGAACATCGCC
Source organism: Mycobacterium sp. (assembly GCA_040511255.1). GTDB lineage: Bacteria > Actinomycetota > Actinomycetes > Mycobacteriales > Mycobacteriaceae > Mycobacterium. Next base: position 2,015 of record JBEVHL010000113.1, on the reverse strand, counting down.
CAGTCGGCGGCCGCGACGGTCTCGACCATCGCCTCGGCCAGGTCGACCATGATGGGCGCCGGACCGTTGAGGCAATCACCTTGTCGGCGTTGCCGTTCGGCGGCCTCTTCGACCACCGGATTGCCGTGGCCCAGGATGACCGGGCCCCAGCTGCACATCAGGTCGACGTACTCGTTGCCGTCGACGTCCCACAGCCGAGCTCCCCGCGACCGGGCGATGTACTGGGGGATCGCCGGCAGTGCATTCATGTTCTGGTGGCCGTACATCCCGTTGGGCACAACGGCGTTGGCGCGGCGGCGCAGCTCGGTGTCGGCGCTGCGCTGGCGCCGGTCAGTGCTCACATCGGTCTCGATGGTCACGGTGTTCTCCTTCGAATCAGAGGATCTGGGTCACGCGTCGAGCAAGGTGGCGAAGTGACTGCCGATGCGGCGGCCGGCCACGGGGTGGGATTCGGTGATCAGCGCCAGGACACCGTCGATATCCACGATGCCCGCGTCCGAACCGAGGCCCGAGGCCACCAGTGCGCCGCATGCGCTGCCGAGGAGGGCGGCGTCTTCCGGTGTGCAGCCACTGAGCAGGCCGGTGATCATGCCCGCGTTGAACGAGTCGCCGCAACCGGTGGTGTCCACCACGGTGGTCGGCAGCGCGGGTACCGCCACGGGTTCGACGTCACGGCGCACCAGCAGGGCACCGTCTGCGCCGATCGTGACGGCCACCGCGCCGACCCCACGGTCGAGCAGGGTCCGCGCGGCAGCGACGACGTCGTCGACCCCGGTCAACCCGCGCAGCTGCTGATCATTGGGCATGAACCAGTCGACCAGCGGCAACAACGGGGCGAGCAGGTCGAGCGTTTCGGGTTTTCCCGGGTAGAGCAGGTCGACGAAGATCGGTATTCCGGCCGAGCGGACGGCGTCGAAAAGCGCAATACCTTCCGAATCCATCAGGCGCGGAGTGGTTTCCGGCCCTCCGAAAAGGACGGCATCGGCGGCGAGTAGGGCCGCACCGTCCACGTCGGCGGCCAGCAGGGAGGCCATCGCACCCGGGACGTGCAATGCGGGTCGCTCGCCGTTGGGCCGGATCGGCAGGATGGTCGAGGCCGTCTTCTGATCGGGCCGCGACACCAACCCCGCGGTGTCCACGCCGTACGCCTGCAGTTGGGTGACCAGGAGTGCGCCCAGCACGTCATCGCCGATGGCGGCGAACGACGAGACCGCACAGCCCAGCTTGGCCAGATCGACGGCCGCGCCGCCGCCCGTCCCGGCTACGGTCACCCGGATCTCGTCCAGCACGACGCTGCCCTGGCCTTCGGGAATCTCCGACACCGGGCGGCCGAGGATGTCGATGAGATGCGGCCCCAGCACCGCCACGGTGCCAGGCGTCACGACTGGGCCTGATGGTCGGCTGCCGGTGCGGGGTCGAAGTCGACGACGAGGTCACGGCGGCGGTGGTACACCACCAGTCCGATCACGAAGGCCAGTGGAATGGTCCAGGGCAGTAGGTTCGGCAGGGTGTCCTCGGTGCCGGTCAGCACGGAGTAGTTCGCGATGATCAGGGCGGTGGCGGTCAGCAGGCCGAGCGCGCCAATCGCGGGTGCTATCAACGTCTTCCAGATTCGAGGGTCCTTGCGCTTGCGGAAGAACACCACCACGGTGACGGCGACCGCGCCCTGCATGGCGACGATGCCGACGGTGAACAGGCCGCCCAGGCTGGTGTAGACGCCGAGGTACGGGTCGGCGCCGACGATCACGAACACGGCGAGCAGCACGGCCGTCAGGACCGACAACGCCTCGCTGGCGCGGGCTGGGCCTTGGTACTTCGCATGCAGGGTGCCCAGGAACCTTGGCATCGTGCCCTGGGTACCCATGGTCTGCAGGTAGCGCGTCGTCGCGTTGTGCAAGGCGACCAGCGACGCCAGGACGCTGGTGAGGAAGAAGATCTGCATCAGGGTGGTCAGCACGGTTCCGCCTTGCTCACCCGACAGGGTGAACAACAGGTCGCCCTGCGCCTTCTCCGTG
>JBEVHL010000112.1:0-3638 GCA_040511255.1 Mycobacterium sp. | reverse complement strand
GCAGCGGTGCGCGGTCGTAGATCCCCCAGCGGAACGTGGCGTCCAACGCGCCGATGGTCTCGCCGACCGGACTGTCCCACCCCGCGTACTCCGCGGCCAGGGCCGCCACGTCACCGGGGGCCGACCAGGACTCTTCGGCATCATGGTCGGTGGGGACGAACGCCACCAGGTTCATCAGCCGGCCCGCGGACACCGGGTAGCACAGGAAGCTCCGCTGCGGACCGACCCACATTGCGCCGTGACCGGCGTCATCAACCCAGGACAGTCGTTCGATGGGGATCAGCCCGCGGTAGGCCATGATGTGCTCGCTGACGGGACGCGACGCCACACCGACCGCCGCCTGCACCGCCGAATGAATACCGTCGGCTCCGATGACCACATCGGCCTGTGCCACCACGCCGTTGGCGAACGAAAGCTCAACTCCAGCAGACGATTCCGTCGCCGAAACAAACTGATGATTCAGCCGCATCAACTCCTGCGGCAGCGCATCGACGAGCACACTCTGGAATTCCGCCCGGTGCACGGTGTAGGCATCTGCGTTGGTGATGTGCGCGTACGGCCAGTCACCCACCGGAAGGATCTCGCCGCGCCAGGTACGGACGCCGGCAATGCCGCCGGCGCAACCGATCTTGCGTACCTGGTCTCCGACGCCGATGCCGTCCAGTAGCCGAAGCGAGTTCGGCGCCAGTCCCAAACCAGCACCGATCTCGGCGAATTCGGCGGCCCTCTCGTACACCGTGACGTCCTGACCACGGGCCCGCAGCGCCAGCGCTGCCGCCAGCCCGCCGATGCCGCCGCCGACGATCGCTATACGCGGTGGGTCATTCACCAGATCCGTTCTACGCGCCGAGGCTGAGAGCATGGTGAACGCCGGCATGCGGGTTACCCTGGATCGGTGAGCAGCCAACAAGTGGCCGGCGGCGTCGTTCACGAGCTCCCCGCGGACCTACGTACCGCGCTGGCCGCCAACGCCACGGCCCTTGACGCCTGGAACGACATCACCCCCTTGGCGCGCAACGAATTCATCTGCTGGGTCGAAGATGCCAAGCAGGAAAAGACTCGCGAGCGCCGCATCAGACGCACCCAGGAAGAACTTGAGGAAGGCAAACGCCGGCCGTGCTGCTGGCCGGGCTGCAAACACCGCGAACGCACCGGCCACTGAGCGCAGTTGTTTGAAGATGCCCCCACCGGGCACCCATCGGCGTCCACGAAACTGCCGGGAGGCTCATCAATGCGCGTCGTCATTACCGGAGCGAGCGGCAACGTCGGAACCGCCCTGCTGCGCGCACTGCCCCCCGAATACGACGTCGTCGGAGTGGTACGCCGCCCGCCAGAGCCGCAGGACGTCTACCAGCGCGTCGAGTGGCATTCGCTCGACCTGACCGCACCCGACGTCATCGCCGATCTGCGGCAGGTCGTCGAGGGCGCAGACGTCATCGTGCATCTGGCATGGGGATTTCAGCCCACCCGTGACACCGCCTACCTCACCACACTGGGAGTGGGCGGGACCTCAGCGGTGCTGCAGGCCGCCCAGTCCAGCAGCGTCGGCCAATTGGTGCACATGTCTTCGGTCGGCACCTATGCTCCGGGCAGCTACGGCAAGCCGGTCGACGAATCCTGGCCGACGACGGGTATTCAGACCTCGGCGTACAGCCGCGACAAATCTGCGGCAGAGGCGTTGCTCGACGAATACGAACGACAACTCGGTGGCGACGCCATCACCATCGCCCGGATGCGGCCCGGCTTCATCGTGCAGCGCGCGGCAGCCAGCGGATTGATGCGCTATGGACTGCCGGGATATGTTCCCATGCAAGCGGTTCCGTGGCTTCCGGTGTTGCCGTTGGATCGGAATCTGTGCATTCCGCTCATCCACGCCGACGATGTCGCCGATGCCATCGTCCGGGTAATCGACCAGCGAGCCGGTGGTCCGTTCAACCTGGCCGCCGAACCGCCACTCGGGCGCGACGACGTCGCCGCGGCGTTGGGTGCGCGACCCGTGCACATCCCGTCGCGGGTCCTGGGTGCGCTGGTGGATGTCAGCTGGCGCGCTCGGCTGCAACATATCGACCGGGGCTGGCTGGATCTGGCGTTCGCGGTGCCCCTGCTGGACTGTGCTCGGGCCCGAAATGAACTCGGCTGGGCGCCGCAGTGGACGGCGACGGCGGCGTTGGCAGATCTGCTGGACGGGGTTGCCCATCAGGCTCATGCGGGCAGCCCTCCGCTGCGGCAACGGTCCCTGCTCGATCTTCTCCGCCGCGACGCGACCGATGGTCTGATTTCGTCGCGTCGTGTGCCGTGACGACTGAGCACCCCGACCTGGGTCCCGAACTCCGCCAGCTCGCACAGACCATTCTGGTGCTGCTCGACCCCTTGATCCAGGCCGCTTCGGCCCTCGCCCCGGCGGCCGATGCCGAACCAGGAAAATGCCAGCAGGTGTGGTGCCCCGTGTGTGCGATGGCCGCTGTTGTTGCGGGCGAATCACATCCTCTGGCAACACTTCTCGCCGAACACGGCGGTGCCCTACTGACGTTGGTCCGCGCGATGGTGAACCCCGACCAACCCGATCCACCGCGCGGCGGACCCGATGAGCCGTCAACGGGCGGGTATCAGCCCATCCCGGTGACTATCGTCGAGTGACCGTGAGTGTCGGGCGCAGGCTCGGTGGTGATATTTCGGCTCCGGCGGCCAGGCGGTCAACCAGGCCGGCAGCCCAGCCCACCAGTCCGTCGATATCGATGGCGTAGGGCGCCACCCGGTTCACCTGGCCCAACTGGCCGGACCCGCGCTTGAGCAATGTGATGGCGCCGTCGAGGTTGCCGCGCTGGATGTGGGTGACGCCCACCGCCAGCTGTGCCAGCCCCTGCCACAGCGCCCGTTCGTCGTCGGGGCCGTTCTTCCACGCCGCTTCCAGCACCTCGTGCGCGTTGAATGCCAGGCCCCGGTTCAGCAGTTCTTGGGCGTAGGAAAGTGATTCGGCCGGTGGCAGGTCGAGATCATCCGGAATGCGGGGCACGCCCTCGCTGCCGGGCGGGAGGAGACGACCCAGTGCGTCGCGGGGTCTGGTGTTGCGCGGCCGGCCGGATTCGTCGCGATCGCGTTCGACCATCGGACCATCATGACTGGTAGCGACGCGGCACCGTCCACCGGCGGCCGAACTCCTCGTTGAAGGATTCGGGGTCGAACGGGCTGTCGCCGCCCGCGGGGAAGCTGGTCAGCTCGCCGAACACGACGCGGCCGTCGACGTCGTAGAGATCGACCCGCACGAAATCGGTGTCCGCGCCCAGCCGTTCGGCCAGCACGATCATCTCGCTCAGGTGGGCGGGCTGCGCGGGTTCGGGCGTAGCCCACGGCAGTCCCCCGCTGAGCGGCACATGCTGCCAATCGGGCCGGAAGAAGTCCTGGGTGCGCACGCCGAACCGTCCGGCGTCGACCTCGACGTAAGCGCACCTGCCACCGAAGACGAAGAACTTGTAGTCGTCGGGGACGGCGCCGTCGGCACCGGCCAGCATCTCCTCGATGATGACCTGCCGAGGCATCTGGCCGTACACCCATTCGCGATTCGGGCCCTGCCCGTAGAGCTGAGCCACCCAGCCCTGCGCGATCCGGATGATGTCCTCCCGCGGTGCTGCCTCGGGTCG
>JBEVHL010000111.1:0-18485 GCA_040511255.1 Mycobacterium sp. | reverse complement strand
TCGCTGGTCACACATTCAGGCTCGGCATTCTCCACGCTGCTCCGCAGTAACCGCGGCTTCGGATTCCGGCTCGCGGTGTCCTCCGGCCAGGAACTGGTCACCGACACCGCCGATTACGTCGAGTACGCCCTGGCCGACCCGGAGACCCGGCTGATCGCCCTGCTCCTGGAGACGCCGCGGTCGGCGCCTCGACTGCGGGCCGCACTGCGTCGCGCCGCCGAGCAGGACGTGCCGGTGGTGGTCCTGACCGTCGGCGCTTCCCCAACCGGACGCACGATGGTGGCCGCCCACTCCGGCGCCCTGGCCGGCGACGCCGCGGGCTGGACGGCGTTCTGCGCAGCCACCGGTGCGGTGCGCGTCACTGACCTGGCCGAATTCACCGACACGGTGGAACTTTTCGCCGCTGGCCGCCGACCGGCATACAGCGGTGGGGGCATCGCCACCGTGCACGACTCCGGTGCCGAGCGGGCGTTGTCCGCCGATCTGGCCCACAGTCTCGAAGTACCGTTTGCCTCGCTGGGCCAGAACACGCTGGCGTCGCTCGCCGAGCTACTCGACGACGGCCTGATCGCCACCAACCCCCTGGACGTCTGGGGTACCGGCGCCGACACCCGCGCGCTGTTCGGCGCCTGCCTGCGGGTGATCAGTGACGACCCGGCCGTGGCCGTCACCGCGCTGGCGGTTGATCTGGTGACCGAATTCGACGGTGACACCGCCTATCCCGACGCCATCATCGATACCGCCAAGCACACCCAGGCTCCCCTGGCGGTGCTGGCGTCCGTCCCGTCCGCGGTCGATCCGGTGATGGCACGCCGGCTGCGTGACGAGGGCATCCCGGTGCTGGAAGGTACCCGCAGCGGGATCGCCGCGCTGGGTCACCTCGCCGCCTGGCCCCGCCCCCTACCCACGGCCGTCTTGCCCGTGGATGCCGAACGGCGGGACAGGTGGCTGAACCGGATCGCATCCGGACCGGTGGCCGGCTTTGAGCTGTTCGCTGACTACGGCGTGCCCGTCGTGGTGTCGAGAACTGCCCACTCGTTGAGCGAGGCCCTGTCGGTAGCCGAGCAGGTGGGCTATCCGGTGGCCCTGAAAACGCTTGGTGCGGAACATAAGAGCGACGTCGGCGGCGTCGCGCTCGGGCTGGCCGATGCCCTGGCACTGCGGCATGCGTACCTCACGATGGCAGATGCACTGGGACCCGCGGTGAGCGTCGATGCCATGGCCGCGGCCGGGATGGAGATCTCCGTCGGATTCGTCCGCGATGACGCCTTCGGTCCGTTGGTGGTGGTCGCTGCCGGCGGGCTGCTGGTGGAGTTGCTCGCCGATCGAGCGGTGGCCTGCCCGCCGCTGTCCCACGAAGAAGCCCACGGACTGCTGGACGGACTGCGGATCCGCCCGCTGTTGGACGGCTGGCGCGGCTCGCCCGCCGTGGATACCGACAGTCTCGCCGAGGTCATCGTCGGATTCGCCGCAATGGCAACCGAACTCGGCGCAGTGCTGGATGCCGTCGAGGCCAACCCGGTGATCGTCTCACCCGGCGGCGTCATCGCGGTGGACGCGCTGGTGATACCCAGATGAGAGGTGCCCCAGTGGACGAACGCCTGGTCGAACTCGTCAAAGCGCTGAAACTCGACGGCGAATACCTCCGATCGACGATCCAGACACTGACCGCGATCGGGTCGAGCCCACTGGGCTACCGCAATGCCGGCACGTCCGAGGATCGCGAAGTCGCGGCCTTCGTGAGCGCGGAGATGCAGCGAATCGGCTTGTCCGACGTGGCCGTAGAGGAAGTTCCTGTCGATGCGTGGCGGTTCACCGGCGCCCGCGTCGAATTGTCGACTGACGACGGGGTCGCCACCTTCGAGTGCTCCAGCTTCGGCGGCATCCCACCGACCCCGCCGGGCGGCATCACCGCACGGTTGGTGGACGTCAAAGATCCGCGACGAAAGACGCTGGACAAGCTCGATCTCCGCGGCACCATCGTCCTGGCCGACTGGCGCCGCAAGGCAATTGACCCGTCCGAGTTCGTCATCGAGCTCACCAGACGAGGTGTGGTGGGCGTCGTACTCAACTGCCCGCCCGGCGGCGCCTGGTTCCAGAGTGACGGTGCACTCGGCGCGTTCGACGCACTCTGGCCGCCCGAAGCTCCCCCGGCTGTCTTCATCCGTAAGGAGGACGCCCTCGCGATCCGCACCCTGCTCGGCCGCGGCCAGGACCAGGCGCTGCTGGTCCTGACTGCCGAGGTCACCCGCGACGCGGCCGGTCAGAACGTGGTCGGCTACCTGCCCGGTGAGCAGCCCGGCCCGATCGTCGTCGGTGCTCACCACGACGCCTGGTTCCGCGGGGCTTTCGACAACACCACCGGAGTCGCCACGCTGCTTGCGATGGCCAAGGCCTTGGCTGAATCCGGATACCGGCCTCGCCACACCATCTGCTTCACCAGTCGGACAGCTGAGGAGTACGGACTCCTCGAGAGCCGCCACGACTGGTGCATCGGCGCCTGGCGGCAGATCGAGCAGACCCACCCCGAGTGGCAGACGGGCTGCCCGTTCCACCTCGTGCTCGAAGCCTCCGGACACCCCGCCCTGCGGACCATCCTGGAGGCGCCCGTCGAGTTGGCGCGCTGGACTCGCGCCGTCGCGAAAATAGCGGCAGCGCAAGGCTGGATCCCGAAGAACTATCGCGTGGCCCCACCGGTCACCGGCACAGAACAATGGCCCTACCTCATTGCCGGTGTCCCCGGCGTCGCGGCGTACGCCTGGGAGACCTCCTTCGCCGATACCGACTACCACACCCAGTTCGACACGATGGACATGGTCGACATCGATTTGGTGGTGGCGCAATCGCGCCTGCAGACGCTCCTGCTGCTCAGCGCCGACAGCGACCCTGACGCCATCGTCGACCACCGCGCCCGCGCCAGCCAACTCACCAAAGTCGCTGTGCAACAAAAGCACCGGGGGTTGGCGGCGGCGGCAACCCGGCACGCCGAGGCCCGCGGCCGGTCGACGTTCACCGAGGTCGGCCGAAATCTGCTCGCGTTGGACGCGCACTACGGCGCCGATTACCCGCACGCGCAGGCAGTCCGCGATCTGAGTGCCGTGTCTTCGGCGATAGCGGCCATCGACGCCGGTGATCGCCGGGCCGCCGCGCGCGCCCTGACCAAAGTGGGAAACCTCTACCTCTTCCCGTATCTGTCCGACGCCGCGGTGCGGGAGCACGCGGAGCAGTTCGCCCCTGCTGCGGTGGCGAAGTCGTGGGGATCGGCGTGTCACCTCACTGTCAGCCCGCACCTTTGGCAAGAACTCGGCAGCCTCACCGGCGACCCAGACGCCAAGGAGTTCGGCCCCTGGGTCAGGGCCGCGCTTGTCGACGCTCGCGACCGCACCGAGCGGCAACTGCAGCAGCGACTGGACGCCATGGCAGCCGCCGTCGACACGGCGTGAAACACCCGGGCCGACAACGCCTGCGGGTGGCGCCTACGGCGCAGGATCGGCGAGCAAGGGTGCGAACGCGCGCTCGGCGGCTCCGATCATCAACGTCCTGGAGCCCAGGCTGGCGGGCACGATCCGGACCAGCTCCTGCGGTGAGCGCATGCTGCGCTTGGCGACTTCACGTCTCAGCACCTGGCCGGCACCGTCGGGCAGGCCGCGGAGAAATCCCCCGAGCACGATCAGTCCCGGGTTGAGCATGTTGATCGAATTGCCAAGGGCGATGGCGAGATATCTCGCCTGCCGCTCGATGGTGGCCATCGCGGCACCAGGAGCCGGTTGCCAGACGGGCAGCGGATCGCCATCGGCCGCGTCGGCGGCGAAGCCGAGCACTTCGGTGAGCTGGATCTGACTCACTTCGGTTTCCAGGCATCCGGTACTGCCGCAGTGACAGGTCCCCATCCCACCGACGTAGGTGTGCCCGAGTTCGCCTGCATAGCCGGCCGCCCCCTCCAGCAGGGTACCCGCCACGACGAACCCCGCCCCGATGCCACCGGCGCCACCGTTGACGTAGATCATGTGGTCGGCGTTGAGGTGATTGCCGAAGATGTGCTCGGCGATGGCACCCGCGTTGGCGTCGTTGGCCGCATAGACCGGCAATCCCGTTGCGCTGCTGAGTAACTGACCGATCTCCTGGTCGTGCCAGTCGAGGTGCGGGGCCAGCCGCACGGTCGAGTCCGACGCACGGACCAATCCGGGCACGGCGACGCCGATCGCGATCAGCCGCTGGTCGTCGGCGAGTTCGCCGCGTATTCGGTCGATGGCAGCGGAGGCGATCGCGACGGCATCCTGCGCGGTGGGCACGCCCGCGGTCGGGTGCCTGGTCATCTCGAGCACCGTTCCGCCCATGCTGACCACGCCGATGGTGATGGCGTCGACGTCGGGATTGATTGCGACGCAGAGCATCCGGGTGCTGGGCCGGACGATGGCGCTGGGCCTGCCGACCTGTGCAGCCGCCGCGGCGAGCGACTCCTCCACCAACCCGTGGGCGGCCAGTTCCTCGACCAGGTCCTTGGTGGTGGAGCGCGACAACCCGGTGCGCCGGGTGAGTTCGGCTCGACTCAACGCGCGATGGCGGTGCACCAGCGTCAGCACACCCGACAGATTGCGGCGCCGGACGTCGTCGGTACTGGTGCCGATCCGAGGCGGACGCCGGACTTCCCCGACGGGTTGCTCACCCTGGCTCATCCACCACCACCTCCGCATCGACGCCCTTGACAGTGGCTTGGGACACATCTTATGTTCTTCGTCAGAACAAATCTACCGCGTATCCGGTCCGTCATCCCGACCCGGAGCTCTCGCACAGGAGATACGACATGTCCGTCCTCACATCCACGGTTCCGGCCACCCAGGCGACCGAAGCCCTCATCCCCACGCCGGCCGACAAGTTCTCGTTCGGCCTGTGGACCATCGGCTGGCCTGCAAGCGATCCGTTCGGGGTGGCGACTCGTCCGGCACTCGATGCGGTCGAGGCCGTGGAGCGGTTGGCCGAACTGGGAGCCTACGGCCTGACCTTCCACGATGACGACCTGTTCCCGTTCGGCAGCACCGACGCCCAGCGCAGGCATGCGATCGACCGCCTCACCGACGCCCTGCGGTCGACGGGCCTGGTGGTGCCGATGGTGACCACCAATCTGTTCACCCAACCGGTCTTCAAAGACGGCGGGTTCACCAGCAATGACCGGGACGTCCGGCGGTTCGCGCTGCGTAAGGTGTTGCGCAACATCGACCTCGCCGCCGAGCTCGGCGCCCAGACGTTCGTCATCTGGGGCGGGCGGGAAGGCAGCGAATACGACAGCGCGAAGGATGTCCGCGCCGCTCTCGATCGGTACCGCGAAGCACTCGACTTCCTGTGTGAGTACGTGATCGACCGGGGTTACCCGCTGCGCTTCGCCATCGAGCCGAAACCCAATGAGCCACGCGGAGACATCCTCCTGCCGACCGTCGGCCACGCGCTGGCGTTCATCGCGACCCTGGCCCATTCGGACCTCGTCGGCGTCAATCCCGAAACGGGTCACGAGCAGATGGCCGGGTTGAACTTCGTGCACGGTATCAGCCAGGCGCTCTACAGCGGAAAGCTCTTCCACATCGACCTCAACGGTCAGCGCGGAATCAAGTTCGACCAGGATCTGGTCTTCGGCCACGGCGACCTGGCCAACGCCTTCGCCCTGGTCGATCTGCTGGAGAACGGTGGCGACAACGGCGCTCCGAGCTACCTGGGCCCACGGCATTTCGACTACAAACCCAGCCGCACCGAAGACAGCGACGGCGTCTGGTTCTCCGCGGCCGCCAACATGCGGATGTACCTCCTGCTCAAACAGCGCGCCGCGGCCTTCCGGGCGGACCCCGAAGTGGCCGAGGCACTTGCGACCGCCCGCGTGGCCGAGCTGCGGGAGCCCACGCTGAACCCCGGGGAAACCTCTGCCGATTTGCTGGCGGACACCGCCGCCTACGAGACGTTCGACGCCGAGGCCTACTTCGGCGCAAAGGGGTCCGGCTTCGTCCGGCTGAACCAGCTCGCCCTGGAGCACCTGATGGGCGCCCGCTGACCGTGCCGGGCTCTGGACCGACCTAGACGTGACTCACGTCACGATATAAGTTTCCACCGGAAACAAACCAAAATGAACTCAACTGGCGACAGGGAAGCGAGGCGGTCGGCGTGACTCGAGTAGGCACACTCCGCAATCTCACAATCGCGACGGTGGCAGGGCTCGGCCTCGCCCTGACCGCGTGCAGCGGTGGCGGCGGTGGCGGCGGCGGGACTTCGGGCACCGCCGAATCCCAGGGCAAGATCGGCGTCATCCTCCCGGACACCAAATCGTCGGTGCGGTGGGAGTCCAAAGACCGGCCCGCACTGGAAGCGGCCTTCAAGGCCGCAGGCGTGCCCTACTCCATCCAGAACGCCGAAGGCTCCGCGGACAAGATGGCCACCATCGCCGACGGCATGATCGCCGACGGCGTGACCGTCCTGGCGATCGTCAACCTCGACTCCGACAGCGGCGCCTCCATCCAGCAGAAGGCCGCCACCCAGGGCGTCAAGACCATCGACTACGACCGGCTCACCCTCGGCGGGTCGGCGGATGCGTACATCTCCTTCGACAACACCAAGGTCGGCGAGCTGCAGGGCCAGGGCCTGGTCGACTGCCTGGGCGGCAAGCCCGCAAACGTGGTGTTCCTCAACGGATCTCCGACCGACAACAATGCCACGCTGTTCGCCTCGGGTGCGCATTCAGTGATCGACAAGACCCCGAGCATCAAGATCGTCGGGGAGCAGGCGGTACCGGACTGGGACAACGATCAGGCCGTCACGATCTTCGAGCAGATGAACACCGCCGCCGACGGCAAGATCGACGGCGTCTACGCCGCCAACGACGGTCTCGCCGGTTCGGTGATCTCGATCTTGCAGAAGAACCAGCGTGCCGGCCAGGTCCCGGTGACCGGTCAGGACGCCACCGTCGAGGGCCTGCAGAACATCGTCGCGGGCACCCAGTGCATGTCGGTCTACAAGTCCGCCACCGAAGAGGCCAATGCCCTGGCCGAGGCGGCGATCGCGCTGGCCACCGGCAAGCCCGTCGCCACCACCAGCACGTCGCGCGATGACACCGGCAAGCGCGACGTCCCCTCGGTGCTGCTGACACCGAAGTCGATCACCAAGGCCAACATCGACACGGTGTTCACCGACGGCGGCGCGACCAAGCAGGACGTCTGCACCGGCGACTTCGCTGCCGCGTGCACCGCGGCCGGGATCAACTGACCGACATGGTTGAGCCGGTCCTGGAGCTGCGCGGAGTCAACAAGAGCTTCGGCGTGGTGCACGTGCTGCACGATGTCGATTTCAGTGTCTATCCGGGCGAAGTGACTGCACTGGTGGGTGACAACGGCGCCGGGAAGTCGACGCTGGTCAAGGCGATCGCCGGGATCCACCCGATCGACAGCGGCACCTATTTGTTCGAAGGCAACGAAGTCACCGTCAGCGGCCCGAATGACGTTGCGGCGCTGGGCATCGAAGTGGTCTATCAGGATCTGGCGCTGTGCGACAACCTCGACATCGTGGAGAACATGTTCCTCGGCCGGGAGGTGCGCAAGCACGGGATGCTCGACGAGGCGAAGATGGAGACGCTGGCCCGCGAGGCGCTGGCGTCCCTCTCGGTGCGGACGGTGAAATCCGTCCGGCAGGCCGTCGCCAGCCTGTCCGGCGGCCAACGCCAGACCGTGGCCATCGCCAAGTCGGTGCTGTGGAACTCCAAGGTGGTGCTGCTCGACGAACCCACCGCCGCCCTCGGCGTTGCGCAGACCCGCCAGGTCATCGACCTGGTGCGCCGGCTCGCCGACCAGGGCCTTGGCGTCGTGCTGATCTCGCACAACTTGGCCGACGTGTTCGAGGTGGCCGACCGGATCTGCGCGCTGTACCTGGGCCGGGTGGCCGCGGAGGTCAAGGCCTCCGAGGTCACCCACAGCCAGGTCGTCGAACTGATCACCGCGGGCCGCTCCGGAAGTCTGGGGCTGGCGCCGTCCGAGGCGGCGCAGTCGATGTGAGTGGCACCAAAGCTGTCAAGGGACTCAAGGACGGGCACATGACCACCCTCAAACCAGAGCTGGCGGAGACCGACTTCGCCGACGACGCCAGATCCGACGCGACGTTTGCCGACGCGGCCCGCGGCTACGTCCGACGGGTGCGCGGCGGCGATATGGGTTCGCTGCCCGCCATTCTCGGCCTGCTGGTGCTGTTCGTCGTGTTCGGCGCCGCGAACGAGCGGTTCCTGTCGGCGCTGAACCTGGCAAACCTCGTCACCCAGGCCGGGTCCATCTGTGTGCTCGCCATGGGCCTGGTGTTCGTCCTGTTGCTCGGCGATATCGATTTGTCCGCGGGCGTCGCGGGCGGGGTGTCGGCCTGCGTGATGGCCCTGACCGTGGTCAACCTCCAATGGCCCTGGTGGGCAGCGATTCTCGCCGGGGTGGTGTGCGGCGCGCTGATCGGTCTGGCGATCGGCGTGTTGCGGTCGCGGCTCGGCATCCCGTCCTTCGTCGTCACCTTGGCCTTCTTCCTCGGCCTGCAGGGCGTCACCCTCAAACTGATCGGCGAGGGCGGTTCCGTCCGGGTCGATGATCCAGTGATCCGCGGCATCACGATAACCAACCTCCCGGTGACCGCAGGCTGGATCTGCGCGCTGCTGATCGTCGTCGGGTTCGGCCTTCTCGAGCTGTACCGGTTCCGCACCAAGGTGGCCCACGCGCTGCATCACCCGCCGTTCGGGGTGGTGCTGGCCAGGATCGGCGCGGTCGCGCTGGTGGTGCTCGGCGTGACCTACCTGATGAGCCTCAATCGAAGTGTCAACCCCAACATCGCGATTCGTGGCATCCCCTACGTGTTGCCGTTGGTCGCGGTCCTGCTGATCGTGCTGACCTTCGTCCTCACCCGCACGGCCTACGGCAGGCATGTCTACGCCGTCGGCGGTAACGCCGAGGCCGCCCGCCGCGCCGGTATCCGGGTCAACCGGATCCGGGTGTCGGTCTTCGTCGTGTGTTCCTCATTGGCCGCGTTGAGCGGCATCATCGCCGCCTCGTACGGCGGCAAGGTGTCGGCCGCGTCCGGCGCGGGCAACACCCTGCTCTACGCGGTCGGGGCGGCGGTGATCGGCGGGACGAGCCTCTTTGGCGGCAAGGGCCGCGCGGTCGACGCGGTGGTCGGTGGTGTGGTGGTCGCGACCATCGCCAATGGCTTGGGCCTGCTCAACCAGTCGTCGTACATCAACTTCCTGGTGACCGGCGGCGTGCTGTTGCTGGCCGCCAGCGTGGATGCGATATCGCGCAGGCGCCGCTCGGCTACCGGCCTGAGCTGACGGGAACGCGCTCGGCGGACCAGGTCAGAAAATCGAGTAGACCTTGCGGACGGTTTCGTGGATGTCCCAGGTGCCCGCCCAGCCGAGCGGGAAAACTGCGACGTCGCCGACGCCGATCTCGGCGGGCTCGCCGCCGTCCGGGGTCACCGTCATCCGGCCGGCCAGCAGGTAGATGACCTCGTTGGTCTCCAGCTTCCAGCGCGACGGCCCGGGCGCGCACTGCCAGATCCCCGCCGACGAGTCTCCGTCGACCCATACCTCGACACCGTGGGTGGCCATCGGCTCACCGGTGGCCTCCTCCAGCGGACCCCAGTCTTCGAGTTCCGCGTCGAGCGCGCCGGCGAGGATGGGGGTGATGATCGCCTGGGTCATGAGGTCCTTACTTGTTGGTGTACTTCTTGCGGGAACGGCAACGAGATGGGTTCGGGCGCAACCCGACTGCGGCCCTGCGCGTCGAACCGGTCGAGGCCGAGATCGGTGAGGTCTAGCCAGTCGCAGCCGCCGGTGGTGATCAAATCGGCGGCCACCTGTGCCACCGCTGGGCCCCACATCATGCCGTGCCCGGCCGCGCTGGCGACCACGGTGCCCGCGACAGGGCCGTCGTCGGTGAGCAGGGGGCCGAGGATCGGCAGATGGTCCGGGGTGTAGTCGATGGTCGCGGCCCAGGTGCGACGCAAACCGAGGCCGGCGATGGCCGGATACAGTTCCTCCATCCGGTCGCGAGCCTTCCGGTAATAGATCCAGTCGAACTCGCCTGCGACTCCCGGCGCCTCGTCGGGATTGCTCATCCCCCACAGCAGTCCACCGGATTCGCCTGGCCGCCAATAGATTCCCGAGACCACGTCGAAGACCATGGGTAGTTCGTCGACGTCGAGCGACGGCACGGGTGCAGTGACCACCACCTGGTGACGGGTGCCGCCGGCGTGGATCCGCCCGCCGGCCAGCGAGCCGACCTCACCGAGTTTCGGTCCACCGGTGAGCACTACGCGTTCGGTGTCGATCGGCCCGGCGGAAGTGTCCACGCCGATCACCCGGCCACCCGCGGTGCGCAGACCCGTGAAGGCGCAGCGTTCCCGGACGTCCACCCCGACCGCGGTCAACGCGGCGGTGTAGGCCAGCACATTGCGCGGTGCGTCGATGTAGCCGTCGCCGTCGGCATTGGAGGCGCCCATGGTCACCCCGGGCGCCAGGCCGGTGTTGCGGTCGTCGACATCGGAGGCGGAGAGCCATTCGACGTCGAGTCCGAGTTGTTTCTGCAAGGCGATCCGGGCGTGCGCCTGATCCACCTCGGCCTGGCTGAAGCAGGGCATCAGATAACCCTGCGCGCGGAATCCGCAGTCCAGCGGAAAGCGGTCCCCACTGGCGCGGTAGAACTCCTGGCTGCGGATACCGAGGCGGATGGCGGTCTCGGTGCCCCCCTGGGCGCGCACCATGCCCGCGGCGCGACTGCTGGCGCCCTCCCCCAGCGTCTGCGCCTCGAGAAGAGTGACTTTCAGACCGCTCTCGGCGAGCAGGACGGCCGTCCAACCACCGACTGTGCCACCGCCCACCACCACGACATCAGGAGACTGGAAGCTGGTCATACTGTGAAACGCTGACATAGACTGAACGCTCAGTCAAGTGGTCTTGACGACTTCGAGAGGACGGGTGCACTCCCATGTTCGGTCTGTCGGACGAGGATCTGCGAATCCGCAACACAGCGCGCGAGTTCGCCGAAACTCTGATGCCCTACGAGGTCGATGCCGAACTCGCCGGCGGGGCCCTGCCCGCGGAGTTGGCCGCCGAACATCAGGCCCGCGCGATCGAACTGGGCCTGTACGCCACCAATATCCCGCAGTCGGCAGGTGGCGTGGGATGCACTGCGCTGCAACAGGTTCTGGTGCAGGAGCAAGTCGGTACGGTGACCAACGGGTTGGCCTGGGTGATGCACACTCCGCCGCAGTGGTGGGTCGAAGTGGCCACCGACTATCAGCGGGAACGCTGGCTGCTGCCCGCGGTGCGCGGGGAGAAGCACGAGGCCTATGCGATCACCGAGGAGTTCGCCGGCTCCGATGTGTCCGACCTGCGGGCCAGCGCCCGCCGCGACGGGGACGAGTACGTGGTCAACGGGGTCAAGTGGCACGTCACCTCCTACAACCTGGCCGAGTATCTCTTCGTCCAGGCCGTACTGGAGAACGGCCCGCATGCCGGCGACCACGTGCTGCTGGTGGTCGACGTGCCGTGGCCGGGAATGGAAATCGTGCGCACGCCGCACTACTCGCACCACATCGCCGACGAGCATCCGATTGTCTCGTTCACCGACGTCCGCGTGCCGGTCTCGCACCTGGTCGGCGCCGAGGGCGAAGGCATGACGTTCACCCAGGACTGGTTCCGGTTCGAGCGACTGATGGTGGCGGCCCGCTGCGTCGGCGCCTCGCAACGCCTCGTCGACGAGATGACGCGGTTCGCCAAGGTCCGGATCGTCGATGGTAAGCCGCTGGGCGAGTACCAGCTGGTAGCCGCCATGCTGGCCGACAGCGCCACCGAGCTGTTCGCCGCGCGCGCGATGCTCTACGAGGTGGCCCGGTCGATCGATGCGGGCCTGGACCGCAAGGCGTTGCACGGGCAGGCCTCGATGGCCAAGCTGTACTGCTCGGAGACTGCCGGGCGCATCGCCGATCGCGCCGTTCAGGTGTTCGGTGGCCGCGGCTACATGCGCGAGAACGTCGCCGAGCGGATGTTCCGCGAACTACGGGTCGAGCGAATCTGGGAGGGCGCCAGCGAGATTCAGCGGCTGATCGTGGCCCGTCAGCTGATGAACCGCGGCCCGTCGGCACTGCTCGGCGCCGACTGACGCCTCTTTGCGCCGAGGTCAGACTTCGATCGGCGGGTAGAGCCGTTCCATCGTGTATTGCCGGTTACGCCGGGCCGACCACGCACTGGCAGCCAATGCGGCGGCCAACACACCGGTGAGCACCGCGATCGCGACCCACAGTCGCGAGTCGATCCCGCCGACGGTCAGCTGACGCAACCCGTTGACCGCGTAGGTCATCGGGTCAAACGGGTGGATGATCTGGAACGGTTTCGCCGTGGTCTCCACGGGATAGATGCCACCGGCCGACACCAGCTGCAACATCAGGAACGCCAGCGTGACCACCCGGCCGACGGCTACACCGAATACCGAGTTGAACGCCTGGATCAGCGCGAGGAAGACCGCGGCGACCAAAAGCAGGAAGCTCACTGTGGCGATCGGATACTTGGCGTGCAGACCGACGCCGAAATGCACTACCACGTACATCACCACCACCTGGCACGCGGCGACCAACAAAGCCGGCCAGTATGAGGCCAGCACCACCCGCAATGCACCGAGCCCGTTGACGATGGGTCGGGATTGCAACGGGGTCAACAGCATCCAGATGATGAGTGCGCCGATGAAGAGCGCCAACGGCAGGAAGAACGGTGCAAATCCGGTGCCGAAAGTGGCCGCCTGGTTGTGGGAGACCAGATCCAGTGCGACCGGCGCGGACAACGTGTGGGCGACCTGGGTGCGTTGTGCGGGTGTCCAGGACGGCACCTGGGCCGAGCCCTGCCGCAGCTTGCCTGCCAGCTCCTGACCACCGGCCTGCAGCTTGTCGGTGCCGTCCGCCAATTTTGTCGCACCGTTGGCCAATTGGCGACTGCCGTCGGTGAGCTGGACCAAGCCGGAGGACAGTCGCTGCGCGCCGGAGTTCAGCTGGTCTACCCCGCTGCGCAGCTTGACGACTTCCTGGCGCAAGCCGCCGTTGAGCGCTGCGGTAAGGAACGTCCGCAGCTCGCTGTTGGGATCGCCGAGTTCGGTCTGCAGTTGGTTGGCGCTGTCGCGCAGTTTCAGCAGGCCGGCGTCGGTGGTGGGGTCGATACCCTGGGCGACCAGCAGGCGCTGCGCACCACCGAGGAAGTTGCCGAGATCGCGTACCGCCGGATCGGGGTTGGTGCTCAACAGATTCACCGCCTGATCGACGATGGCGGCGGCCTGCGCCTGATCGATGTTGAGTGCGGCGATGCGGTCGGTCGTCGAGCGCACCGCACCGCTGAGGCGTTCGGCGGCCATCCCGACCTCGGTGGGATCCAGGTTCAGACTGCCGACCCGATCCAATACGTGCAGCAGTGGATCGGTGGCCTTATCGATCGACGTCGACAGCTCGCGGGTGCCCGCCGCCAGCTGTGCCGAACCGTCTCGCGCGACGGCCATGCTGCTGGCCAATGTGTGGGCACCCGTGGCAAGTTGATGCGCGCCGCTGTCAGCGGAGGTCAGACCGGTGGCAAGTTGATCGGCCCCGTCGGCCGCCTTGACCAGCCCGGCTCCGGCGTCGGTCAGGCCCGTCAACACGGTGCCGACCGTGCGTTCCCCGATCTTCCCGTTGACCTCGTTGAGCACCTCACGGGCGGCGTTCTGCCCGATGATCGAGCCGAGGTAGTTGTTGGCGTCGTTGAAGGTGAACCTGAGCTGCGCCTGCTGAGGTTGGCCGCCGGCCGGGGAGGCGATGTCGGCGCTGAAATCCGTTGGCAGCGTGATGGAGAAGTAGTACTTGCCGCTGCCCACCCCCGCCGCCGCGTCGGCCGCGGACACCTGATGCAAATCCAGCTGCCCGGACTTCATCAGCGCCTCGGCGACCTCGTCGCCTGCCTTCAGTTGCTGACCCTGCGCCACTGCGCCGGCGTCCTCGTTCACCAGCGCGACGGGTACCTTGCTCACCTCTGCAAACGGATTCCAGAACGCCCACAGGTACATCGCGCCGTACAGCAGCGGCATCAAGACGATGGTCACCAGTGCGATCCTGGGCAACGCGCCGCGGGAGTATTTCTTCAGATCGGTGCCCAACGACATTCCGGCCAGCACGGCTACGCCCCGTCTTTCGTCGTGTGAATTGCGTCCGCCGTCTCGCTGCGGGAGGTGTTGGTGACCGGCAGCAGCCGGACGTCATGTCCGGCAACGCCGTTGACGGTCGCGGTGATCACGGTCTGCTGCCGACCCAGGTCCACCAGGCGGCCGACCAAGAGGTCGCGGTTGCGGTCGCTGGTCACGAAATCCAGATTGCCAACCACCAGCAACGGTGGTCGGCCCGTGTTGGCCAACGAGATTCGCAGCAGCAGTCGGTCTAGTTCGCTGAGCTCGTCGAAGTATTCGGTCAGCGGCGGCA
This sequence comes from Mycobacterium sp., assembly GCA_040511255.1. Lineage (GTDB taxonomy): Bacteria > Actinomycetota > Actinomycetes > Mycobacteriales > Mycobacteriaceae > Mycobacterium. The sequence continues at coordinate 3,998 of JBEVHL010000111.1, read as the reverse complement.
ACGGCAGCTCGCCGAACACCGGGCCACACACCGTCGCGAGATCCGACTGCTCGGCCCGACGGATCAGCCGGTACCAGGGCGCGTTCCACCTCAGTTGCTCAGTAATCAGATCGCGAACTGTGACCGCCTCGGCGACGGTGTCGAGTTCGTCGATTCCGGCCAGCGCCGACACGCCGAAGATGTCCTTCGCGCGGGTGTGCCCGAATACCGTCAGCTCCCCCGCCATCGGTCGCATCCGCCCGGCCAGCGTCATCAGCAGGGCGGTGCGGCCCGAACCCGCCGGGCACCCCAGCACGGTCACGCCGCCGGCGTCGACGTCAAGATCGGTAGGGCCGTAGACCGGGCCCCACGGTCCGCGCACGGTGATCGCCCGCGCCGTCACCGCCAGCGGTGGTGGATCCTGCGGTCTTCCAAGCTCTTCGGGCACCGGCTCATCCCAGCACAACGACGGCCCCGGCGACGCCATTCGTCGGGCCTGGTCACTGTGAGTTCGGACTGCCCGCCCGGTCCAGGATGAGCGTCGCCACATGCAGCGAGGTCCGCGATTCCGCGTTGTCGAGGTCGGCGCCGAGCAGGCGCTCCAGCCCGGCCAGCCGCGCATACAGCGTCGGACGGGACAGATGGGTGCGCTTGGCGAGTTCGGTCTTGTTGCCGCCGACGTCGAGGAAGCTGCGCAGCAATTCGAAGGCCTGCGCACCGCGATCGGGGTGTTTGGCCCGATGCTCGAGCAGCCCCCGCAGTTCGGTCTCGGCGAACGCCTGCACCCGGGGGTCCGACCGGATCAGGCCGACCAGACCGCGCAGGCGCACGTCGGCCGCGCGGTAGTACGGCTTGTCCGCCGCGTGGGGCAGCGCGAGGGCGACCTCCGCAATGTGTGCGGCTTCGGCGAGTCCGCCGGCAGCGTCGACCAGTCGGCTCGATTCGGGTCCCACCCCGATGACGCATGGGGCCACGCCCTCGATGCGGGCCACGGCTCGCTGAATCGAGGTACAGACCGCGGCGAGCACGGCAGCAGGCAGGCCGGCCCCCGATGTGGTGCGTTGCGGTGCCAGCAGCAGATCGATCTGACTGCCGTCCGCGCTGGCTGCCAACAGGGTGTGCCCAGCCGAACGGGTCGCGTGCACAACGGCATCCAGCATTCTGGCCCGGCGCTGCTGGACCACCACCTGATCGACACCGGTGGTCTCCGGCCACCGCATGGTGGCGGGCACGTAGGTCAGCGCCGGACGCAACCCGAGGGCATATGCCCGGCTGGTGGCCTCCGCCTCGTCCCGGATGCGTCCCCTGCGCAGGTCTTCGACCAGACCACCCTGTGCGCGCAACTCCAGGGAGGTGCGGTCCTGCTCCACCATCCGATGCATCGCCAATGCCTGGGCGGCGCGTTCCAGGGTGGTGGTGACGGCGCGGTCACCGGGGCCGACGACCTCGGGCGCGACGAGACGGCCCCACTCCTGTCGGTACGCACCGACGGGTCGGGCCACCCACGAATCCGCACCCGATGCCGGGGTCAGCCGGGACCGGCGGTCCCAATCGGCCAGAAGATCGGCAGTGGGGACACCGTGGCCGGCGAACGTCAGCACCTGGCGGTTGAGGTCTTCGAGTACGACGGGCGTGGCCAGGATGTCGGCGGCCGCCGCGACGATCTCGTCCAGCGACGCCCGGCTCATGCTCAGATCCGTGAACGCTTCGTGCACGCGGCGGGCGTAGTCCACCTCGGCGTACTGGTCGGCGACGATCTTGCGGTGGACGGCTTCGGTGACCTCGACGAACCGGACCGGGTGATGCAGCACGATCACCGCCAGCGCCAGGTCGCGGCCCGCGGCCAGGACGTCTGCCGGGACCTGCTCGACGTGAAGTCCCAGTTCGACGACGACGCCGATGGCACCCGCAGCCGCCAGTCGGGGCAGGTATTCGGCGCGGTGCGCAGGGTCGGTCAGTGCCAGCCCGGTGGTGAGCACCAGCTCGCCACCTTCGAGCAGGTTGGACAGGTCGGCAAGATCACTGACGTGCACCCACCGCACCGGTCGGTCCAAGGCCTCAGGCCCGCCGGCCACGATCTCGGGCTGACCGCCGGTCATCACCGGCAGCATGAGGATTTCGCGGATGGTCGGTTGCATAACATAGTGTAAAGACAACTCCGCTTTTCATTACGGATTGCCGGCCTGCCGCGTGCGACAGCTCCCCCACACTTGAGGCATGACACTGAGCACCCGCGTTCGCACCATCAGCCACTGGTCCGACGGCAAGAAGTTCGCCGGCACCGGCGACCGCACTGCGCCCGTCACCAATCCGGCCACCGGGCAGATCACCGCCGAGCTGGCCCTGGCCGATATCGACGACGCCCGCGCCGTCATCGCCGCTGCCGCCGCGGCATTCCCGGCCTGGCGCGACACCTCGCTGGCCAAGCGCACCACCATTCTGTTCGCCTTCCGGGAACTGCTGAACGCCCGCAAGCACGAACTCGCCCAGATCATCACCTCCGAGCACGGCAAGGTCGTCTCCGATGCGCTCGGCGAGGTCAGCCGCGGGCAAGAGGTCGTCGAATTCGCCTGCGGGATCGCGCACCTGCTCAAGGGTGGGATGACCGAGAACGCGTCGACCAACGTCGACGTGGCATCGATCCGGCAGCCGCTGGGACCCGTCGGCATCATCTCCCCGTTCAACTTCCCGGCCATGGTGCCGATGTGGTTCTTCCCCATCGCGATCGCCACCGGAAACACCGTGGTGCTCAAGCCGTCCGAGAAGGACCCGTCGGCAGCGCTGTGGATCGCCGAGCTGTGGGCCGAAGCCGGCCTGCCCGCGGGCGTGTTCAACGTGCTGCAGGGTGACAAGGTCGCCGTCGACGAGCTGCTGACCAACCCGGCGATCAAATCGATCAGCTTCGTCGGCTCCACCCCGATCGCGCAGTATGTCTACGAGACCGGCACCCGGCACGGCAAGCGCGTGCAGGCCCTCGGCGGTGCGAAGAACCACGCCATCGTGTTACCGGACGCGGACCTGGACCTGGCCGCCGACGCCATGGTCAACGCGGGCTTCGGCTCGGCGGGAGAGCGCTGCATGGCGATCTCCGCGCTGGTGGCCGTCGGCCCGATCGCCGACGAACTGGTCAGCAAAATCGCCGCGCGCACAACGACTTTGAAGACTGGCGACGGTACCGGCAACGCCGACATGGGTCCGCTGGTCACCAAGGCCCACCGGGACAAGGTCGCGTCCTATGTGGACGCGGGCGAAGCCGACGGCGCGACCATCGTGGTCGACGGCCGCGGGGTCAAGGTCGACGGCGAAGACGGGGCTTCCGACGGTTTCTGGCTGGGCCCGACGCTGATCGACAACGTCACCACCGACATGAGCATCTACACCGACGAGATCTTCGGCCCCGTGCTCTCGGTGGTCCGGGTGGACACCTACGACGAAGCCCTCAACCTGGTGAACTCCAACCCGTACGGCAACGGCACCGCGATCTTCACCAACGACGGCGGTGCTGCGCGCCGGTTCCAGAACGAGGTCGAGGTCGGTATGGTCGGAATCAACGTGCCCATCCCGGTGCCGACCGCGTACTACAGCTTCGGCGGCTGGAAGAGCTCGCTGTTCGGCGACACCCACGCACACGACACCGAAGGTGTGCACTTCTTCACCCGCGGCAAGGTTGTCACCACCCGCTGGCTCGACCCCAGCCACGGCGGTATCAACCTCGGCTTTCCCCAGAACAACTGAGAGTATTGAGCCATGACAAGTACGACATCACATCTGCTGCCGACCGGCCAGGACGTCGAGAGCGCCATCGCTGAGGGCGCGCACGCCTACGAACTCGACCGCAAGCACGTCTTCCACTCCTGGTCGGCGCAGGCGCAGATCAAGCCGATGACGATCATCGCCGCCGACGGACAGTACGTCTGGGACGGCGACGGCAACAAGCTGCTCGACTTCTCCGGGCAGCTGGTGTTCACCAACATCGGCCATCAGCATCCGAAAGTCGTTGCCGCCATTGCCGAACAGGC
>JBEVHL010000110.1:0-10993 GCA_040511255.1 Mycobacterium sp. | reverse complement strand
GGGCCAGTCGGAGCCGTAGAGCACCTGTTCCACACCGATCAGGTTGATCAGGTCGTCGATGCCCTCTTCGTAGAACGGGCTGACGTAGATGCGGTTCTTGATTTCCTCGATCGGGTTTCCGAGGAACGCCTCCGGCGCCTTCTTCCACACCTCGGCCATGGAGTCCAGCAACGGGAACATCCACTTCGAACCGGCCTCGACGATGCCCACCTTCAGGGTGGGGAACCGGAACAGCGCGCCGTGGATGACCCAGGAGGCCACCGCATCCTGGATGGGGCGCCACTCGTTGAGGATGCCCATCGCGTTGGTCTGGAACGGCAGCATCTCCTGCGCTCCGCCATCCCACTCGGAGGTGTAACGGGAGTAACCGCTGTCGCTGGAGTGCATGCCGACGAACACGTCGTACTCGACGCACTTCTGCCAGAACGGGTCGAACTCGGGCAGCGCGAACGACCGCGGGCCGCGGAAGCCGGGCACCGGTGCCGGTCGGATCAGGATGGCGCGGGCACCGCGCTTGACCGCCCAGTCCAGCTCCTCGATGGCCTTCTCGACGATGGGCAGGGTGATCACCGGCGTGGTGAAGATGCGATTCTGGTAGTTGAAGCCCCAGACGTCGTCCAGCCACTCGTTGAGGGCGTGCACGATGACGTGGATGGCGATGGGGTCGTCGGACAACCGCTCCTCGATCAGGCTGGCCAGCGTCGGGAACATCAACGACCGGTCGAGACCGAGTTCGTTCATCTTCTCCAGGCGCGGAGCGGGCTCGAAGAACGCCGGGATGGCCCGCATGGGCTCACCGAACAGTTCGCGCTTGCTCTTGCCTTCGGGGTTGCCGAACTTGAAATACTCTTCCCAGGCGCCCGGCTTGGCGACCACCGAGAAGGTGGGGTTCGGGATGTAGTTGCTGATCTGGCCCTTGAGGGCAATCTTGGTGCGCCCATTGATCTCGACGTACTGGACGACGTCCTTGTACTCCTTCGGCAGGAACTTGGTCAGCGCCTCCGGCGGCTCGTAGAGGTGGTTGTCCGCGTCGAAGAGCGGAAACGGTACGTCGACCCGGTGCGAGAGTTGCCCCATGGAATGCTCCTTTTCAGTCTGTGAGAATCATATTCTCAAAGTGTCTGATGAGCAATGGCTCCGGGGGTCGGTTCAGCGCCCAGCTCGGCCCGGACCTTGAACTTCTGTACCTTGCCGCTGGGGGTGCGGGGGAAGTCCGACACCTCCCGCAGGTACTCCGGCCACTTCTGCCGCGCCACCCCGCAGGCCTCGAAATGCGCGCGCACCTCGGCCAGCGTGGGCAGTGGCTGACCGGCCTGCATCCGCAGCACCGCGGCCGCCCGCTCCCCCAGTCGGTCGTCTGGCACCGCGACCACCACGGCCTCGACGACGCCGGGCATGCCGAGCAGGATGTCCTCGACCTCCAGGGCGCTGATGTTCTCGCCGCCGCGGATGATGATGTCGGACTTGCGGTCCGTGATCGTCAGATATCCGTCGTCGTCGAACACCCCGATATCGCCGGTGTGGTACCAGCCGTCAGGGTCAAAGGCCTTGGCCGTCAACGCTTCGTCGGTGTACCCCAGGCACAGGTCGGGCCCACGCGACACGATCTCCCCGTCCGGCGCCAATCGCACCTCGACCCCGGGAAACGCCCGGCCGTCGGTGAACAGCCGCTTGCCCTCCGGCGCGGTGTGCACGGACCCGGTGACAGACGGATGCTCGGTGCTGCCGTAGGACCGGTAGACGGTGACCCCGAGAGCCGCGAGCCGCCGCGTGACCGCGGCGGGCACCGAGGAGCCGCCGAGCCCCGCGTATCTCATGAACTGCAGGTGCTCGGCGGTAAAATCCGGGTGAGACAGCAGGCTGGTGACGAAATAGGTTGCGCCGCCGCCCATCTCCAGACCGTCGCTGAGCATCAGGGCCAGCGCCCGACCCGGATCCCAGACGTCGAGGAGGTTGATCGACGCGCCGTCGAGCACGGGAATCAGCAGTGCGTTCAGCATTCCGATGAAGTGCCCCACCGGTGCAGCGGTCAGCTGGTCGCCGCGATCCGCCGGGAACAGGTCAGCGAGTTGGCGGGTCTCGTGGACCAGGCTGTGATGGCTGTGCACCACACCTTTCGGCGCGCTGGTGGTCCCCGACGTGTACGCGATCAACGCCGGCCCCGCGGGATCGACGGCCCCGGTTCCCAGCATGGGTTCGGCGGCCAGCATTTCATCAAAATCACGGCCCACCACCGCCACGATGGGCACCGACCCACACGCCTGCGCGTCGAACTCCATGCGCCCGAACCGCTCTGCGGTCACGAAGACCGTCGGGCGGGCGTCGGCGAAAATGTGCGACAGCTCCTTGCGGCCATAGAAGTGCACCACCGGAACCACCACCGCACCCAGTAGCGCGGCCGCCCAGAACGTGGCCGCCGCTTCCATCCAATTGGGCAGCTGGACGGCCAACACATCACCCGGCCCGACGCCACGCGCCTTGAGGCCGGCAGCGAGCCGCCGGGCGATCAGTTCCACCTCGGCGAACGTGCCCGACCATGGCCGCACCGCGGAGTGCACCCGGAACTTCGCCTGCGGTGCCCCGGCCAATCCGCGAGCCAACAGATCGCCCAACGTGTCCTGCGTCCACCAACCCTCCGCCAGGTAGCGCTGACGCAATTCGGCGGGGATCTCACGCATAGGGTGGACACTCCAGAACAGTCGATGACCGGGCCATTCGAATCTAGGCGCGATGTTATTCTCAGTTTTGGAGAATGCCAATATCACAGTAGGAGAACGCGTTCATGGTCGATCTGGAGCTCGATGACGGCCTGGCCGTCATCACCATCAATCGGCCTGCGGCCCGCAATGCGATAGCCCCGGAAACGATGGATCAGCTGGAGCGCGCACTCGACCAGGCGCGTGGGGCGCTGGCGCTGGTCATCCGCGGTGGAGGTGACCGGGCGTTCGTCTCCGGCGGCGACCTCAAGGAGTTGAGCAAGCTCCGCACCCTGGACGAGGCGGCGGCGATGGCCTGGCGGATGCGGCTGATCTGCGACCAGATCGCCGCCTTTCCGGCCCCGGTGATCGCAGCGCTGAACGGGCACGCCCTTGGTGGGGGCGCCGAGGTGGCTGTGGCCGCCGACATTCGCATCGCGGCAGATGACATCAAGATCGGCTTCAACCAGGTGACGCTGGCGATCATGCCGGCCTGGGGTGGCGCCGAGCGGCTGGCTGCTCTGGTGGGACCGGGCCGGGCCCTGCTGCTGGCCGGCTCCGGGCGCATCCTGGACGCGGCTACCGCCGAACGCTTCGGCCTGGTGGATCAGGTGCTGCCCCGCGCGGCCTTCGACGAGGGCTGGCGGGCCATCGCGCGATCGTTGACCAATCGCCCGGCCGGCGATATCAAACGGGTGATCGGTGGGGCCACCCCCGACGAAGCAGTCGGCGCGTTCGCCCACCTCTGGATCGACGACGAGCACTGGGCTGCCGCGGATCGGGTAATGAATGGTGGGCGCCGGGCCCGCACCTAGCCCGGCAATCGGGGCCTAGCCGGGCGACGATGCGGAGCGAGGAACGAGCGAGGCTGAGGAGCCCGGCAATCAGGGCTCAGAGCGAGCGCCAGTCGTCGTCGGGCAGGCGCTCGCCCTCCAGCACCGTCAGCCACTTCCTGGCGAACCGCACGGTCTCCTCGTGGCCGGCCAGCATGCCCAGCATCTGCTCCTGGACCAGGGCTTGGGTGGCGCCGGTCATCAGCACCATCAGCACAGTGGGTGGGAACTCGTCGAAGTCGACGTCGTAGCGTTCGATCGCGCTGGTCAGAGTCTTGATCTGCTCGGCGCGGAACATCTCGGCGTAGCGGGCGATCTCCGAGCGCAGCACCTTGCGATGGTTCGCCAACGCAATGAACTCCATCGTCATCGCGGTACCCGCGGCCTCGGTGCTCAGCTCCCACAATGCCCAGAGCGGCTGGCGTGCCTTGAGTGCCCGCTGGTGGTACTGCAGCATCTGCTCAGCACCCCGCCGGAACATCTCCAGGAACAGGTCGTCCATGGTGCGGAAGTAGTAATGCACCAGCTGGGGTTTCAAGCCCGCCGTCTCAGCCACCCGACGGGAGGTCACCGCGGCGTAGCCCTCCTCCCGCATCAGCTGTTCCGCCGCGTTCAACAGCACCGTTCGATTCTTTGCGTCGGGCGCGCCGAGCCTGCGAGGTGCCGCCACCGTGTTCACCTCATTTCCGTCGATTTACCGAAGTTCTCGAACGGTCATGCTATCGCCGCTCCGATTTCCTTGACCGTGTGCTAGAACACATGCTAAGCAAGTGCTCAGCACCTGTCAGCCCATTCAGGAGATCCTTTTGCCCGATTACGATTCTGTTGACTTTTTCACCGACCCGTCGCTGGTGCCGGACCCCTACCCGTACTACGACCATCTGCGGTCGAAGTGCCCGGTCCTCAAGACGTCCATGTACGACGTGGTGGCGGTGACCGGTTACGAGGAAGCCAGCATCGTCTTCAAGAACAACGACATCTACTCCTCGGCCATCGCCGTCGGTGGGCCCTTCCCACCGCTGCCGTTCACGCCGGAGGGCTCCGACATCAGCGAGCAGCTCGAAGCGCATCGCGCGGACATGATCATGAGCGAGCACATGGTCACCATGGATCCGCCCGACCATGCCCGGGCCCGCTCTCTGCTGAACCGGCTGCTGACACCGAGCCGGCTGAAGACCAACGAAGAATTCATGTGGCGCCTGGCGGATCGGCAGCTCGACGAATTCCTGGCCAAGGGCGAATGCGAATTCCTCGCCGACTACGCCAACCCGTTCTCCATGCTGGTGATCGCCGACCTCCTCGGTGTGCCCGAAGAGGACCACGAGGCGTTCCGGGTGGTGCTGGCGGGCGGCCACGAAGGCAGCCGGGTCGGCTCCCTGGAGGGCGACCTGCTGGCACACAATCCGCTGGCCTGGCTCGACGACAAGTTCAGCAAGTACATCGAGGACCGCCGGCAGGAACCGCGCGGTGATGTGCTGACCGCGCTGGCCGAGGGCAAGTATCCCGACGGCTCCACCCCCGAGGTGGTCGAGGTCGTCCGGTCGGCCACCTTCCTGTTCGCAGCGGGCCAGCACACCACCACCAAACTGCTGAGCTCAGCGGTGCGGGTGTTGGCCGAGCATCCCGAGATCGCGCAGCAACTGCGTGACGAACCCGCGCGAATTCCGGCCTTCGTCGAGGAGATGCTCCGGATGGAGAGCCCCGTCAAGAGCGCCTTCCGGCTGGCCAAGAAGGACACGGTGTTGGCCGACGTCGACATTCCGGCAGGCACCGTCGTGATGGTGTGTCCCGGCGGAATGAACCGCGACCCAAGGCATTTCGAGAACCCACACGAGATCCAGATCGACCGGCACAACGTCCGCGAACATCTGGCCTTCGGTCGCGGCGTGCACTCCTGCCCCGGTGGCCCACTGGCCAGAGTCGAGGGCAGGGTCAGCGTGCAGCGCATCCTCGACCGGATGGCCGACATCAGCATCAACGACCTCAAACACGGCCCGGTGGAGGCGCGAAGCTTCACCTATGAGCCGACGTTCATCCTGCGCGGACTGACCGAACTGCACATCAACTTCACCCCGGTCGCATAACAGAGGCGGCCGGTACTTGTCATGGTGCGATTATCGCTCACGACCATTCACTATTTCGTTGACAGTCAACAGATTTCGTGGCAATGTCCTGATTTTGTAGGACATCCAAGCTTTCTGAGGTCAGCTCACCTCGGGGCAGTCCGCCAGTTTGCAAAGGACACTGCGCCATGACGATAAGTGCCGCCAACGACGTCTATTTTGATCCGTACAACGTCGAGATCAACGCGAACCCCTATCCGGTGTTCGCCCGGCTGCGCGAGGAAGCGCCGCTGTACTACAACGCCGAACACGACTTCTATGCGCTGAGCCGCTACGACGACGTCAACAAGGGCATCGTGAATCACGGCCTGTTCAGTTCGGCGAAAGGCGCGATCCTGGAACTTATCCGGGCGGACTTCCCCATTCCGTCCGGCGTGCTGATCTTCGAAGACCCCCCGGTTCATGACATCCACCGCAAGCTACTGGCCCGGATGTTCACCCCGCGCAAGATCGCCCTGCTTGAGGAGAAGATCCGGGGTTACTGCGCCCAGAGCCTCGACGCGGTGGTCGGTACTGGCAAGTTCGACTTCGTCGCCGACCTCGGTGCCGTGATGCCGATGAAGACCATCAGTGCCCTCATCGGCATTCCCGAACAGGATCAGCAAGCGGTCCGCGACCATGTCACCGAGCAGATGAAAACTGAAGCGGGCCAACCTATGAAGGCCGCCGAAGAGGGGTTGGTCAGCGGCGATATCTTTGCCGACTACATCGACTGGCGCGTGGACAACCCGTCTGACGACATCATGACCGAACTGCTCAACGTCGAATTCGTGGACGAAACCGGGACCACTCGCCGACTGACCCGCGACGAACTGCTGATCTATCTCAACGTCGTCGCCGGTGCAGGCAATGACACCACCACCAGGCTGATCGGTTGGGCCGGCAAGGTTCTCGGCGAGCATCCGGATCAACGACGCCAGCTCGTCGAGGATCCCAGCCTGATCCCCAGGGCCATCGAGGAACTGGTTCGCTTCGAGCCACCCGCACCGCACGTGGCCCGCTACGTCACCCGCGATGTCGAGTACTACGGTCAAACGGTGCCGCAGGGCGCGATCATGATGATGCTGATCGGCGCGGCCAACCGCGATCATCGTCAATTCGCACCCGAGGGCGACATTTTCGACATCAACCGCACGGTGCGCCCACACCTGGGCTTCAGCGTCGGGGCACACTTCTGCCTGGGCTCCGCCCTGGCCCGGCTCGAAGGCCGGGTCGCCTTGGAGGAGCTGCTCAAACGCTTCCCCGAATGGCAAGTGGACATGCCCAACGCCGTCCTGTCGTCGACGTCGACGATTCGCGGCTGGGACGCGCTACCCGCCTTCATCCCTAATTAGAAGACCACTCTCCCAACCGAATTGAGGAACTCACCATGGCAGGACGCGTAGAGGGCAAGGTCGCCTTCGTCACAGGTGCCGCACGCGGGCAGGGCCGTGCCCACGCCGTACGGCTGGCACAAGAGGGCGCCGACATCATCGCCATCGACATCTGCAAGCAGATCGACAGCGTGCGAATCCCGTTGTCCACACCGGAGGATCTGGCCGAGACCGCCGACCTGGTGAAGGCACACAACCGGCAGATCTACACCGCAGAGGTCGACGTCCGGGACTACGACGCCCTCAAGACCGCGGTCGACACCGGCGTCGACCAACTGGGCCGGCTGGACATCATCGTGGCCAACGCCGGTATCGGCAACGGCGGCCAGACGCTAGACAAGACCAGCGAGGGCGACTGGGACGACATGATCGCCGTGAACCTCAGCGGAGTCTGGAAGACGGTGAAAGCCGGTGTGCCCCACATCCTCGCCGGTGGGCGCGGCGGCTCGATCATCCTGACCAGCTCAGTCGGCGGCCTGAAGGCCTACCCCCACACCGGGCACTACATCGCCGCCAAGCATGGCGTCATCGGGCTGATGAAGACGTTCGGCGTCGAACTGGGCGCGCAGAATGTCCGGGTGAACTCGGTGTGCCCCACCAATGTCAACACCCCGCTGTTCATGAACGAGGGCACCATGAAGTTGTTCCGGCCGGATCTGGAGAACCCGGGCCCGGACGACATGAAGGTGGTCGGCGAATTCATGCACACGCTGCCCATCGGCTGGGTCGAGGTGGAGGACATCGCCAACGCGGTGTTGTTCCTGGCCTCCGATGAGGCCCGCTTCATCACCGGCGTTGCGCTGCCCATCGACGGCGGCAGCTGCCTGAAGTAGCCGGCGACTTCGGTCCGGTCACCTCGACCCGCGGATGACTACCCAGACCGTTCACACGTTCTGCCGGTACTGCATGGCGTCCTGCGGCGTCGAGGTGACCGTCGAAGACAACCGGGTGCTGAAAATCGCGCCCGACAAACAGAATCCGTACACCTGGAAAGATTTCTGCGCCAAAGGCCGCACCGCGAACCAGGCTGTCGAGCACCCGCGCCGAATCCTGAACCCGATGCGCCGGGTGGGCGAGAAGTACGTCGAGGCCACCTGGGCTGAGGCCATCGCCGATATCGCCGCCCGGATGAACACCCTGATCGACCAGGGCGGTCCGGACGCCATCGGCAGCTACACCGGTAACCCGGCCGGGTTCTCCTCGTCCAACATCTTGTTCATGAACGGCTGGTTGGACGCCATCGGCACCAACAGCCGCTACTTCGTCGGATCCGTCGACCAGAACGCGCTGCACGTTGTCGCGGGTGCGATGTACGGCTCGGATCTGATGGTCCCGGTCTCCGATATCGACAGCTGCGACTACTTCCTGCTTGTCGGCACCAATCCCGCAATCAGCGCCTGGAATTGGCTGGAAACTGCCCCGGGCGGCTGGCAGCGGGCGCAGGCCCGTCGAGCCCTGGGCGCCAAGATCGTCGTGGTGGACCCGTTGCGCACCGAGACCGCCGACAAAGCCGACGTGCACCTGGCCGTCCGGCCCGGTCAGGACTGGGCCCTGCTGCTGGCGATGGTCAAGGTGATCCTCGACGAGGGCTCAGAACATCAGGAGGACTGCCGCGAGCTGGCGGTCGGCGTGCCCGCGCTGCGAGCGCTGGTGGCCGACGCCGACCTCGACGACCTGGCAGCCCGCTGCGACCTCCCCCGCGTTCAGATCGAAGCCATTGCAAGGGAATTCGCAAAGGCGTCGGCGGCGATGGTGGTCACCAGGACCGGGGTGTCGCTGCATCTGGCCGGCACTGTTGCCGAATGGCTGGGCCATGTCCTCAACGTCATCACCGGCCGGATGGATCGGCCCGGCGGGCGCCGCTTCGAACGCGGTTACGTCGACTCGCTCGGGATGGCCGCCCTGGCCAAACAGGCGCCGCACCTGTCGCGGCTACAGGGCAGGACCATGGTCGCGGGCAATCACGGTATCGACGAACTGCCCGACGAGATCACCACCCCGGGGCACGGCCAGATTCGGGCGATGGTGATCAACTGCGGCAACCCGGTGATCTCCGGGCCGGACGGGGCCAAGCTGGACAACGCTTTTGCGCAGTTGGACCTGTTGGTGGCCATCGACTTCGTGCAGCGCGAAAGCCACCGGCACGCCCATTGGCTGCTACCCGCGGTGCACTGGCTGGAGCGCGCCGACCTGCCGTCGTTCACCAGCGGCATGTACGACGCGCCCTACGTGCAGTACGGACCCAAAGCTGTCGAGCCGCCACCGGGCGCGCGCGAGGAATGGCGCATCTTCCTGGACCTGACCCTGGCGATGAAGCGACCCTTCCTCGGGTTCAAAGGCATCAACGGGTTTATCAAGGGCACCCGTCGCATCGCCCGGTTGACCCGCCGACCGACGCTGGAATTCACCCCGCACTGGATCAACCGACTGCTGGTGGCGACCGGTCGACGGGTCCGCTGGCGCGACATCATGGCCCATCCCCACGGGTGGGTGTTCGGCCCGCGGGAATACGGCAATCTGAAAGCAGCCCTGCGCACCCCGGATAAGAAAATCCACGTCGCACCACCCGAATTCATCACTCGGGCAAAGGAATTGCTCAACGGTCCGCATCCAGAGGCCCCGGCGGGTTATCCCTACCAGCTGGCCAACCGACGCCATCGGCACTCGATGAACTCCTGGCTGAACGAACTGCCGGGACTGCATCCGGGCGGCAAGGGTAATCAGGTGGTGATCAATCCCGCCGACGCGTCGGCGTTGGGCATCGCCGACGGCGATCAGGTACGGGTGTTCTCCGCCGTCGGCGAGATCGAACTGGCCGCGACAGTGAGCGACCGGCCCCGCCGCGGAGTGGTCATCGTCGACCACGGGTGGGGTTCGCGCATTTTCGACCCACGGGGCGGTCAAGCGCCGGAAGGCTACGGCGTCAACCGCAATCTGCTGATCGACGGGGCGCCCATCGATCCGCTGTCCCAGACGCCCGCCATGAATTCGTCCTACGTCGGCATCGAGCGACTCGCCGCGGCAGCCGCCCGGCCGCTCGGCTAGACGTGGCAACGCGTGGTGTCACCGGCGACCAGTTCGGCATCCTGATTCCCGTCGACATCGACACACTCCGCGCCAGCGGTGCCGTGGGCTCGGAGGTCCGGCTGGGCAACGGCGATGTGCCAGACGGGTCACTCGCGTGCCGAGCGGTGTGGACGGCGCGGCCATGTGACGGAACTGGGAATTCTGGCGCTGCAGTACCAGACCGACCGTCGCGGAGGTTCACAATGGTGTCAACGGAATTCACGGCAGGTCAGGAAAAGCTATGCGGATGCGGACCCTCAGACTCGGTTTCGGCAGGTGGCGCCGATGCTTGGGTGCGCAAAACGTACTGGTGCGAAAGAGTGATCGCCGCGAAGCGCGGGCGCTCCTGATCGTCATCTTCTTGTCGTTGGCAGCCACGCCGGTCGCTGCTGCCGCAGGAAGCGCCGTCCAGGACAACCGGGTACAGACATTCGCTGCTGAGCGACTCGCCCGCCATCAGGTCGCGGCGCTTGCCACCGCGGATAGCACGCCCGCCAACGTGGGATATAGCAAGTACCAGGTCACACCGGTGCGGTGGAACTTCGCCCACGACGCGCACGCCGACCAGCTACTCACCACCTTCACGGTGAAAGCCGGTGAGCCCCAAACCATCTGGATCAATTCCGACGGCGACCAGGTGGAGGCACCCCGTGGGGAACAGGACGCCGCCATCGAAGCGGCCGTTGCCGCGCTGGCATTGTGGCTGGTCGTCACCGGCGCAGGCGTCGGCGCCTGGCTAATATTGCGCTGCCGGCTCGATCGCTGCCGCTACGCCGACTGGGACAAGGATCTCGATGACCTGGCCGATGACGGCCGCGCGAACCACAAAGACTGAATGCACAAGAGTGCTCGGACTTTGACCGTTCCGCATGCACCTGCGCGGGCTGCCGACAAACGATGCC
>JBEVHL010000109.1:0-10517 GCA_040511255.1 Mycobacterium sp. | reverse complement strand
GGACGTTCCCGTCCGGCACGGCGGTTCGGTCTAGGAGACGTCGACCCAGTCCAGGGTGCGCTGGACGGCCTTCTGCCAGCCCGCGTAGCCCTCGGCGCGCTGTTCTTCGGACCAGCTCGGAGTCCACCGCTTGTCCTCTTGCCAGTTGGCCCGCAGATCGTCAGGCGTGCCCCAGAACCCGACAGCCAGCCCGGCCGCGTATGCCGCGCCGAGCGCCGTCGTCTCTGCCACAACGGGTTTCACCACGTCGACACCGAACACATCGGCCTGGATCTGCATGCACAAGTCGTTCGCGGTGATCCCGCCGTCGACCTTCAGCACTTCCAGGTGCACACCCGAGTCCCGCTCCATCGCATCCACGACATCGCGGCTCTGATAGCAGATGGCCTCCAGCGTTGCGCGTGCGACATGTGCGTTGGTGTTGAACCGGGAGAGGCCGACGATCGCACCGCGGGCATCGGAACGCCAGTACGGGGCGAACAGGCCCGAGAACGCCGGGACGAAGTACACGCCGCCGTTGTCATCGACCTGGCGGGCCAGCGCCTCGCTCTGGGCGGCGCCGCTGATGATGCCCAGTTGATCACGCAACCACTGCACGGCCGATCCGGTGACTGCGATCGAACCCTCAAGGGCGTAAACAGGCTTCGCGTCGCCGAACTGATAGCACACGGTGGTCAGCAACCCGTTTTCCGAGCGGACGATCTTCTCACCGGTATTGAGTAGGAGGAAGTTGCCGGTGCCATAGGTGTTCTTGGCTTCGCCTGGGGCCAGACAGACCTGGCCCACCATCGCGGCCTGCTGATCGCCCAGGATGCCGGTTACCGGAACCTCACCACCCAGCGGTCCGGTCGCCAGCGTCATCCCGTACGGCTCGGGTGAAGATGACGGCTTGATGGTCGGCAGCATCTGACGGGGAATGTTGAAGAACGACAACAATTCGTCGTCCCAGTCCAGCGTTTCGAGATCCATCAGCATGGTCCTGCTGGCGTTGGTCACATCGGTGACATGCACTCCGCCGCGGGGGCCGCCGGTCAGGTTCCACACCACCCACGAGTCGCTGTTGCCGAAGATCGCGTCGCCCTTCTCGGCCGCCTCGCGCACACCGTCGACATTCTCCAGGATCCACTGCACCTTGCCCGCGGAGAAGTACGTGGCGGGCGGCAGGCCGGCCTTGCGGCGGATGACGTCGCCGCGTCCGTCCCGGTCGAGTGCCGAAGCGATCCGGTCGGTGCGGGTGTCCTGCCAGACGATCGCGTTGTAGTAGGGGCGCCCGGTCTTCTTGTTCCACACCAGCGCGGTCTCACGCTGATTGGTGATGCCCAGTGCCGCAAGATCGGTCGTCTGCAAATCGGTCTTGTTGAGCACCGAGGTCAAAACCGATGCGGTGCGCTCCCAGATCTCCACCGGGTTGTGCTCGACCCAGCCCGCCTGCGGCAGGATCTGATCATGTTCGAGTTGATGTCGGCCTACCTCGGCGCCGGCGTGATCGAACACCATGGCGCGAGTACTGGTAGTGCCCTGGTCAATCGAAATGACAAAATCAGCCACGTTGCTCCTCTATCTGACTTCCGGTTAGGACCAGGCATACGCTGGGCGCCGCGCTCGAAGTTACTCCGAAACGCGGCTCCCCAAGCGTCTTTCGTGCGTGCCGCGATCAGGTGGCCGGTACCATCCCGTGCGGGTCGAGGACGAACTTCTCGGCCACTCCGGAGTCGAATTCGGCGTAGCCACGAGGGGCATCGTCGAGCGAGATGACCGTGGCATTGACGGCGTCGGCGATGTGCGCCTTGTCGTGCAGGATGCTCATCATCAGACCCCTGTTGTACTTCAGCACCGGGCACTGTCCGGTGTAGAGGCTGTGGCTCTTGGCCCAGCCCAAACCGAGGCGCACCTTCAACGTCCCGTCCTTGGCGTCGGCGTCTGCTGCCCCGGGATCTCCGGTGACGTAAAGCCCCGGAATGCCGAGGCTGCCTCCCGCCCGGGTGAGGGTCATGATCGAGTTCAGTACGGCGGCGGGTTGCTCGCCGGCGTCGTGGCCGTGTCCGCTGGCCTCGAATCCGACAGCGTCCACTGCGCAGTCGACCTCGTTGGTGTTGAGGATGTCGGCGATCTGGTCTTCGAGAGTGGCATCAGCGCTGATGTCGACGGTCGCGCAGCCGAAGGACTCGGCCTGCTTGAGTCGGTCCGCGTTGAGATCACCGACGATGACGACTGCCGCGCCGAGCAGCTGTGCCGAATATGCGGCGGCCAACCCAACGGGTCCCGCCCCGGCGACATAGACGGTGGATCCGGTTGTCACACCGGCGGTGACAGCGCCGTGGTAGCCGGTGGGAAAGATGTCCGACAACATCGTGAGGTCCCGGATCTTGGCCAGCGCCGCGTCACGGTCAGGGAATTTCAACAGGTTGAAGTCGGCGAACGGGACGAACACGTAGTCGGCTTGGCCGCCGAGCCAACCCCCCATGTCGACGTAGCCGTAGGCCGAGCCGGCCCGCGCGGGGTTGACGTTCAAGCAGATGCCGGTCTGTCGCTCGCGACAGTTGCGACACCGACCGCAGGCGATGTTGAACGGCACCGAGCAAATATCGCCGACATCGAGAAACTGGACGTCGGAACCTTTTTCGACGATTTCCCCGGTGATTTCATGTCCCAGGGTCTGTCCGGCCGGCGCCGTGGTGCGGCCGCGCACCATGTGCTGATCGGATCCGCAGATGTTGGTCGACACGCACTTGAGGATCACGCCGTGGTCGGCTTTGCGCGTCATTCCCATCGCGCTGGCCACTTCTGCAGGCACCTCGAGTTTGGGATAATCGATGGTCTCGACCGCCACCTTGCCCGGGCTCTTGTAGACGACTATCCGGTTTCCGCTCATGGTTTCTCCAGCCGGAACCGCGGTGTCCGCAGCAGGCTCTCCGTTGCGTCCGCGCTTCTCATTCCGAGCGTAGGCACGAGGGTCGCGGTTCACCGTCGTTCGACGAAAACCTCACCGCTCGGCTAGGCAGTGTTGACAATCGAGAAGCTTTGTCCGGTCCTCGTCAGTACGTGAAAATGCCGTTCTGTCAACGCTACTGAGCCAGCTGCGGTCCGGGTGGAACCGGGGATGAGCGCTGTGAAGTTGATGTGCATTGCGCGCGATACCAAACCGTTTCAGATTCAAGTCATTGGACCCTTCGCGAGGTGGAACACCGGAGGGCCGCGTGCGCCTCCGTCGACCGGGCGCCCGTCACGCTGGGCTATCCTTACGGCTAGGCGCGGAGGTACGACGCGGGGGGTCGAAACCACGAACAGCGCCGCTGCAAGGAGTGATCGCCGGTGGGTTTGTCGAGAGCCTCAGGCGCCCGGGCGTCGACAGCGGCTTGGCGCGCGTTGCACGAACTGTTCGTCGCCGGACAACTCGATCCGTCCGCTCTCGACTTGGCCCAGATCCGCCCCGTGGTTGCCGACAGCTGGCGGCGCAGTCTGGCCAAGGGCGTCGATCCTGACACTACGGCAGCGCCGGACTCGCAGGTGACGTCCAGCATCGCCAGAATGCGCGAGGCGCACCCCCTGGCTCCGGCGTTGCCCGTTATCCGGCGTCTCCTTGTCGAGGACGCGGTGGACTCCGGCGTCGTGGTGGCGGTGACTGCGGCCAACGGCACCTTGCTGTGGGTCGAGGGTGACCCGGTGGCCTGCCGCAAGGCGGCGGCGATGAACTTTCAGCCAGGAGCTGACTGGAGCGAGCGGGCGGCGGGCACGAACGCGCCAGGCACCGCGCTTGCGCTTGATCGTGAACTGCAAATTCGCAGCTCAGAGCACTTTTCACGGATGTCGCAGCCCTGGAGTTGCACCGCGGCGCCGGTGCACGACCCGTCGACCGGCGCGCTACTGGGCGCGATCGATCTCACCGGGGGTGCGCAAGCGGCCTCACCCAAGACGCTGGCGCTGGTTCGGGCGACGGCCGTCGCGGTGGAGAATTACCTCGCGGTGTTGCGGTTGGCGGAGCCCAGGCCCGATCTCGCGGCGGCCGGCAGCGCCCGGTTGATGGTGCTGGGTTCCGAACGCCCGCGGTTGCAACTCACCGACGAGCACGGCCAGCTGCGCGCCATCACCCTGACGCCCCGCCACGCCGACATTCTGGTCTTGTTGAACCGCCATCCCGAGGGCCTCAGCGCCGATCATCTGGCGATGCTCCTCGACGACAAGGACCTCGACGATGTCACCGTTCGTGCCGAGATGTCGCGGCTGCGACGGGTGATCCCGCCAGGATTCGTGGGGTCGCGACCGTATCGGCTGCTGCACCCGGTCGCGTGCGACCTGGGGACCGTGCTCGACGCGCTGAAGGCCGGAGATGTCGCAGGGGCCCTGGACAACTACGCAGGCACCTTGCTTCCGCAGTCCATGTCACCGGCGATAGCGCGGTTGCGCGCCGAACTCAGTGCCGGCATGCGAGGCGCGGCGGTGGCGACGGGCGACCTGGCCTTGTTGAACCGGTGGTTGGAGCTGCCGGAGGGCCGCGACGACCGCGAGGGCTGGCGGTTACTGCACGACAGTGCCGAAGAGGGGTCGGTGGGCCGGGCGCAGGCCCGCGGTCACCTGGTCGGCCTGGACCTCGATCTGGCCTGATCTCCGCACTATCCGAAAGTCGGGGAAAGCCGCAGAAGCATTCCCCGGACGGCAGCTTTGCTGTTTACTTCTCGCTTCGAACGAACTCACCGCACTGGCCGCCGATGCATCGGCGGAACTGCAGCTGACTGCTGCGCAGCCGGGAGTCCTGTCAAGGTCGCCAGGGCTGGGCCGTCGGGACGAACACGAATGGAGCTGAGCCCGAAAATGAGCGGCTACGACGAGCTTTACCGCGCCAGCATCGACGATCCGGTCGCGTTCTGGTCGCAGGCCGCCAAAGCAGTCACCTGGACTCGTGAACCCGAGCAGGTTCTCGACGACAGCGACGCCCCGCTGTTCCGCTGGTTTCCCGACGGCGAACTCAACACCTGCTACAACGCCTTGGATCGACACGTGGCAGAGGGACGTGCCGACCAGGCGGCGCTGATCTACGACTCGCCGGTGACCGGCACCAAACGCACGTACAGCTACCGCGAAATGCTGGATGAGACAGCGCGTTTCGCCGGCGTGCTGGACGGCCTTGGAGTGCGCAAGGGCGACCGCGTGGTGGTCTACATGCCGATGATCCCCGAGGTGGTCATCACCATGTTGGCGTGCGCCCGCATCGGTGCCGTGCACTCGGTGGTGTTCGGTGGCTTCGCAGCCCACGAGCTGGCGGTGCGTATCGACGACGCTCGTCCGGCAGTGCTCGTCACCGCCTCGTGCGGCATCGAGCCGACGCGCACCGTGCCGTACCAGCCGATCATCTCCGCGGCGCTGGAGGCGGCGGCGCACCCGCCCGCGCATTGCGTGGTCGTCCAGCGCGACCGGCTGCGCTATGAACTCGAGCCGGGTCGCGATCTGGACTGGCAGGAGGTGATGGCCACCGCCGAGCCGAAAGACGCGGTGCCGGTGGCAGCCACCGATCCGTTGTACGTGCTGTACACCTCGGGCACGACGGGCAAGCCGAAGGGCATCGTGCGTGACAACGGCGGCCACGCGGTTGCCCTGCTCTGGACCATGCGTCACATCTATGACATCGCCCCGGGCGAAGTGTTCTGGGCCGCTTCGGATGTGGGCTGGGTGGTCGGACATTCCTACATCGTCTATGCGCCGCTGCTACTGGGAGCGACGACTGTGCTCTACGAAGGCAAGCCGGTCGGCACCCCTGATCCCGGTGCCTTCTGGCGGGTCATCGCCGAGCACGGGGTGAAGGCGTTGTTCACCGCGCCGACGGCGATCCGCGCCATCCGCAAGGATGACCCCGACGGTGCCTACCTGGAGCGCTCGGATCTGTCGGCGCTGCGGTACCTGTTCCTGGCCGGCGAGCGTCTGGATCCCGACACCTACCACTGGGCCACCCAGAAGTTGGGCATCCCCGTCATCGATCACTGGTGGCAGACCGAAACAGGTTGGGCGATCGCCGCAAATCCGATGGGCGTCGAGGCGTTGCCCTTCAAGGCGGGGTCACCCACGAAGCCGATGCCAGGCTACGACGTGCAGATCCTGGACGCGAACGGTACTCCGTGTGGACCGATGGAGGACGGCTCGGTGTGCCTTCGCATGCCGCTTCCGCCAGGAACTCTGTCGACGCTCTGGGGCGATGACGCCCGCTACGAGTCGGCGTACCTCAACGCCTATCCCGGCTATTACCTCAGCGGCGACGGAGGCTACCTGGATGAGGACGGGTACCTGTTCGTCATGGGCCGTACCGATGACGTGATCAACGTTGCGGGGCACAGATTCTCGACCGGCGCGATCGAAGCCGCACTCGCGACCCACTCGGCGGTTGCCGAGTGCGCGGTGATCGGCGTCGAAGACGAGATCAAGGGTCAGGTTCCCCGTGGTTTCGTCGTCCTCAAGGCTGGGGCGTCGGCGGATGACATCGCCGCCGAACTGATTGCCGTTGTGCGAAACGAGATCGGTGCGGTGGCATCGTTCAAGTTGGTCGATGTCGTTGCGGCTCTGCCCAAGACGCGATCCGGCAAAATCCTGCGGAAGGCCATGCGAAACATCGCACACGGCAAAGACGAAGCGATACCGTCGACCATCGAAGACCCTGCGGTGCTCCACGCGTTGCGGCCGATTCTGCAGCCGTAGCTCACCGGAAAGCTGGACAGATCAGGAAGGTGGTCACCCGAGTGTCCGATGCGCCCCGCGGTCGACGGGTCGACCGAATCGGACTCGGCCTCGCGGCGCTCGGGCGTCCTGCGTATCTGACCAGCGGGCGTGACCGTGATGTCGGGCCCGCCCGCTCTGTTGCCGAAATGCGCTCCAGGACAATGGAGCTTCTGGAGGCGGCCTACGCTCGCGGAATCCGCTACGTGGACACGGCCCGATCCTACGGACGGGCGGAGGAGTTCCTGGCCGACTGGCTCCGCTCGAATCCGGACTCGGCCGCCATAGACGTCGCCTCGAAGTGGGGTTACCGCTACGTCGGCGACTGGAAGCTGGAGTCCGCGGTGCATGAGGTCAAAGACCACAGCCTGACCGCATTCATCACCCAACTTCGCCAGAGCCGATCGTTGTTGGGTGACCGGCTCGGGCTGTATCAGGTCCACTCGGTCACCGAAGACAGTCCGGTGTTGACCGACCCGGAGCTGCAGAACGCGCTCGCTGACCTCCGCGACCAGGGGCTCCGCGTAGGGTTCTCCACTTCCGGTCCTCGGCAGGCGGCAGTCATCGAGGCCGCGCTGGCGTTGTCCGTCAACGGCGCACCGCTGTTCTCTTCGGTTCAGTCCACCTGGAACCTGCTGGAGACCTCGGCGGCGCCCGCTCTGGTCGCGGCGAACGATGCCGGCGTCGCGGTGGTGCTCAAGGAGATCTTCGCCAATGGACGGCTGGCTCCCGGTGCGACCGGCGCCGGCGCGCGCACGGTGGCGCGCATCGCCGCGGAGTTGCATATCGGTGTCGATCAACTCGCCATCGCCGCGGCTGTGCAGCAACCGTGGCAACCCCGGGTACTCTCAGGCGCAGTGACAGTGCCGCAGCTCGAGTCCCATCTGGCCGGTGCGGAGGTCGATCTGCCGATTCAGGTCGTCGACGAACTGGCGGAAGTGTCCGAGGAACCGGTCGATTACTGGACTGCCCGCTCGCAGCGACCGTGGAACTAGGCGTCCGGCCAACCTATACCGGTCGCCGATGTACTGACACCGCGTAATCCCCCTGGGTGAACGGGTCGCGGTTCCAGGTGGACCAGCGCGCCACAAGTGTCAAGCCCGCGGTCTCGGCGTAGCGGTCATAGTCGCTGAGCGACAGCCGATCCGGCAGGATGCTGAAGCCGGATACCAGCAGGCCGCCGGGTTTGAGCTGCGACGCGAGCGCGTGCACGACGCTGTCTTCGGTCCCTGGCGCGAGGAAGATCATCACATTCCCGGCCAGCAGGATCAGATCGAATGTGGTGTCGATGTTCGCGCCGAGGTCAGCCAGGTCGGCTTCGACCCACGTCAGATCGGGAGCCTTGGCGCGGGCAGTGGCCAACATACCGGCCTCGCTGTCCACGCCGACCACGCTGAACCCGCGACCAGCCAGCTCGATGGCCACCCGGCCGGTACCGCACCCGGCGTCGAGCACCGTGGTGCCGCCGCTCTCCCGTAGGAGTTCCTCGGCGAGATCGGCTTCGCCGTGGATGTTTTCGCCGTCGGCGGCCAGCTTCTGCCACCGATCGTCATAACCGCGGGCCGAGTCGGCCGGATTCCAGAAATTGCCCACGTGGTCAGGGTACGGCGTGGCCCTAGAGCAGTGTCAGTGCGGAGTCTGCCGCGAGTTTGAGGGCATGGCCGACCGGCAACGCGCGGAACGAGGTCGACAGGATCTCGACACCCCACGGTCCGGTGTAGCCGAGATCGCGCAGGGTGGCGATCAGCCCGACCAGGTCAAAAGACCCTTCTCCGCAGAGCAGTCGGTTGTCGACGGTGTCTTCGAAGAGCGTCCCCACCACCTCAGGCGCGGCATCGTCGAGTTCGACGCCGAAGATCATCGGGGGCGTCAACGTGGCGTGGAGTTCGGCCAGGGTGGTGCCGGCTCGGAACACATGCCAGGCGTCGATGAGCAGACCCGCGCCCGGATGGCCTGCGGCGGTGATGATTTCCGCGCCCATCGGCACCGTGGCGATGGCGGAGAACGGCATGGTCTCGATGGCCACGCGGGTGCCGTGCTCAGCCGCCTGCTCGGTCAGCGCACGCAGCGGTCCCGCCAGCGCCAGCGGGTCTTTGGCGGCGGGCCCGTTCTGCGAGCCGATCTTGATGAACTCCGGCGCCAACACATCGGCGGCCTCGAACAGCAGGTCGCGGGTGTCATAGGTGTGCCCGGGTTCGCCGCGCGGAATCCACCAGCGCTCCAGCAGTTCGATCTCGGTGTGCACCAAGCCGGCCGCGGCGGCCAAGTCGCGCAGACCACGGAAACCGATGCCGTCGCGGATCGCCAACAGATCGTCGGCGACCAGTCCGAAGCCGCAGAATCCGGCCTCGGCGATCGCGGCGATCCGCTCTTCGACGGGCACCGGACTGGTGCCGGGCGTCTGTGCAGGGGAGACGTTGCCGGCACTGGTCCATGAGGTGGCGACGAGATGCGAGGTGGTCATCAGGTGTTCTGCGGGAAGCCGAGTTCGATGCCACCGTGGCTGGGATCGAGCCAGCGGCTGGTGACGACCTTGCCGCGGGTGAAGAAGTGCACGCCTTCGGTGCCGTGGGCGTGGCTGTCGCCGAACAGCGATGCCTTCCAGCCACCGAAGCTGTAGTAGGCCATCGGCACCGGGATGGGCACGTTGATGCCGATCATGCCGACCTGCACCTCGTTCTGGAACCGCCGCGCGGCGCCGCCGTCGTTGGTGAAGATCGCGGTGCCGTTGCCGTACGGGTTGTTGTTGATCAAATCCAGTGCCTCGTCGTAACTTTCGACGCGCACCACCGAGAGCACCGGGCCGAAGATCTCATCGGTGTAGACACTCATCTCGGGCGTGACGTGATCGATCAGCGTGGGGCCCAACCAGAAACCCTGGTCGCCACCGTTGGCCGAGACGTTGCGCCCGTCGACGACGATCTTGGCGCCGTCGGCTTCGCCGGCGTCGATGTAGGACGCCACCTTGTCGCGGTGGGCCTTGGTGACCAGCGGGCCCATATCGGAATCCTTGGTGCCGTCGCCGATTTTCAGCGGGGTGGTGCGCTCGGTGATCTTGGCGACCAGGTCATCGGCGATGGGACCGACGGCCACACAGGCCGAGATCGCCATGCACCGCTCGCCCGCGGAGCCGAACCCGGCGTTGACCATGGCGTCGGCGGCCAGGTCCAGGTCGGCGTCGGGCAGCACGATGGCGTGGTTCTTCGCCCCGCCCAGGGCCTGCACCCGCTTGCCCGCTCCGGTGCCGGTGGCGTAGACGTATTGGGCGATCGGGGTGGACCCGACGAACGACACGGATTTGATCTTCGGGTTGGTCAGCAGCTCGTCGACCACGGTCTTGTCACCCTGCAGCACGTTGAACACCCCGTCGGGCAGGCCGGCTTCCTTCCACAGGTTGGCCAGCCACAGCGAGGCGGTCGGATCTTTTTCCGAGGGTTTGAGTACCACGGTGTTGCCGGTGGCGATGGCGACGGGGAAGAACCACATCGGCACCATGGCCGGGAAGTTGAACGGCGAGATGATCGCCACGGGGCCAAGGGGCTGGCGGACGGAGTAGACGTCGACCTTGGTCGAGGCGTTCTCGGTGAACCCACCTTTGAGCAGATGCGGGATGCCGCAGGCGAACTCCACGACCTCCTGCCCGCGGGCCACCTCGCCGGCCGCGTCGGAGAGCACCTTGCCGTGCTCGGCGGTGATGATCGCGGCCAGCTCGGGCGCGCGCTCGTTCAGCAGCTCGCGGAACCGGAACAGCACCGAGGTCCGCTTCGACAGCGAGGTGTCCCGCCAGACCTTCGACGCGGCGTGGGCGGAGGCGACCG
>JBEVHL010000108.1:0-9416 GCA_040511255.1 Mycobacterium sp. | reverse complement strand
CGGCGACGCCGCAACTAACTACCCCCACCTGCGGTGGGCACACGCCGCCTCACGGATCAAGATCGAGACGCTGGTCACACAGCGCTCTCTAGGAGACGCCCTCCAGCTGGCCGCCGGTCTCGTCGACCTGCTTGATCGGGCCGGTGAACCACTTTTTCACCGAGGCGTGCCAGTAGATGTAGAGCAGGATCAGCACACCGCCCACCAGCAGCGGGGTGTAGTTGACGAACTTCCACTCGAAGGCGTCGCCCCACGGCACCCCGCCCGACGAGGTCGGGAACATCGCGATTATCGAAGTGACGACGATCTCGATGATCGCCACCGGGGCCATCCACTTGTGATGCCCACGCAGGTTCCACTTGCCGACGGGGAAGTCGTCGCCGGCCTTCCAGCGGTAGTAGATCGGCACCGCGAAGCACAGGTACAGCCCGACGACGCCGATGGAGACCACCGCGAAGAACGCGACCGGCACCGGCGCGCCGTTGATATCGACCTCGACCAGGGCGGGCAGGGTGATGATGGCCGCCAGCGTCGCGGTGACCAGGACCCCGTTGGCGGGGATCTTGTTCTTGCTGACCCTCGACCACAGCTGATGTCCCGGCACCGCGCGGTCGCGGCTGAACGCGAACAGCATCCGCGAACTGCTGGTCTGGCAGGCCGTGGTGCAGAACAGCTGACCGGCCGTGGAGATCAGCAGCACGATGCCGACCCATTTGGAGTCCATCGCTTGGGCGAAGATCACCGCGACGGCACCGCCGCCTGCCGAGACGGCATCGGAGTCGTTGACGGCGAACAGGAAGGTCAGCAGCAGGATCCAGCCGCCGATGGCGGAGTAGAAGATGGACCGCCAGATGCCCTTGGCTGCGCCGTCCGCCGCGCTCTTGGTCTCTTCGGACAGGTGCGCAGATGCGTCGTAACCGGTGATCGTGTACTGCGTCAGGATCGCCGAGATCGGCAGCACCAGGAACAGGAAGCCGACCCCGGAGGTGGTGCCGCCGAACATGCCGCTGTTGTTGATGGTCTTGGCGAAGACGTCACCGAAGGTGGCGTGCTGCGCGGGCACGAAGATCAGGATGAGGATGACGATGGTGGCGCCGGCCACGTGCCACCACACCGAGATGTTGTTGATGACGGCGAGCAGGTGCGACGAGAAGATGTTGACCGTCGCCGACAACGCCAGGATCACCAGGAAGATGACGAAGGTCCGGCTCAGGCTGTACCCCGCCAGCCAGGTCTCGCTGAAGGTGCCCAGGGTCAGGTCCAGGAACGTCGCCGCACCGTAGGCCACCGAGGCCAGGATGGCGATCAGGCCGATCAGGTTCAGCCAGCCGGTGTAGAAGCCGGCCTTGGCGCCACCGAGTTTGCTTGCCCACCAGTAGATGCCGCCGGACGTGGGGAACGCCGAGACCAGTTCGGACATGCACAGTCCGATGATCAAGATGAAGACGGAGACGATCGGCCAGCCCCACGCGATGGCGGCCGGGCCGCCGTTGTTCCAGCCCAGGCCGAACGACGTGAAGCAGCCCGCCAGGATCGAGATGATCGAGAACGAGATGGCGAAGTTGGAAAAGCCGGACCAGGAGCGGTTCAGCTCCTGGGTGTAGCCGAGTGACGCGAGGTGTCTTTCGTCGTCGTCCGTTATTTCGTGACCCTCTGGCACGGTCGTTCTCCTTCTACGGATGGGAGGGGAGGTCTTGTGTTGTCCGATTCATCTTTCTGACCAGCCGAACCGGTGCCCCCACCGGCAGGCTGCTCCACTGCTTAGGCACAATAGAGCGCTATTGGTCTGGTGTCCTACCTTTGGAGTGACAGCCGTGTAAATCTGTCCTGCGGAGACTACGTACAACGTCGTCCAATGGTTGACTTCTCGACATATCTGTCCACGAGGGAGTGCATACATGACATCGAAGTCCAGGGGAATGCTGTCGCTGCCCGAGCTCGAAGAACTGGTCGGTGCCGGTGACATCGACACGGTGATCGTCGCGTTCACCGATATGCAGGGCCGGCTGGTGGGCAAACGGATCTCGGCGCGCCTGTTCGTCGAGGACACCGCGGCCAACGGGGCCGAATGCTGCAACTATCTGCTGGCTGTCGACGTCGATATGAACACCGTCGACGGCTACGCGATGTCGAGCTGGGAGGCCGGCTACGGCGACATGGTGATGACACCGGACATCGCCACCCTGCGGCTGCTGCCCTGGCTGCCCGGCACGGCGCTGGTGATCGCCGATCTCGGCTGGCATGACGGCAGCGCGGTGGTGCCGGCTCCCCGGAGCATCCTGCGCACCCAGCTGGACCGGCTGGAGCAGCGGGGGATGGGCGCGGTCGCGGCCACCGAGCTCGAGTTCATCGTGTTCGACACCCCGTACCGCGAGGCCTGGTCCAAGCGCTACCAGGACCTCACCCCGGCTACCGACTACAACATCGACTACGCGATGCTGGCGTCGACGCGGATGGAGCCGTTGCTGCGCGATATCCGCGTCGGCATGGAGGGCGCAGGCATGTACTGCGAAGGCGTCAAGGGCGAATGCAACTTTGGCCAGCAGGAGATCGGC
This sequence comes from Mycobacterium sp., assembly GCA_040511255.1. Classification (GTDB taxonomy): domain Bacteria; phylum Actinomycetota; class Actinomycetes; order Mycobacteriales; family Mycobacteriaceae; genus Mycobacterium. Next base: position 6,861 of record JBEVHL010000108.1, on the reverse strand, counting down.
TTCCGCTACGCCGACGCGCTGAGCACCTGCGACAACCACTCGATCTACAAGAACGGCGCCAAAGAGATCGCCGACAAGCACGGCAAGAGCCTGACGTTCATGGCGAAATACGATGAGCGCGAGGGCAACAGCTGCCATGTGCACATATCTTTTCGCGGCACCGACGGCACCGCAGTGTTCGCCGACGACGAACTGCCCTACGGGATGTCGAAGATGTTCTCCCACTTTGTCGCCGGCCTGCTGGCGACACTGCGGGAATTCACGCTGTTCTATGCGCCGAACATCAACTCCTACAAGCGGTTCGTCGACGGCAGCTTCGCGCCGACGGCCGTGGCATGGGGGATGGACAACCGGACCTGTTCGCTGCGGGTGGTCGGTCACGGCCAGGGCATGCGGGTGGAGTGTCGCGCACCGGGTGGGGACGTCAACCAGTATCTGGCCGTCGCCGCGCTGATCGCCGGTGGCTTACACGGGATCGACCAGCAGCTCGAGCTGGAGGAGCCCTGTACCGGTAATGCCTATACCAGTGGTGCGGAACGGCTTCCGACCACCCTGGCCGAGGCGGCCGAGCTGTTCGACGCCTCGACCGTCGCGCGCGAGGCGTTCGGCGACGAGGTCGTGGAGCACTATCTGAACAACGCCCGCGTCGAACTCAAGGCGTTCAATTCGACGGTCACCGACTGGGAGAGGATGCGCGGATTTGAGCGGCTCTGACGGTCCGAGGCGCCCCCTGGTGGGGCTGACGACCTATCTTCAGCAGGCGCAGACCGGCGTGTGGGATGTGCGGGCAAGTTTCCTGCCCGCCATCTACATCGACGGCGTCACGATGGCCGGCGGCATTCCGCTGCTGCTGCCGCCGCAACCGGTCGACGCCGAGATCGCCGGGCGGGTGCTCGACGGTCTGGACGGCCTGGTGATCACCGGCGGCCGCGATGTCGATCCGGCCACCTACGGTCAGCAGCCGCACCCGACCACCGACGCGCCGGCCCCCGATCGCGACGCCTGGGAGTTCACGCTGGTGCACGAGGCGCTGCGGCGCGGTCTGCCCGTGCTCGGGATCTGCCGCGGCACACAGGTTCTCAACGTCGCACTGGGCGGTACCCTGCACCAGCATCTGCCCGAGGTCATCGGCCACACCGGACACCAGGCCGGTAACGCGGTGTTCAACACCTCGTCCATCACCACGGTGCCGGGTACCCGGCTGGCCGGCGTGATCGGCGAATCCACCGAAGCGCAGTGCTACCACCACCAGGCCATCGCCGAACTCGGTAAGGGGCTGCTGGCGTCTGCCTGGGATGCCGACGGAGTGATCGAAGGCGTCGAAATACCCGGCGACACCTTTGTTTTGGGTGTGCAGTGGCATCCCGAACAGAAACTTGACGATCTGCGGCTGTTCGCCGCTGTGGTGGGGGCCGCGGCCTCGTATATGACAGAGAAAGTGAACGCATGACTTCCGTTGACCTGATCAACCCCACCGACGAAACGGTGTTGCGCACCGTGGAGTTGCTCGGCGCCGACGCGGTGGACGACGCCGTGGTGAAGGCCAGGGCCGCTCAGAAGGAATGGGCCGCGCTGGCGCCGGCCGAGCGTGCCGCCGGGCTGCGGGCCTTCGCCGCCGAAGTCGATTCGAACGTCGACGAACTGGCCGCCCTGGAGGTGGCCAACTCGGGGCACGTGATCGGTAATGCCGAGTGGGAGGCCGGCCACGTCCGCGACGTGCTGCAGTACTATTCGGCCAGCCCGGAACGGTTGTCCGGCAAGCAGATTCCGGTGGCCGGCGGCCTGGACGTCACATTCAACGAGCCGCTCGGCGTGGTCGCCGTGATCGCGCCGTGGAATTTCCCGATGACCATTGCCTCCTGGGGATTCGTCCCCGCCCTGGCTGCCGGTAACGCGGTACTGGTGAAACCGGCGGAGATCACGCCGCTGACCACGATGCGACTGGCCGAACTCGGCCGCGCCGCGGGCCTGCCCGACGGACTGTTCCAGGTGCTGCCCGGCAGGGGCCCGGTGGTGGGGGAGCGGTTCATCACCCATCCGGACATCCGCAAGATCGTCTTCACGGGTTCCACCGCAGTCGGCATCAAGGTGATGGAAGGGGCCGCCAAGAACGTCAAGCGGGTCACCCTGGAACTGGGCGGCAAGAGCGCCAACATCATCTTCGACGACTGCGATCTGGCCAAGGCGGCCGCGACCGCGCCCTATGGCGTTTTCGACAACGCCGGCCAGGACTGCTGCGCCCGCAGCCGAATCCTGGTGCAGCGCAATGTCTATGACAAGTTCATGGAGATGTTCGAGGCTGCGGTCAAAGGCGTCGTGGTGGGCAATCCCGGGTCGCGCGACAGTGAGATGGGTCCGCTGGTCTCCAAACCGCATTTCGACACCGTCGCGTCCTACGTGCCCGACGACGCCCCCATTGCCTTCCAGGGTTCGGCACCAACCGGTCCCGGCTACTGGTTCCCGCCCACCGTGCTGACCCCGGCGCGCACCGACCGCAGTGTCACCGAGGAGATCTTCGGGCCTGTCGTGACCGTGCTGCCGTTCGAAGACGAAGCCGACGCCATCGCGTTGGCCAACGACACCCAGTACGGCCTGTCCGGATCCATCTGGACCGACAACCTGTCCCGGGCACTGCGGGTTTCGCGGGGGGTGGAGGCGGGCAACCTCAGCGTCAACTCGCACTCCTCGGTCCGCTACAGCACCCCCTTCGGTGGCTTCAAACAATCGGGTCTCGGCCGTGAACTCGGACCTGATGCACCCCTGCATTTCACGGAAACCAAGAACGTCTTCTTTGCGATTTCGGAGGGAAACTAGTGGAAAAGATCGACCTGACTCAACGGCTGGCCGGCAAGGTGGCTGTGGTCACCGGCGGCGCGAGCGGCATCGGGCTGGCCGCGGGTAAGCGGATGGCAGCTGAGGGAGCGACGATCGTCGTCGGCGATATCGACCCCACCACCGGCAAGGCCGCCGCCGACGAACTCGGCGGATTGTTCATCCCCGTCGACGTCTCCGACCAGGACGCCGTCGACAACCTCTTCGACACCGCGGCGTCCACCTACGGCAAGGTCGACATCGCCTTCAACAACGCGGGGATCTCGCCGCCGGATGACGATCTGATCGAGAACACCGAACTGCCCGCCTGGCAGCGGGTGCAGGACATCAACCTCAAGTCGGTCTACCTGAGCTGCCGTGCGGCGCTGCGCCACATGGTGCCTGCGCAGAAGGGCTCGATCATCAACACGGCCTCGTTCGTCGCCGTGATGGGTTCGGCGACCTCGCAGATCTCCTACACCGCGTCCAAGGGTGGGGTGCTGGCGATGTCGCGGGAACTGGGTGTGCAGTTCGCGCGCCAGGGCATCCGGGTCAACGCCCTGTGCCCGGGACCGGTGAACACCCCGCTGCTGCAGGAGCTGTTCGCCAAGGACCCCGAGCGGGCGGCCCGGCGGCTGGTGCACATTCCGCTCGGCCGGTTCGCCGAGCCGGCGGAGCTGGCTGCTGCGGTGGCGTTCCTGGCCAGCGACGACTCGTCCTTCATCACCGGTTCGACGTTCCTGGTCGACGGTGGTATCAGCTCGGCCTACGTCACTCCGCTGTAGGCCTTGCGATGTCGGCCGACCCGGATCTGCCCTTGGCGAGTGAGGCCTTGTTGCGTCCGGTGCGGCCCGGCAACGCCTTCGAGGACACCGTCGGTCGGCTGCTGCAGACCATCCGGCTCGGGGTGCTGCGGCCGGGGGAGTCGTTACCGCCGGAGCGGGAACTGGCCACCAGGCTCGGCGTCAGCCGCGACACCGTCCGGGAAGCCATCAGGTCGCTGGCCGACGCCGGCTATCTGGTGGCCCGCCGTGGTCGCTACGGCGGCACCTTTCTGTCCGACGAGCTGCCCGCGCACACTGCCGGCGACGACGGCATCAGCCCCGAGGTGATCGATGACGCGTTGCGGCTGCGCGAGATCCTCGAGGTCGGCGCGGCGCGGATGGCCGCCACCCGCACACTGACCGCGTCGGACCGAGAAGTGTTGTGGTCGCGGCTGATTGAGGTCCGCGACGCCAAGCTCGAGGACTATCGCCGGCTGGACTCGCGACTGCATCTGGCCATCGCCGAGGTGGCCGGCTGCCCGTCGCTGGTGCCGCTGGTCGCCGAGAACCGAATGCGGCTCAACGGTTTTCTGGATCAGATCCCGTTGTTGTCGCGCAATATCGCGCACTCCGACGAGCAGCACGAGGCGATCGTGATGGCCATCCTGGCCGGGGACGGTGACGCGGCAGCGGTGGCCATGCGGGCCCACGTCGCGGGTTCGTCGGCCCTGCTGCACGGCTTTTTGGACTAGCGCTTGAGCAGACAGGCAACACCCAGCATCGCGCCATAGCATCGCGTCGTGGGCTACCTCCTGAAGTCTGGCGCCCTGTTCCTCGCGTTGCTGCCGTTCGGGGTCGGAGCCGCCGGCGCCGATCCGCTGCCCGTCGCCGACGTCATGCAGTCTGCGGACACCGACGACGGCTGGCATCTCAGCGCAGCGCTGACCAACATGACGATCAACTCGGTGCCCAATATGGCGGCCACCGCCTTCACCCGGGAAGGCTTCGTCACCGGTAAAGCGGTGGCAACCATCGACGGCAACGGTGCGATCCCGGTGAACTCCGGCGTGCTGGTCCTCGGTCTGCAACTGGGGTGCCAGATCGACCTCAGCGAGGGCGGCAGCGTGAGCGGCGGCGCCGATGCCGGGATCGGGTTGGGCATCGGCAACGTGGTCAGCGACGACACCTCCGGCCCGTACGCCGACATTGACGGCAACGTCTCGCTGAACCTGCTGCCCGGCACCATCACCAATGTCGGGCTGGGCACCAAATCGCTCAAGGGCCGCAGCGGTGAGATCTTCGTGCACGACGCCCACGTCAAGGTCGATGCCTGCGGCGGACCGGTGTCCATCCGGTTCTTCACCACGGCCAAGATCGACACCGACAAGTCCGACGACAGCGTGAACACCTACGGGGACATCCTCACGCTATGACCCGGCTTTCGTCGTGCAGGCGGGGTGTCGCGGTGTGCCTGGCGTGGGCTGCCCTGATCGCGTTGGCTCCGGCAGGCGTCGCCCAGGCCGATTGCACTGGCGCAGGGGATTTCGGGGCCGCGTCGGGTTGTGCGCCGCCCGGCGGAGGCTCGGATTCCGGTGACAGTTGGCCGCCGACCAGCGTGGACTGGCCGCCCAACGCCGACGTGGATGACTCCTCCGGTTCGGGAGGCGGCAGCGGCGGTCACGACGCCGCCAAACCCACGCCCATCGTGGTGCCGTTCGGGCAGCCTGCGCCGTCCGCGCCGGCGACCCCGGAGTCGACATCACCGCCGATCGTCCCGGTGGAGTCGCCGCCTGGGGGTTAGATTTCTAGTCATGGACGCCCCAGGGGATGAGACGAAGGTTGAGCGCGCCTCGTCGGCGCTCACCGATGTCGACATCGGGGGCTGGACGCAGCGCTTTGACCTGCTGTCCGACCCGAACCGCCTGGAGATTCTGCTCGGCCTGCACCGGGCGCCGGGGATTTGCGTCGGTGACCTGGCCGCTGCGCTGGGCCGATCGGAAAATGCTGTCTCCCAGGCACTTCGTGTGCTGCGCCAGCAGGGCTGGGTCAGTTCGGTGCGGGTAGGGCGGCTGGTCAGCTATCGGCTGGAGGATCACACCGTGCACGACCTGCTGCATTGGATCGGCGCCGCGCACGACACTTCGCATGAACATCTGAACACCTAGACAGATGAGGGCTCTTCGCCCTAGTCTCGAAGCATGGTGACCACTGCCCCGTTAGCGGCCAAGGCCACACCCACCCGATTCGACCGCACGGACTGGTTGTCGATCGCCGGTACCGGCAGCTTTGTCGTGCTGCTGCACGTCGTCGGATGGGGAGTACTGGCGCTGGCGGTGGCGCCGCAGCACATCGTGCTCGGGTCCGCGGGCGTGTTCGGGGTGGGGTTGGGTGTGACCGCCTACCTGCTCGGGGTGCGGCATGCGTTTGACGCCGACCACATCGCCGTGATCGACAACACCACCCGCAAACTGGTCGGGGAAGGCCAGCGGTCGACCAGTGCGGGTTTCTGGTTCTCCCTCGGCCACTCCAGCGTGGTGTTCGGGTTGGCGTTCCTACTGTCGCTGGGCATCAAGGCGCTCGTGGGTCCGGTGCAGGACGAGGACTCGTCGCTGCTGCAGACCCTCGGGCTGATCGGGTCTCTGGTGGCCGGCACGTTCCTCATTCTGATCGGGCTGACGAACCTGCTGGCCGTGGTCGGCATCGCCAAGGTGTTCCGGCAGATGCGCACCGGCGAGTTCGACGAGGCGGAGCTGGAGCGGCAACTCAATAGCCGGGGTTTCCTGGCCCGGTTGCTCGGCCGCGTGATGCGCCGGGTGAGCAAGTCGTGGCATCTCTATCCCGTCGGGCTGTTGATGGGGCTGGGCTTCGACACCGCCACACAGGTGGCGTTGTTGGTATTGGCCGCGGGCGCAGCGACTTTCACCCTGCCCTGGTACGCCATCCTGGTGCTGCCCGTGCTGTTCGCCGCCGGCATGAGCCTGTTCGACACCATCGACGGGGTGTTCATGTCCCGGGCCTACGGCTGGGCCTTCCTCAAGCCGATCCGCAAGGTGTTCTACAACCTGACCGTGACCGTGCTGTCCGTTTTCGTGGCACTCGTGATCGGCGTCATCGTCCTGGTCGGTCTGCTGACCGAGCGGCTCGGCATCACATCGGGACCGCTGGCCTACATCGGCTCGCTGGACCTGCAGTCCGTCGGCTTCGTGATCGTCGGCATGTTCATTGTGATCTGGCTTGGCGCACTGGCGATTTGGCGCTTCGGCAAGATCGAAGAGCGCTGGGATGT
>JBEVHL010000107.1:0-5783 GCA_040511255.1 Mycobacterium sp. | reverse complement strand
GAGGTCCCGCCGGAGATGGTGCCTGCGAAGCTGCCGGCGTAGCGCGCAAACCAGCCGGCACCGTAGTGGTCGATGCGGTACGGGTGGTAGGCGGCAGTGGTCGCGGGGTCCATGAGTCCGTCGCGTCCGGCGGCACCCAGCGCGTGTTCCGCGGCGGCCTGCTCGGCCTCTGATCCGAGCACCTTCAGCACCGAGAGGGCGGCGACGTCCTCCTCGCCGCGGGCGGCGCCCGCCAGCGCGGCAGACCCCAGCAGGCGCAGGGCGAGATCGTCCATCACCAGCGTGGCGTACTGGTCACGGTCCAGCTCAGACTCGGGTCTGAAGTCCTCCACCAGATCTCGCAACCGGTCGGCGAAGGCCATCCAGAGCATGGTCCGCTCGTGCCCGAGTGATCCGTTGGCCACGCCCCATCCGCCGTGCAGCGGACCGACCAGGTTCTCTGCAGGCACCCGGACATCGTTGAAGAACACTTCGTTGAAGTCGAGGTGTGCACGGTCATAGACCGACGCGAACGGACGGCGGTCCACCCCGGGGATATCGGTGGGGATGAGGAGCACGCTGATGCCCTTGTGCTTGGGCGCACCCGGATCGGTGCGCACGAACGTCAGCAGGACATCGGCGTCGTGCGCTCCCGAGGTCCAGACCTTCTGCCCGTTGACCACGAAGTGCTCGCCGTCCAGCACAGCCCGGGTCTGCAGTCCGGCCAGATCGGAACCCGCGCCTGGTTCGCTCATCCCCAGCGAGGCGGTCAGGTCTCCCCGCAGAATCGGCACCGCCCACTGCAGCTTCTGCTCTGCAGAACCGAAGGACAGCAGGGACGCGGCGATGATGCCGACGCCTTGGGGGTTGAAGGAGTGATAGATCTTGCGGCGCGACAGTTCCTCGCGGTGCACGAACTGCTGGAACAGGGTGGCGTTGCGGCCGCCGAACTCCGGCGAATTTCCCGGGATCAGCCAGCCGTGGTCGAACTGGAGTCGCTGCCAGCGCCTGGCCCAGTCGGGCAGGTGGGAACTGGACCGGGAGCGCTCGGCGGCTTCGGCCTGGCTGGGCAGGTACTCGTCCAGGAACGCCACGAATTCAGCCCGGAAGGCCTCGACGTCTGCGTCAAACGTCAGTTGCACAGCACTCCTCGTCAAACTCCTCGGCGTCTGATATGAAGATATCAAGTACTTCACATATTTGGGTCACAACGGTCCGCGGGATGGGGACACATGCTTCTACCCGGTACCCCGTCAGACGAGGTCGCCGACATCGGTGCCAACGGAAACGGTTCCATCACAACCTTGTTCGTCTCGATGGCCACTCGCCATCCCGAAGGGACCGACGCCGAATACCTGCGATGGCACAGTCTGGACCATCGCCCCGAGCAACACCGTCTCGGTGCGGTCCGTGCCTCGTTGCGGCTGGTGTCCACCCCGGCGTGCCGGGCGGCCAGGGCAGTGCACCACGATCGCTTCGATCCCGTGGACCACGTGATGACCTACTTCTTCAGTGACACCGCCGGGCTCGACGGTTTTCTCACCCTGTCGAAAGCGCTCGGCGATGCCGGCCGCAAGTTGCCCCTGCTGCCCCACGTCGAGCGTGGGGTGTACGCGGTGCAGACCAAGGTGGCCGGACCGGACATCAAGATCGGCGCCGACGTGCTGCCCTGGTGGCCGCTGCGTGGGGCCTACCTGCTGCTGGAATCGCAGGCGGCACCGGCGATCGACCTACTGGCCGTGGACGGCGTCGCAGGCATCTGGTCGACCACTGCACTCGATGTCGATGCCACCTTGGCATCGGCGCCGACGGGTCAGCAGCTCTCCTACTGCTTCCTGGACGACGACCCGGTGGCGACAGCCCAGCGACTGCAACCGGTACTGGAAACTCGTTGGAGCACAACGGACACCGACGGGTTGTTCGCTGCGCCGTTTCATCCGGTGGTGCCGTACGAGTGGGACCGCTATGTGCCCTGAGAAAGGAACGCCATGCGCATCGGCTTGATGGTCGGCTCGGACAAGGAGCGTTCGCGGGCCGACCGGTTGACCGGTCTGATCGCCGATGGCACGGCCGCCGAGCAGGACGGGTTCGCCACGTTCTGGATCCCGCAGATTCCCGGCTATCTCGACGCCATGACGGCGATCGCACTGCTGGGCCAGGTCACGGAGCGCATCGAGTTGGGCACCGCCGTCGTGCCCATCCAGACCAGGCATCCCATTCCGATGGCCCAGCAGGCGCTGACCACACAGGTGGCGTGCGGCGGCCGGTTCGCGCTGGGGATCGGCCCGTCGCATCACTGGATTGTCGAGGATCAGCTCGGCCTGCCCTACGACCGGCCGGCCGGTCTGGTGCGGAGCTATCTCGAAGTGCTCAATGCGGCGTTCGCCGGTCCCGGCCCGGTCGAGGTGGCAAACGACGACTTCCGGGTGCGCAGCCCGATGGATGTCGCCGACGCCATCGACATGCCGATCCTGCTGGCAGCGCTGGGACCGACGATGCTGAAGATCGCCGGTGCGCATACCGGCGGCACCATCTTGTGGATGGCCGACGAACGTGCCATCGGCGACTACATCGTCCCGCGGATCACCAAGTCCGCCGCGGACGCTGGTCGCCAGCCCCCGCGCGTCGTTGCCGGTGTGCCCGTAGCCCTATGCGCCGCAAGTGAAGTCGACACCGCACGCGAGTACGCCAGCGAGGTGCTCGGTCATGCCGACTTTTCGCCGAACTACGTCCGCCTTCTTGAGCACGGCGATGCTCAGGATGTCGGTGACACGATGGCCGTCGGCAGTGAAAGCGACGTGCGTAAAAGACTGCAGGGCTATCGGGACGCGGGCGTCACCGATCTCGCCACGCGGGTGGTACCACTGGGACAGGACGCCGCCGAGCGGACCGCGTCGCGGCGCCGCACACAGGAGTTTCTCGCGTCGCTGTGCGGCTAGGACGTCTCCGCAGGCAGTTCGACGCGTTCGACGAACGCCTTGTGCCCGGTGCCCTGCTCGACCACGCGCCGCAGCAGATCCTGCAGGGTCTGCTGCTCCTCGTGGGACAGGACGCCGAAAACCTGTTCGTGGGCGCGGACCGCGTCGGCCACCACCACCGACGCCACCTCGCGCCCCTTGTCGGTCAGGTATGCCTTGCGAATGCGACCGTGTGCGGGGTCCTGCTTGCGCTCGACAAGTCCGCTGCGTTCCAGGGCGGTCAGCGCCAATTGCACGCCCTGCGGGGTGATCAGCAACCGGCGGGCCAGTTCGGCCCCGGACAGCCCGGGTTCGTTCGCGAGGTACCGCATCAGACCGATCTGTGCGGTCGTCACCCCGTGCGAGGAGATCGCTTCGTTCACCGAATTCAGCGAGAAATAGAACGCCTGCTTGAGCAGGGACAAGACATTGTCGGTAACTTCCACGGCCTTCTTCCTCCCCGGTCCCTCGAACGCTAGCGCACAACCGGTCAGGTCAGGGTGTCCCGCGACCGGTCCTCGTCCTCGATCCCGAGCGTGTTCACGGCCGTGGCCAGCAGGCCGTAGCACCCGATGGCGAAAATCAGATCGATCCGCCCGGCGTCGTCGAAATGCTCACCCAGGGTGGCCCAGGTGCCATCGGAGACCTTCGCTTGCGTATCGAGTTCGTCGACGGCCAGCAGCACCGCACGATCGGCACCGCTGCCGAACTCGCCGGTTTCGATCGCGGCGATCTCGTCGGTGGTCAGGCCGGCGCGCTCGGCAATGGGGATGTGGTGTGACCACAGATACGGGCACTTGCGCAACAGCACCGTCCGCAGTACCGCGATCTCCCGGACGCGCGCCGAGAGCGTGGAATCGACCAGCACGTACTTGTTGAAACGCAGGTAGGCCTGCGTCAACGCGGGGTTGTGGACCAGAGTGCCGAGCACGTTGCCGGCATCCTGCGGGTTGATCCGGTCGGGCGGCAACAGCACACCCAGTGCGCTGCGCACCTGGTCATCCCACTGGTCCCCCGGCAGCGGCGCAACCCGGGGGGCAGCAGCCGTCACTGGATCGGTTCGTCGCCGAGCACCGTGGTGCGCAACATCTCTCGCGGCGAATTCTGGTGGTACGGGGCGGCGCGGTGCAGCACGCCACGGTTGTCCCAGATGACGGTGTCCCCCACCGACCAGGTGTGGCTGTAGACCTTGTCCGGTTCCGTGGCGTGGTCGAGCAGTTCGGCCAGCAGGGCGCGGCCCTCGTCGAGGTCCATCCCGACGATGTAGTCCGCAGACGCGCCGAGCACCAACGACTTTCGCCCGCTGCGATGGGTCCACACCAGGGGATGCTCATGGGTGGGGCGCGACCGCCACCGCTGGAGCAGTTCGGGACTGGGGTCCGGGGTCACCCGGCGCTGCGACGCTTCGAGCGAGTGCACCACCCGCAGGGAGCCGTAGTGGCGCTTCTCGGTCTCGGTCAACGACTCGTAACCGCCGTACGCGCTGGCGAATTCGGTCTCACCGCCGCTGGTGGCGACCTGCACGGCGGACAGCACCGTCGCCCGCTGCGGCACGGCGTCGCCGGTCGGCGTGCACCCGTCGATGTGCCAGTCGAACGTCGCTTTGAGGTAGGCAGCCGAGGCGTTCTTGGAAGTGTCGAGGGTGATCGGGTAGATGCCGGAGACCGGATGCTGGCCGTCGGCAGAGCGGTCGACCTCACCGAGGCGGGTGCAGAATGCCACCTGGGCCTGCGGGTCGAGATGCAGGCCACGGAAGATCAGTACCCCGTTGTCTTCGAGTGCCTCGAGGATGGCGTCGGCGATCGAGTCGTCGGAGGCCAGCCGGTCGGAATCGATCCCGCTGACTTCGGCGCCGACGGCATCGGTGAGTGTGGTGATGGTGAGCAGACTCATGGTCTGTCCTTTCAGGGCGTCGGTTCCACAGTGCGGATCATGATGGCGTCGGCAGCGTCGACGGGGGCCGGCTGGTGCATGATCTCGATCGACATCGCGACCAGCACCAGCGAATAGATCAGGTGCAGCAGGTGCAGTGCATCGTCGGGCAGGTCATCGAGGGTGAACTTGTCGCAGTACTCGATGGCTTCTTCCAGCCGGGGGAAGAACGCGTCGTAGAACGCCTGCATCTGCGGCATGCTGCTGCCGATCCGCTGCTCCCAGCGTTGCGATTCGGTTGGCAGACACCAGATCTGGGCGAACTCCTCAAGCTCGGCGAAGGCACTGGGCAACAGCGTGTCGGTCATCGTCAGACCTCCACCGGTGCGTGCTCGCGCTGGTATTCGCTGACCCAGTCGACCGCCGTCTTGTGCAGGTGCCGCACCAGAATTTCCTGATCGTTGAGCGGGAACTCGTCGATGACGTCGGTTTCCAGGGCGGCCTGGGTGCCACCGAGCATGCCCGCGTCCTGCAGCGCGAATTCCTTGAGCACCACCGAGGCGACCTCGTGTTCGATGCGCTCACGCACGGTGCGGGCGGGGTGATAGAACGTGTACGCCTCGAACCGGTGGGTGTTGTGCGAGGTCGGCCAGTAGCGGTAGAGCAGATACCACCCGCCGTAGATGAGAATCTCGATGTTGGGAAAGATCTGAAAGTTACTGATGCCCCATGGCTCGATGCCACCGGGGTTCACCCCTGGCGGTATCGGGCCGATATCCGGTGTGCGCCAGGGGCCGACGAGACCGCTCTGCGTGGCGCGCTCGATGGGGTACATGTATTCGGGGGCCAGCAGCCACCGACGGGTGCCGGCCGTCGACACCACGCGGTGCGGACCGTCGAGTTGGAAATGGCCGCAGACGAATCCGGCGTTGGGTACCCGGACCTCCGGGGGCACCTGCTGGGTGTGCAGCGAGG
>JBEVHL010000106.1:0-8314 GCA_040511255.1 Mycobacterium sp. | reverse complement strand
AGCACCCAGAACACAATGATGGGCACCGAGAAGATCCGAACCATCCGGCCCAGGAACGGGCGATGGTCCTTCGTGTGTGCGTTGCTCATACGGATTTCACCAAGCAGTAGATGAACGGTTTGACGGTGTCGTTACTCACCCGGTCGTCGCGCACGTTTCCGTCGACGGTTACCCGACACCCGAGGTCGTGAGTGTCTCGATCGCCCTGGGCCATGATGTTCGCCGACATCGACGGCAGCGTCGTGACAATCGTGAACGACCACGGCAGCGGAGTGTTTTCGATGAGATGCGGTTGGCCGTTCTCGTCGAGGTAGTTGAGGTTCGCGGTCCCGCCCGTTCCGGTGATGTCGTACGTGATGCGCTTCGGATTGAAATTTGGGGTGATGCCGGAGCCCTCCGCTAAATTCGGGCCCTTATGACCTGCGGACTCACGGATCCGGTCGATTCCGTAGGCACCGAGCGCCACGACCACCACAAGCACCAGAGGGATCCAGAACCGCCTCAATAACCGGAACAACTCAGGTCCTCACCCTCTCGACCACGCTTGCCTGATTTGAGCACCGTGCGTGCCGACGCGGAACTTGAGTTCCGCGTACCTAGCGGTGAGAATGCTAGCGCACGCCCCCTGGATTCGCGCCGCGGATCACGCTGGGCGGGCGTCGATCCGGTGCCGTGAGGGCCGAGGCAGGTCCGCGTACCGGGCGATGCATCGGGCGCGCACCGGCCCTTTTGCGGAATATTGGATTCCAATGTAAAGGAGCGCTTACGCGGGTCAGGTGGTCGACATCACACCAAAGGCGGGTGCCCCTCAAGGCGCAAGCTTCGGTCGGCCGCACGCCGTGAACCACTGAATGATGCTGCAGGGATAGCGATTTCGGCGAACACCTGCTTCCTGAAGCTGGGGAGTGATGATTCGCGAACCACTTCCAGTGGTGGTACTAGATGCGCCCAGGCAACGGGAAATAGACCAGGAGTTGTGATACGACGGTGTGGAGTGCATGGGGCTGGATCGGAGCTGCCTGTCGGGCTGTCGCCGTGGCGGCCGTGGTCGGTGACGCAATCGTCACAGTAACGTGGGCGGAGCCCGGAGTTCGATCAGAGATGCAGACCGGAGGGACGGTCACTCAATCGGCCGGGCCTGCACTACCGACCGTCGAGCGGGCTCTACTGTCCATCGTGGGGGTGTCCGGCTAGCGGCTCGGTATCGCTCTCGTCCGTGTTGACGGCTGCACCAGCAGGTTCAGGGCCGGAGATAGTTGACATTCGTCGTCTATGCACGTGACACTAGTCATACTTAGTCAACTATGTAGGAAAGTGCAGCGGGTGGTCATGGTCAACACGGAGGGTGTGGTCAAGGACCTCACGCGGTGGCTGATTGATGATGAGGCACCTACCGTCGAGCACGGTCCCAGAACACACCGACTCGCCAATGTTGACGCCACCCCCGGGGAGTCGATCACCGTGCGGTTGCCCTGGGGACGGTGAGACCGTTCAGATCACCGCCGACACCATGACTGCGGCCATCCTCACGTTCCAAGGCGCCGCCGACGGCGGCCCGGGCATCGACCGCACCGGCCCGGAGGGCACGGTACTGATGGCGGCGTTCCCCCGCTCGAACTGGGATGGCGAACTCGGCGGCGGGATCTTTCAACCTATGGCCTCCATCAAGAACCTCGCCGACTAGCCCAGCCGATGCTGTTCACCGTCGAACACCCCTTGGGTCGCCCGGACTGTTCGCCCGAATTCATCAGCCGTCGGGGCCTCGGCGTCCTAGAGTCCCAGTCCCGGCTGGTTGAGCGGTGGTGGAATTGCCATCGTTGCTCTCCTGACATGTGGTTTTCGTGAGTCGATCGTTCTCTTCCGCCATCGACATCCGCTCTGCCTCTGCAACTCTCAGGGGAGTGCAATGCGCAGTGCTCTGCTCACTTCCTGCATGGTGGGAGGGGACAACGAGCCGAGGGATTCGGCCAGCTCGTCGTGGTAGAGCTGCATGATGTCGTCGACCAGAACGAACCCGACCAGCGGGTCGGCCGCCGACAGCGGCACCACGGTTGGGACGTGCGCGTTCTTGCTGGTCGTCGTGATCCGGGCAGCCAGCACGGTGTCCAGGTTCCTGTTGCGTGAGTTGTTGCTGACGATCACCCAGGGCTTGGCGCCGTGCCCCAGATCGACGCGGTAGGCCTGGCTGCGCAAGGCACGGCTCACAGGTGACGTTCCGTTCGCCGCGTGTAGCGCTCGCGTGCCGAGCGCCGCTCGGCGTGGGCGGGCTCGCTGTTGAACTCCTCGGCCAAACCCGCGTATCCGGCGTCGAGGACGTGTTCCTGCAGCGCTTCGGCCCCGGCCTGCAGGAGCACCCGTAGCGCGGCGGCCTCGGATTTGATGTCGCCCTCGCCGTGGCGACTGGCCCACTGGCGCAGGACTTCGAAGGCAGGCGAGCCCTCATCGAGGTACGGCTCGATGGCGGCCTCATCGGCGTCTCTGAGGATCAGACTCACACGCTTACTCATACACCTCAAATTACACCACAATCGAGTGCATACTCGAGAGCTCGCACGGAGAACAAGGAGCACAGATGAGGCTCAAGACCGAGTTCACCGAGGTCTTCAGGGTCGAGCACCCCATCGCCTGGGCGGCATTCGGTGGGTCGGTCGGGCGGAACTTGCGGCGGCCGTGGTGGCGGGCGTGCCCGGAGGGCGGGTCTTCGACGAGGGGTAGCACTCACCCGGGCGCCGCGGTGGCGCCTCTATGAATCCCGGCGGGGCAGTGTCACCACAACGGTGCCGGGGCCCACGGTGACGCCGGCGGAATCTTCGGTATGAAGCCGCAGGGTGACGATCCCGGCGCCGTCGGCGACGCGCTTGTCGACGACCTTTGCCACGACTTTCGCAGTCTCCGTCACGGTGGTGAATCTATTCATTCGGAAGCCGGTGATTGCTCTCATGGTGCCGGCGTCGCCGATCCAGTCGCGAACGGCGCGTTCCCACATGCCAAGCAGGAAAAGGACATTCGCGTACATGTCGGGGGCGCCAGTGGCGCGGGCGTAGTCGGCGTTGTGGTGAATGGAGTTGAAGTCGCGGTTGGCGCCTGCGGCGACCACGAGGCGGTAGATCGGAAGGGGGAAGGACACCGACGGAAGTTTCTCACCGACGGTGACCTGCTCGAAGTAGCGAGTTGGAGTAGGCGCCGACGAAGCGCTCACCGTCGGGCCACCGCGGCTCATGGTCGGACCTTCTGCGGGTCGTGCGGGTTGTACGCATAGGCGCCGTTGCGCGTGCGGGCCACGACGTCACCCACGTCGGAGACGATATCGCTCTCGGTGGTGATGAATGCACCACGGCCGACCGAGGTCTGTTTCACCACACAGGCCAGCAGTTTCTGTCCGCGGCGGCCCAGCCGCTCTCCGGCAACGACCGGGCGTACGAAGTCCAGTTCCATGTCGGTGGCGAAGAAGCCTGTGGTCGGCGGCGCGAGCCGTTGGTTTTCGTTGTTGATGGGGCTGCGCGCCGGTTGGGCGTCGCGGGCGGCGCCTAGATACAGCGTGGGATTTCCAGGTCGCCACATCGCTGGAATGGTCCAAGACAGCACTCCCGTGTATGGGGCGATGACGTCGGAGAAGCCGTGCCGAACAGCGACATCGCGATCGTGGTGCAGGCCGCTGGCGATTTCCAGCGGTTCGACGTAACGGCGGATGATGCCGCGTTCGACGGCGTCGGCGCCCCAAATGGTCCGGCCGTCGGAGAGGTCGGTGCCGATGGCGGCGATCATGGGATCCCACGCGCGCTTCCAGTCGTCGTTGGCAGCCGGATCATTCGGTGTCGATGCCATCAAGGGTCTCCTTGAGATCATGCGATTGCTACTGATTCGTGGCAGCGGAGCGGACGGCGGCGATCTGTTCGGGTGTGTAGCCGAGCAGCTCACCGAGGACGTAGTCGGTGTCTTGGCCGATGGTGGGTGCGGCCCGCTGCACGCTGCCGGGGGTGTCCGAGAGAAGGTAGCGCGGTCCCTCCACCGTGGTGGTCCCGTGCAGTGGATGCGAGAGGGTCACGAGGTGGCCGCGTTCGAGGATCTGGGGGTCGGTGCAGAAGTCCTCGCTGGTGGCGGCGACGGAGGCGGGCACCGCGGCGGCCTGCAGCGTGGTCTCGATGTCGTGGGCATGGCGGGTACGTGTCCAGGCCATCACGGCCGCGTCGAGTTCTTGCACCCGGCTGCGCCGCCCATCGGCGGAAGCGAGGGATTGGTCGGCGGCCAGGTCGGGACGTTCGATCGCGGCGGCCAATGCGTGCCATTGGGCGTCGGTGCTGGCGGTGATGGCAACGAACCGAGCGGCAGCTGGGTCGGTGGCGTCGGGAAGGGCCGCGTACACGCCGTGGGGGGCGGCGTCGCGGTCGGCGTTGCCATCGCGATGGACGACGGCTCCCGTGTCGGCGTTATGCGCCATTTCGGGGGACTGGAAGAACACTCCGGCCTCCACCTGCGAGATGTCGATGTAGCAACCCTTCCCGGTGCGTCGACGGTGATGCAGGGCGGCGAGCAGGGCGGCCAGCGAAAAACGCGGGCCGATGAAGTCTGTGTAAGGACCATAGGGTCCGAACGGCGGTCGATTTGGCCAGCCAGCGATGTCGGTGAAACCGGACAGCGCTGAGCCAACGTTGCCGTAGCCGGCGAGTTTGCAGACAGGCCCGGTTTGGCCGTTGATGGAGGTGCTCAGCATGATCAGGTCTTCGTGCCCGGCGCGCAGCGTCGGATAGTCCAACCCCCACTTGGCGACCATGCCGGGGGAGAACGACTCGATCACCACGTCCGCCCAGTCGGCGAGGTCGCGCGCGGCCCGTCGGCCGATCTCGGTGGCCAGGTCGAGTTCGCAGCCAAGCTTGCCGGCGTTCCATGTGCCGTACAGCGCAGAGTTTTCCGGTCCGAATTGCCCGTCGTGGTAGGGCGGCATAAAGCGAGCGGTTTCGATCTTCGTCGTCGATTCGACCCGCACGACGGTGGCCCCGAAGTCGGCCAAGGCCCGCCCGATCACCGGTCCGGCGACAACCCAGGACAGGTCGAGGACCTTGAGTCCGTCCAGGGGACTGCTCATCGTCGTTCCCGCCGGCTGGTCGACGGCCCGGCCAGCCGCCAGCCAGTCGGCGGGGACCGTTTCGTCGTGCTCTCCGAGCAGGGGGGCGGGACGCGCGATCGCCATAGCGTCGAGGTTGACCGCGGCGAACGGGCTGGGGAGCGTGGTCTTGCGATCGCCGTCACCGACGGTGGTGAAGTAGTGCCTTGCGTGGAGCTGTTCGCTGTCCCGGACGTCGGTCGTGTCGTAGATCGGAACGCACAGCAGCTTGCGGTCGCGCGCGGCTCGCAGCACGTCGTCCTTCGTCTTTTCGGCGAGGAACTCGGCGATCTCCCGACGGGCTTCGGCGATGTCGTCGTCGGTCAGCTCACCGCTCTGCAGCTTGGCCGGGGCGGCGCGCCAGTCGATCTCGGCGAAACGCGCCACGGGGGCGCCCTCCTGCGCCATCCAGGCGAAGAACGGCCCGGTAAAGCCTCCTGCGGCAGGGCCCATGCCGAGGTGAAATTCGACCATGCCGTCTGCGCATCGCCACTTCTTCAACGCCGAGGCCGTAGCCGACCCGCTGCCTGACTGGTCGACACGGCGGGCGGCGCCGGTCTCCATGTCGCGCGGCACGTCGCCGACCGCGTGGGAGAGCACCGAAGCCAGCGTCGTGGCCGACACGCTGGTCTGGGCGGCGACCTCCACCAGCTGACCCCGTCCGGTCCCTTCACGGGCGAGCAGCGCGATCAAGGCGCCTGACGCAGCATCCGCGGCAGCGTGTAAGTAGGCCTGCGGCAATGAGATCCGCACCGGGGGTGTGTCACCGTCGCGGTGCGGAGCCAGCGGCCCGCCCGCCGCCCACACAGTAAGGTCCGATGCGGCGTGACGTGCCTTGGGTCCGTGGCGTCCGAAGGCGGTGATGGATACGTAGATTAGCCGTCCGTTGACCGCTCGCAGATCCGGGTAGTCCAGCCCGCGGTCGGCGAGCACGCTGGCTCCGGCGCTCTCGATGAGAATGTCGGCGACAGCTGCCAACTCGCGTACGGTGCGCTGCCCGTCGATGGTGTCCAGGTCGGCTGTGATGCCACGCTTGTTGGCGGAGAACGTATCCCATACATAGGAGCTCTCACCCCGGTGGGGGGAGCAACGACGCGCCGACGATCCGGCAGGCGGTTCGACCGCCACGACGTCGGCACCCAGGTCAGCCAGGATCCGGCCTGCCAACAGGCCGCGTTCATCGGTCAGGTCCAGAACACGGCACTTGCCTAGGAACGTCATCGTGGCTCCAGTTGGGGATGATGACCGCCTTGACAGGTGATACAGCGGCCTCCTCACCATATCGATACGCTTTTCGTATTGCAATGACGCCTCTAGGCCGTCCGTCAGGTGCGGCGATTGCCGGAGTGTCGATCCATGGGCCGCCTCCACGGGGGCCGCGAGCGCCTCATGATCCAGTCCGACGTTCCGAACGCTGCGCCTCGAACTAGCGTGACCAGGGATCAAGGACGGTGCGCCGGCAGGTGCGACGCGGTCGATTCATCGTCTGCGCGGCGACATCGGTTTCGATGCGAGCGTCGTATCGACCAGTGTTAGAGTGCGCTGAATCCTGGTGAGCTGGAGTAGGCGATGCGGGCAACCAATCCGGCGATGGGCCGAAAGCGTGATCCGGAGGTCGACTTGCGAATCACGCTGGCCGCGATAGAGGTGTTCGGAGCGGCGGGTTGGTCGGGTTTCACCATCGATGCCGTCGCCAAGACGGCGCGGGTAAGCAAGCCGACGGTCTACCTGCGGTGGGATGACAAGGAGCAGTTGCTCATTGATGCGTTGGCCGGGCACATCGTCGACATCGGCCATCTCGACACCGGAACGCTGCGCGGCGATCTGATCGAGCTGGCGCGCAAACTCTTCGACCTCTACACCGGTCCAGCGCAGAAGGCCTTGTTGCGAATGGCGGCCGAGTCATCTGCCTTGCCTGGAATTGCGAAGCGCTGGAATGACTTTCAGGAGTCTCAAGTGTTGGCTGCGCGGAAGATCGTGCGGCGGGGCATTCGTCGCGGTGAGCTACGGAAGGACACCCCGGTGTCCTTCCTGCTCGACGCGCTGTGTGGTGGCATCATGAATCATGCCCTGAGTACCCCGCCTCGGCTGTGGGACAAGGTCTCACGCAGCGGTGAGACGTACACCGAGCAGTTCGTCGACTTCCTCGTGCTCACCGCGGTGCAACGCGAGCCCATGTCCCGCAGGCGATGAACGTCGGGTCACGCGCCGATTAGTCATACGCACCATGCCGAACGGGACACGCGTCCCACGCGACGCCGGGCCAACAGCAGTCGTAGGCCCCCCGGGTCGGGAATTGTTCGGGTCTAGGCCACGGTCATCCGCCGTATACATTCGTGTTGAACGACTTGTCACTTCGTGCGCGATCAAGCGGCTAGTCGAAAACCAGTGTGGTTTCGATCGTGACCTCATGGGATGCGCACTCAGAACGCTCCTGCCGCCTCCAGGCTGAGGTCGCCTGAGATGTCTCAAATCCAGGCGTGCGAGGGACTTCCGTGTGTAAATGACTGCAGACGACATGTTTCATGATGTAGGTACGTCCGGCCTACGAGATTGCGCATTTACATCACTGTGACAAATTGACGCAGCGTCATTGGTCGTAGGCCCAGATAGTTTTCGGGTATGCAATTGCTTCGTCGGAGAAGTGGACACGAAAGTGAGAATCCGCGGTGTGGACATCAAGTGAGAACAATGCCGTCGGCAAAGTTCAACAGGCCGAGTGTGGACATGAAGCTTGAGAAGTCCATCTACCACCACCATGGTGAGTGAGTGAAGATCGCCGGCGGCCCAGAATGCACATGCGAGGACCATTGTCCCCCAGGCCCCACGGGCACGTCGACGGGGCAATGAGCAGCCAACGCCGCACAAATCGTGGCGTAGATCGACAACACAGCCGAGTTATCGCTGATGTGGGCGAATCATCCACCGCCCCAGTCGAAAACGAGGCGGAAGACCAGGACCAGCGCGCTGCCAACCGCGACTTACAAGGTTATCGCCGGCTCCGCGGTCATAGGGCTGCGACGCTTGGACCCGACGACACCTCGTCCGGTCGGCATGGGCCCGACTCTGCAATCGGCTCCTCGCGGCGTCGGTCAGGTCGGCGGCTGTGCGATTGCTTGGCTGGCCTCCGTTAGATGTACATGCCGCCGTTGACGCCGATCACTTGTCCGGTGATGAACCCCG
This sequence comes from Mycobacterium sp., assembly GCA_040511255.1. Taxonomy (GTDB): domain Bacteria; phylum Actinomycetota; class Actinomycetes; order Mycobacteriales; family Mycobacteriaceae; genus Mycobacterium. Next base: position 30 of record JBEVHL010000106.1, on the reverse strand, counting down.
CGTCGTCGGTGCACAGGAACGCTGTGGTGG
>JBEVHL010000105.1:0-3123 GCA_040511255.1 Mycobacterium sp. | reverse complement strand
ATCGACGAGTTGGGCGTACACGTGGTTGCCGATACCGGTGCCCGAATAGGTGAAGGTCAGTTTCGGGGCGCCCACGATGTAGGTGGTGGTCGCAGCAGCCGGACTGGTGAGGTTCACGGCGTTGGCCGCCCTGGTGCCGCCGATGGGTAGGACGAAGAACAGTGGTCCGGAGCCGCCGATCACCGGCAGCAGCGGCAGGACGGACCCGTGGGTGCTGGAGACGACGATCGGATCGCCCGCCACCGCCGGATAGACCGTCGACGAAAAGTGTTGTCCGCGTTGATCGACCCACTCGAACTGAGGCCCGGTCACCGCGGTCGGGTCCTCTTTGACATACCGCGCCAGCCACGCGAGGGTCTCCGTGGTGATCAGCTCGCCGTCGGAACCGTCGAACAGATTGTTCGCGCAGATGCCGTGTCCGCCGCAGAACCAAATCACCTTCGTCGGAACGCCATTGGCGATCAACGTCATCGCGTTCTGTTGAGCTTCCTGCAGGGTGAAAAGGGTGTCGACCGTGCCCTGGATCAGCAGGGTCGGCGCGGTGATGTCCTCCACCAGGTCGCGCGGAATGCCGGGACCACGGTCAGCGAGCAGGTCCTGCTGCTCCTGGGTCAGCGAGCCGGTGAGAAATCCGTAGACCACGGCCGGCAGAATCGCCGGATTCGGGCGGGCCCCCGTGAGCACCAGAAGGCCGCCGAGGATGGTTCCCCAGCCGGTCTTGAAGGCGTCGCTCTTATACAGCGAACTGTTCAGGCTGTTCCAGGCGATCGTCGGCACGATCGCGTCCACGCGATGGTCGGTCGCCGCAGTGACCAATTGAATGCCGCCGCCGTAGGAGACGCCGACCATGCCCATCCGCGGATCTCCGGGGGTGTCGAGCTGAACCTCGGGCTGGGTGGCCACCCAGCTGATGATGGCCGAGACATCGCGGGCTTCGAAGTCCGGTGAGTCGATCTGCAATTGGCCACCGGAGCCGTACTCGCCGCGGGGATCCCACGTGACGACGTTGTACCCGGCGTTGCGCAGGGTCGCGATACTCACTTGACCCAGGAAGTCGGTGAGGACGCCGTCGAGGGGGGTGCCCTCGAGATTCGTCGCGCCGGGCAGGGGCAGACCGGGTCCGAACAAGATGGTCGGCGCGTCTTGGGTGGCCGACAACCCCTCGGCGGGCATGAAGTGGACATAGATCTGGGTGCCGTCGAACGAGCTCACCTTCACGTCGCGCGAAACCGGCGTGCCGGCAGGCAGACCCAGCTGCACCGGATATCCGACGAACGGATGAATGAGGTCGCTGACGATCGGAATCTGATGGATTAGCGCGACGATCGGGGTCACCACGACCGGTCCGATCACGGGTACCTGCTGCAACCAGGCCAGGGGTGCGGTTTGTGGGATCGCGACGACCTGGTCCCGGGCCGGGGTGACGGCCACCGCCGCGAGTTTGAGCTGCGGGCTGGCGACGGCGTCTGACTCATCAGCCTTTCGCGCCGCCAGTAACGCCAACGTCGCAGGCGCAGCGGGTGGTGTGGCCGGCCCGCCACCGGTGAACGGGGCGGCGGCACGTGAAAGTGTCTGTCCGACTGCGGCGGATGGCTCGGCCGGAGCGATGGCCACCTCCGCCACCTCCGCCACGTCCGTCGTCTGCCGGATCCGGACGACGGGTGCCGCGGCCTTCTGGGGTGATGCGTCCGCAGCCGTGTTCGACTGGGTGGTCTTCGGCTTGCGCTTGGTGACCGCTTTGGCTGACGGCGACCGCGAGCCGGTGGCAGCTCCGGCGGTGTCAGCCGTCCTGGCCGAGGGCCGTGCGGGCGCGGAGTGCGATGTCGAAGACGAGCCCGCATCAGAGGCGGTATCCGAGTCGGCCGATGCCGCGCCACACCCGTACATCACCGCCACTCCGATGCCCAGCGCTGCGGCCAATCCGCCGATCCGGCCCACGTGTGCCGCTGCCCCCATGGCGTCAGACTCCAATCATCATCGTCAGCGGGGAGACCCGCTGACATCGCATACGGTGTGGTGCATCTCGGCGACGCTGTCACATGCCACAGAGCACCACCGGAGGGTAGCCACCCGGCGGCGTCCGGGGTGCCGGTTCGGTCAATAACACCGCGCCCGGGTCAGCGGTCGAGGTCCCACTGACCGAAATCCGGCGCGAGCACGTCGTCCACATCCACGTGGGTGCCGCCCAGGGCAGCGCCGGGGCTGGCCGCGGTGTCGACGACAGCCTGGTACAGCACCGCTCTGGACTCGCGCTCGCCATGCGACCAGGCTCGGGTCTGCCAGGCCCACCAGTGCCCGGCACTCGTCGACTGCCCGATCACGGCGTCTTGGATCGCCCAGGCGCACGCGTTGGCATGCCCGTAGATGCCGGTGCGTCCGACGCTAAGGACCGAGTTGATGCCCCGAAACCATTCCACGGCAACGCTGTTCCACGTGTCGAGGCCGATGTCCTCGTCGACGCTGAAGAAGATCGGTGCGGACGCTGGGCCGCCGGCGGAGCCGTGCAGGCGCAGCGCTGTCTGGGCATCAGCCACGCCGCCGTCAAATCCGCGGGTGTAGTCCGAGGGGGTGGGCCAGCCGGGCTTACCGTACTGATAGCAGCTGACGACGTGCAGTCCCACTGCGCGTAACCCGTCCGCGTAGTCCCGGGTGACGGGTTTGAAATCGAAGGTGGCGCCAGGCCGCAATTCCGAGACATAGACCAGCGCACCGGCATAGCCCGCGGATTTGATCTGCTCCGGCGGGACCAACTTCTGCGAGAAGTCGATCAACTGCGGGTTGTCGGCCGCTGCCGGCCCTGCCGCCAGGCCCGCGGCCGCCGTCCCGGCGAGCAGCAGAACCGTTGTGCGAGGGGCGTATCGGAGAACTTCGCGACGGGTGACCGCTCGCGCCATCACGGCACTCGCGGATCGATCAGGGTGACGCCGACAGGAGCGGCAGTGTCGAATGACGGCAGCAGCCGTGCACCTTCGGCCAACCCGACGACGCGTTCGACCATCGCCTGCGGCCGCAAGGTGCCTGCTTCGACCAGACTCAACATGCCGGGATAGTCCACGCTGGCCATGCCGTGGCTGCCGAGAACGTCCAGCTCCCAGGCGATTACCCGATCCATCGGCACCGCGG
>JBEVHL010000104.1:0-6182 GCA_040511255.1 Mycobacterium sp. | reverse complement strand
GGCAGGGTGTGCACCCCTTCGCGCAGGTCGGTGCCGGGCAATTTGCCGGACTCGTCGGGGTCGCTGTCGATGTCGATGATGTCGTCGGAGATCTGGAAGGCAGTCCCGACGATGCCGCCCAGGCGGGACAGCCGTTCGACCTGCTCTTCGTCCGCCCCGGAGAAGGTGGCGCCGAACCGGCCCGACGCCGCGATCAGGCAGGCGGTCTTCTCGTAGACGACCTTGAGGTAGTGCTCGACGGAGTCGACCCCGTCGGCGGCGCCCTTGGTCTCGCGCATCTGACCGGTGACCAGCTGGGCGAAGGTGTCGGCAATGATCAGCACGGCCTCGGGTCCCAGCCGCGACACCAGCCGGGACGCCGTCGCGAACAAGTAGTCCCCGGCCAGGATGGCGATGTTGTTGCTCCAGCGCGCGTTCGCACTCGGTGCGCCGCGGCGCACCTGCGCCTCGTCCATCACGTCGTCGTGGTACAGCGTCGCCAGGTGCACCATCTCGATGACGGCGCCGGCGACCGACACCTGCCACGCATCGGGCTCCGGTCCCAGCGAAGCCGAGAGCACCGTGAACAGCGGGCGGAACCGCTTGCCGCCTGCCAGGAACAGGTGGTGCACCGCCTCCGCCATCAGGTCATCGGCCTTGCCGAGCTCGGCTTCCATCAGCTGCTCGATGCGCGCCACGCCGTCGCGGACGTTCTGGGCTAATTCGGGGTCACCGAAATCCACCCCCGCCACCACGCTCGCCGGTGTCCTCATTGGTCCAACATACTGGGCACTGTGAACACCCTCGGAGTGAGCGCCACCGACGTGGTGGTCGTCGGGGCCGGACCGGCAGGGTCGGCGGCGGCGGCATGGGCGGCGCGGGCAGGCCGCGACGTGGTGGTGATCGACTCGGCGGCGTTTCCGCGCGACAAAGCCTGCGGCGACGGGCTCACCCCGCGCGCCGTGGCAGAACTTCAGTTGCTCGGGCTGGGCCCCTGGCTCGACGAGCACATCCGGCATCGCGGACTGCGGATGACCGGCTTCGGCGCCAGCGTCGAGGTCGAGTGGCCGGGTCCGTCGTTCCCGGCGACCGGGTCGGCGGTACCGCGCACCGAACTCGACGATCGCATCCGAAAAGTCGCTGAGGAATCCGGGGCTACGATGCGGCTTGGCGTCAAAGCTGTTGGCGTCGAACATGATTCGGAAGGGCGAGTGAGCGCGGTGTTGCTCGCCGACGGCGCCCGGGTGATCTGCCGGTCACTGATCGTCGCCGACGGCGCCCGCTCCACGCTGGGTCGCGAGCTGGGCAGGCAGTGGCATCAGGAAACCGTGTACGGGGTGGCGGCGCGGGCGTACATTGCGTCCCCGCGCAGCGACGAGCCGTGGATCAGTTCGGACCTGGAACTGCGCTCGGTCGACGGGGATGTGCTGCCGGGCTACGGCTGGATCTTCCCGCTGGGCAACGGCGAGGTGAATATCGGCGTCGGTGCGCTGGCGACGGCCAAACGGCCCGCCGACGCCGCGTTACGCCCGCTGATCAGGCATTACACCGACCTACGCCGGGCCGCCTGGGGGTTCGAGGGCGAGCCACGGGCCATCTCGTCAGCACTGCTGCCGATGGGTGGCGCGGTGTCGGGGGTGGCCGGTCCGAACTGGATGCTGATCGGCGACGCCGCGGCGTGCGTCAACCCGCTCAACGGGGAAGGCATCGACTACGGGTTGGAGACGGGCCGGCTGGCGGCGGAGCTGCTGGACTCGGAGTCGGAGTTCACCGAGGTGTGGCCGGTGCTGCTGCAAGCGCACTACGCCCGCGGCTTCTCGGTGGCCCGACGGCTGGCGCTGCTGCTGACCATCCCCCGGTTCCTGCCCCTGACGGGCCCCATCGCGATGCGCTCACACACCCTGATGGGGATCGCGGTGCGGGTGATGGGCAACCTGGTCACCGACGAGGATGCCGACTGGATCGCGCGGGTCTGGCGCACCGCCGGTGCCGGATCTCGACGACTCGACCGCCGCAAACCGTTTCAATGACGTACGCTCCTTCCGCGCGCGGGCAGCAAGTTGGCAGGATGCGGCTAAATTGGTGCTGCAGGCATACAGTCAAGGGATGAGCCTGACCGAAACGAAGACTGCCGCGCCCGCAAAACCCGCCGCTTGGACGGCAGACGGTACGGAAGTCTCGTTCGCAGACGCCAGGGTCACCTGGGCCAAAGAGGCCTACGACGTGCTGCGCGAAACCGCTGGCCGCTACGGCGATTACATCACCTACAGCGCGCTGTCCGAGAAGGTCCAGGCCCGGTCCGGCATCTCCACTCGCCTGCTGACCCGCAACTGGGTCGGCAAGGTTCTCGACACCGTCGCGGAGCGCTGCCAGCGCGGCGACGAACGCCAGCTCACCTCGCTCGCCGTCAAAACGGCTGATGAGACGGTCGGCGACGGCTACGGATACGTCTTCGAACTGGCCGGTGCGCCGGTGCCGGAAGACCTGCAGATGCACGCCGCCCAGGCCCGGCTCGAATGCTACGAGTTCTACGGCGCGACCATGCCGCGCGGCGGCGGTCGGCCTGCACTGACCAAGAAGGTCGCCAGGGTGCGCGATGTCGCAGCCGCCAAGCGTCGCGACGAGATCCCGCCCATCTTGTGCGTCACCTGCAACGTCCAGGTGCCCAAGAGTGGCAAATGCGACGAGTGCGAGAACTGACGCTTACCGCTTGATCGCCGCGTGCAGCGCGACGATGCCGCCGGTCAGATTGCGCCAGCGCACTGCTGACCAGCCGGCGTCGTCGATGCGGCGGGCCAGCGTCGCCTGGTCCGGCCAGGCCCGGATGGATTCCGCCAGATAGACGTACGCCTCGGGATCACTGGACACCGCGCGCGCCACGTTCGGGAGCGCCCGCATCAGGTACTCCTTGTAGACCGTGCTGAACACCGGCACCGTCGGCGTAGAGAATTCACACACCACCAGACGCCCACCGGGTTTGGTCACCCGTGCCATTTCCCGTAGGCCAGCGACGTGGTCTACGACGTTGCGCAGCCCGAAACTGATCGTCACCGCGTCGAACACCTCGTCGCCGAACGGCAACTTCGTCGCATCACCGGCCACCTTCGGTACCGGCCGCGCCGCCCCGGCGGCCAGCATGCCGACCGAGAAGTCACACGCCACACACCACGCGCCGGATCGGCCCAGCTCCACCGTCGACACCGCAGTACCCGCAGCCAGGTCGAGCACCGCGTCACCCGGTTTCACTTGCAGCGCGGCGCGGGTGGCCCGGCGCCACGACCGATCCTGACCCAACGAGAGCACCGTGTTGGTGATGTCGTAGCGGCGGGCGACGGCGTCGAACATCGACGCCACCTCACGTGGGTCCTTGTCGAGGGTCGCGCGGCTCACGGTTGCGACGGTACCTGTGAAGTTCACGAACCCGGGAATGTGCAGCACCTGACGACGTTGCTTAGGCCCATGACGGAAAAAGTGTGGTTCATTACCGGCACGTCCCGCGGCTTCGGTCGGGAGTGGACGATCGCGGCGCTGGAACGCGGCGACAAGGTCGCGGCCACCGCCCGCGACACGTCCTCACTCGATGATCTGGTGGCCAAGTACGGCGATGCGCTGCTGCCGATTCAGTTGGATGTGAACAGCCGCGACGCGGACTTCGCCGCTGTCAAGGCTGCGCATGACAAGTTCGGGCGGCTGGACATCGTGGTGAACAACGCGGGTTATGGCCAGTTCGGCTTCATCGAGGAGCTCTCCGAAGAGCAGGCCAGGGGTCAGATCGAAACGAACGTGTTCGGCGCCCTGTGGGTCACCCAGGCGGCACTGCCGTACCTGCGGGAGCAGCGCAGCGGTCACATCATTCAGGTGTCGTCGATCGGCGGCATCAGTGCGTTCGCCAACGTCGGCATCTACAACGCGTCCAAGTGGGCGCTCGAAGGTTTCTCGCAGGCGCTGGCGGCCGAGGTCGAGTCGTTCGGCATTCACGTCACGCTGGTCGAGCCGGGCGGGTTCGACACCGACTGGAGCGGTTCGTCGTCCAAGCGGGCCACCGAGCTGCCGGCCTACGAAGAGGCGAAGGCCGTCGCGGCGGAGGCCCGCAATCAGCGATTCTCGTCACCCGGTGATCCGCATGCGTCGGCGGCTGCCCTGCTGAAGGTGGTGGATGCCGAGAAACCGCCGCTGCGGGTGTTCTTCGGCGAGTTGCCGCTGAAGATCGCCAAGGCAGACTACGAGAGCCGGCTGGCGAGCTGGGAAGAGTGGCAGCCGGTTGCCATCGAGGCGCACGGCTAGTTTTGTTCGCCGACTGTGCAGGATCTCGTCGAATTTCGGCCGGATCCTCGACGGCTTCCTGCACAGTGGGCGCGGCTGTGGATGACGGCAACAGTGATTCCATCGAAACCCGCACAGTTCGACCGTGGACAACCACCCTTTTCGCGGCGGCCAGGCGGTCCGCGCCGGCTTGCTCACTGACTATCAGCTTCGCCAGCGTTACCGCGCGGTGTACCGGGACGTGTACGTCGCCGACGACGCGACGCTCACTGTTACCGACCGAGCCCGCGCCGCCTGGCAGTGGGCGGGCGGTAACTGCGTCCTGACCGGTATCTCGGCTGCCGCCGTGCTGGGCACGAAGTGGCTCGACGACGACCGTCCCGCTGAACTCGTCCGCGTCAACCGACACAGTCCGCCAGGCATCGTCGTGCGCTCCTACCACCTCGCGGCGGACGAAACGTGCCACCGGCGCGGGATGATCGTCACCACGCCGCCGCGCACCGCATTCGATATCGGCCGGACACTGCCTCTGCGACAGGCAATTCCGATCCTGGATGCGCTGGTCCGAGCCACCAGGACCAAGGCCGAGGACGTCGGCGCACTGGCCGAGACGAAGCGGGGTGTTCGGGGGTTACGACAGCTGCGCACGGTGATGGAGTTGGTCGACGGGGGTGCCGAGTCGCCGCAGGAGAGTCGGCTTCGACTGATTCTGGTCGGCGCGGGGCTACCCAAACCGGAGACCCAGATCGAGTTCTTCGACGACTTCGGCGAGGCATTCATTCGCGTCGACATGGGCTGGCGACAGTGGCAGGTCGCAGTCGAGTACGACGGCGTCCAGCATTGGACCGATCCCAAGCGTCGCGCGTGGGATATTGAACGGATCGCCATCCTGGAGGCGATGGGCTGGACCGTCATCCGCGTCAGCGCACAGATGATGTCCCAACCGCATCTCATCGTCGAGCGCGTGCGGGCGAAACTGCGAGCGGCAGGCTGCCCGATTTGACGTCGAGTGTGCAGGATCCCGTTGCCAGTTGGGCCAAATGTCGACGGTTTCCTGCACAGTCGACGCGGGTTACGCCGCCTTCGCCCGCCGCAACCCCTGCACGGCGTCGTAGTGGACGATCAACTCCTCGCAGATCGACGGCCAGGTGCGGGTGAGCACACTGCGGCGGGCGAACTGCGAATAGCGCGGCCGTTCGGCGAGCAGGTGGTCGACGCCTTCGCAGAGCCGCGCTTCGAACTCGTCGACCTCGAGCAGCAGTCCGGTGCGCCACGGCACCACCAGATCCCGTGGACCACCCATGTTGGGTGCGATGACGGGAACGCCAGAAGCCATGGCCTCCTGGACGGTCTGGCAGAACGTCTCGTGTTCGCCGGGGTGGACGAACACGTCCATGCTGGCGTAGGCGGCGGCCAATTCCGGACCGTACAGCGCGCCCGCGAAAACCGCTGAGGGCAGGGCCCGTTCGAGTTTTGCCCGGTCGATACCGTCGCCGACGATGACCAGCTGCAGGTCGTCGCGGCGGGCCACCGCGGCCAACCGTTCGACGTGCTTCTCCGGCGCCAGCCGGCCGACGAATCCGATGATCGGCTTGCCCTGTGGCGACCACTGGTTGCGGAGCTCGCCGCTGCGGGCAGACGGGACGAACCCGGCGATGTCGACGCCGCGGGCCCACTTGTGGACGCGGGGAATGCGATGAGCGGCAAGGTCTTCCATCGCCGCCGAGGACGGCGCCAGGGTGCGGTCGGCGCGGCTGTGCAGGTGCCGGGTCCAGGCCCAGGCGGCCCGCGACGCCATGGCCATTCCGTAGCTGGCCGCGAACCCCGCGACGTCGGTTTGGAACACCGCCACCGTCGGCACATCGAGGTAGCGGGCGGCCCGCAAGCCGCCGTAACCCAGCAGCGCGGGCGACGCCAAATGCACCACGTCGGGGTCGAAC
>JBEVHL010000103.1:0-3134 GCA_040511255.1 Mycobacterium sp. | reverse complement strand
CTTGCTCGGTTGCACCCGCTTCGGCTCCCCCGGCATCTTTGGGTACTCCGGTGGGTAGGGCATATCGCCCTGGCCGCGGTCGGCCTGGTCCCGCTCGGACATCTCCAGCAATTTGTCCAGCGAGTACGCCTCGGTATTGACCCCGGCATGCAGGTCGCCGACCTCGGCAAAGCGGGCGGGCATGGTGGTGACATCGAAGTCGTTCGGCATGACGTCGGGCACCTCCGCCCAGCGCAGCGGCGCCGAAACGGTGGCCCGCGGGTTGGCCCGCACCGAGTATGCCGAGGCGATCGTCCGATCCCTGGCCATCTGGTTGAAGTCGATGAAGATCCGCTCGCCGCGCTCCTCCTTCCACCAGTTCATCGTCACCTGCTCGGGCATCCGGCGTTCGAGTTCGCGGCCCAACGCGATGACGGCCCGCCTGGCCTCGACGAATGTCCAGCGCGGTTCGATCGGCACATACACATGCAACCCGCGACCGCCGGACGTCTTCGGGTGGCCCTCCATTCCGAGCTCGTTCAGCAAGGCACGAAGCTCCCCGGACACCGTGATGGCATGGGTGAAATCGGTGCCCGGTTGCGGGTCGAGGTCGATCCGCAGCTGATCGGGTTGATCAGGGTCAGCCCGGCGCACCGGCCAGGGGTGGAAGGTCAGGGTGCCCAGATTGGCGCAGTACGCGACAACGGCGAGCTCAGTGGGACAGACTTCATCGGCGGTGCGTCCACTGGGAAAGGTGATCCGGGCGGTCTGCAAATAGTCGGGCGCACCCTGCGGCACTCGCTTCTGATAGAAGGCGTCGCCCCGGTTGTCCGCCCTGGTGGAGAGCTTGGCGCCCTCGAACACTCCGCTGGGCCAGCGTTCCAGCGTGGTCGGTCGATCCCGGAGGGCGCCGAGGATGCCGTCGCCCACCGAGAGGAAGTACTGCACCACGTCCAGCTTGGTCAATCCGCGCTCGGCGAAGTACACCTTGTCCGGATTGCTGACCCGGACCGTTCGCCCGCCGACCTCGAGCTCCACCGCTGGTGTCGTCCTCGCCATCGTCGAAGCGTAGTCAAGGCGGCCGACAATCTGCCCGGGAACGCCCAGCGGTCCTGTGTTGTTGACCTGGGTATGACCAAGAACAACACCACCAAGACCTACGACGTCAGCAAGTCCGACCAGGAGTGGCGCGCCGAGCTGAGCCCGCAGGAGTACCAGGTACTCCGGAAGGCCGGCACCGAGCGCCCCTTCTCCAGCCCCTATGAGACCGACACCACCGTCGGTGTTTACCGCTGTCGCGGCTGCGGTTCCGAGCTGTTCCGCAGCGAGCACAAGTTCGACGCCCATTGTGGGTGGCCAGCGTTCTACACCCCGCTCGCGGAGGATCGGGTCGAGTTGATCGAGGATCGTTCCTTCGGCTCGGTGCGCACAGAGGTGCGGTGCGCGAATTGCGGCTCGCACCTGGGCCATGTGTTCGAGGGTGAAGGATTCGGCACCCCTACCGATCAGCGTTACTGCATCAACGGTGTATCGCTGAAGCTGGAGCCGACCAGCTGAGTTCACCTTTGTGCTGATTGTCTGCGATGTCACCACGCACCGGGGCGATTTTCGCCTCGGTGTCGGTTTTGCTCGTGCGAGTATCGAGAGATGAACTCCCGCATCGTTTCCGCGTTCCGGATCATCGCCATCATCGAGGCGCTGACCTGGCTCGGGCTGCTGATCGGGATGTACTTCAAATACATCGCGGCGACCGGTGACGGCGGGGTGAAGGTCTTCGGCCCCATCCACGGCGCCGTTTTCGTCTGCTATGTCGTACTGGCGGCGATCACAGCTCGGATCCAGCGCTGGTCGTTCTGGACCACCGTGTTCGCCCTTGGCGCTTCGATTCCGCCCTTTTTCACCATCTGGTTCGAGGTATGGGCCAATCGCTCCGGCCGGTTTGCTGTTGCGCAACAAGCCGCTGAAACAGATCGCCGATCAGCGGGCAGCCGGTTGTCATCAGCGCGCCGGGTCCGGCTCGATGGGGGCAAGATGCAGGGATGAGCCCGGCAGACACCTATACCCATGGTCACCACGAGAGTGTGCTGCGCTCACATCGCTGGCGGACCGCGGAGAATTCCGCCGGCTATCTCCTGCCACACTTGCATCCCGGGCTCAGTCTGCTCGATATCGGTTGTGGGCCAGGCACAATCACCCTTGACCTGGCCCAGCTGGTGGCGCCCGGGCTGACCATCGGAGTGGACCGGGCGGGTCAACCGTTGATCTCCGCCAATGCCGGCGCGATCGAGCAGCGGGTCAGCAATGTCGCGTTCACGGTGGGCGATGTCTATCAACTCGACTTTCCGGACGACAGTTTCGATGTGGTGCATGCGCACCAGTTGTTGCAGCACCTGACCGACCCGGTCGCCGCTCTGCGCGAGATGCGCCGGGTCTGCCGGCCCGGCGGTGTGGTGGCGGCCCGGGACGCCGACTACGCGGCGATGACCTGGTACCCGGCCGACCCCAGGTTGACGGACTGGTTGTCGCTGTACCACCAGGTGGCGCACAACAACGGCGCCCAACCCGACGCCGGCCGCCGGTTGTTGGCCTGGGCACATGCCGCCGGTTTTCCGGATGTGTCCGCGTCGGCGTCGGTGTGGTGCTACGCCACGCCGGACGAACGAGCATGGTGGGGTAACACCTGGGCAGAGCGGGTGACCAGGTCCGCCTTCGCCGAGCAAGCGGTCGCCGCCGGGTTCGCCGACCCGAATCAGTTGGCCGAGCTGGCCGCGGGGTGGCGGGAGTGGGCCGAGCAGCCAGATGGCTGGTTCGCCGTCCTCAACTCCGAGATCCTCTGCCGTCTCGATTGATCGACGAGGGACGCAACGACCGAACGATCTACCGAGCGGGCAGTCATCGAGCGGTTGCCCGGTGTCGAACTCTCGCTCCGGCGCGCGGCCCAAACCCCTCCCGACCACGGATTGCCAACCGCGGCAGCACCAGCGCACAGACGGCCCGCACGCGCTCGTCGACCGGGACGGTCGGACGAGACTGATCAGATCCGGACGAGTCATCGCAGCCGTTGTAGGAAGGCCACCGTCGCCGCCGAGATCTCCTTACTCGCCGTCGCTCGGTCGACGCTCGGCTGACCGTCTCCTGGCTGCTCACCGTAATCG
>JBEVHL010000102.1:0-37244 GCA_040511255.1 Mycobacterium sp. | reverse complement strand
ACCGACGTGTTGCTCGACGAGCAGTTCGTCATCAACCTCGCGGTGACGGATTTCGTGACGGTCAGTTCAGACCGAGTGGCCGGGCTGTCGTGGAATCTCTACAAGTACCTGATCGCGAACCGCGCCACGGTCGACGACCAGGGGTAGCGCCTTTCCGGGATTTCCGGTGGGTTTAGCTTTGGATGGCATGAATACTTGGTTGGCTGAGGCATTTTTCGCCGGGCCCGGTCAGAGTGCCCGCCAGATCGTCGAACTGGGCGTCGCCTTCGGATTGACCGCGCTGATCGGTCTGGAACGAGAAACCAGAGGCAAAAGCGCGGGGCTACGCACCCAGACCATCGTCGGTACCTCGGCCGCGTTGATTCTGTTGGTCAGCAAGTACGGCTTCGCCGATGTGGTCTCCGCGGGGTCAGTCATCCTGGATCCTTCGCGGGTGGCCGCGCAGATCGTCTCAGGGATCGGCTTTCTGGGCGCAGGGATCATCATCACCCGTCGGGGTGCGGTAGTCGGCCTGACCACGGCCGCCGCCATCTGGGAGTCTGCCGCGATCGGCATGGCGGCCGCGGCGGGTCTGCTGCTGCTCGCCATCGTGGTGACGGTGCTGCACTTTCTCATCGTGCTCGGCATTGCGCCATTGGCCAGGCGGTTGACTTCCCGACTGCCCGGTTCAGTTCAGGTCCACGTCATCTACCAGGACGGCCAGGGCATTCTGCGGCAGCTGCTGTCGGTTTGTGACCTGCACAGTTGGCATCTCACGTCGCTGGTGCAGGATCACCCGCCCAGTGCCTGGTCTGCATCGTCTTCGCAGATCGTGGCCGCCCCCGGCGAGGTGGGAATCACCATGACCCTGTCGGGCGCCAGGGTGCTGGAGGCAGGTCGGTTGCTGGCCGCGGTCGACGGCGTCATCCGAATCGATCAACTGCACGACGACTCTGATTGAGCACATCGGAGGTCACCGGGCGACGGCTCGGGCCTCGAACTCAAACAGCCGAGCCGACGAGTCCAATGGTGCTGTGGTGCTGCGGAATACCTGACTTCCCACGCTGAATCGCCGACCGTCCTCGTAGTCGAATCCGACCTCGTCGAACCCGGCTTCGCGGAACCAGGACCGGATCTGCGGGGTGAGATCGGGTGCGCCCCGGTGGCGGGTCCAGAGCACCGTGGCGCCGGGCTTGCTCAGCTGGCGTAGGCCGCTGATGGTGTTCCGGATATCCGCCTCACTGACGTTGCCGAAGATGCCGCAGGCCAGCACCACGTCGGCGGGCGCCAATCCGGCGTAGGCGGAGACCAGTGCCGCGTCACCGGTGACGACCTCGACGGCGGTCAGCCCCAGCTCGGCGGCGGTCGTCCGGGCCACCGCGGCGATATCGGGGTTGAGTTCGACCAGTCGGGCGGTGACGTCGCCACGGCGCGGATGGGTTGGCAGCACGCCGAGGACGTCGCGGCCTTCGCCGGCGCAGAGGCTGATCAATCTGATCGGCCCGGCCGGCGCCGCAGCGAGTCCGTCGCTCAGCCGACGCTGCACGTAGGTGAGGCGGCGGGACAGATCGGAATCGGGATCGGCATAACCCTCGTGCCAGTTCGACCAGTCGCGGGCCGCTGTGCCGTCGCTCATATCACTCGCTTCCTGAGATCCGATGGGTCGGTGTGGTCGAAACCGCAACTCCGTCGCGAACGGTCACCACGACGGCCGACCCCTGAGCAGCCGCCCGATCCCGCACTGCCGCAACGGGTTCACCGATGCCGGCCAGGGTGGGAACTGGACCGAGGTGATCCCGGATCGCCGTGTCATCCGGTAGCGTGCCGGTGGCGTCCAGGTCAATCGAGCCGACTATCTCGGCGGCCACCACCGTCGGGCCGTTGCGGCCGATGTGCACCGGCAGCACACGAAGCCCGCCGGCCAGCGCCCGGGCTGCGCCGATGGTGTACTCGACGGGCACGCCGACATACTCACGTCCCGGCGCCACCTTCGGGGCACCGGCCGTACCGTCGGCGAAACCCCACCGCGCCAGCCAGGCGTCGTTGTAGTACTTGGTCAGATAGTTGCGGCCCGAGTCGGGGATGATCACCGCAATCACCGACTCCGGCGGTACCCGGGTGGCCAGTTTCAGCGCGGCCGCCACGGCCAGTCCCCCGGAGCCGCCCATGAAGATGCCGTCCTCGGCGGCCACCCGGCGGGCGGTGTCGATAGCGTCGCGATCCTCCACGGTGATGAACTCGTCGACCACGTCGGGGTGATAAGACCCGGGCCAGATGTCCTCTTCGGAATCTGGGTGCAGGTAGTGCCCGACAGATTCGACGTAGTAGGCGCGCCCGTCGCCGCCGGAGTACCGCGACGACGGCGGGTCGGCACCGATGACTTGAACCCGTTGCCCGGAAACCGATTTGAGGTACTCACCGGTGCCGGTGATGGTGCCGCCGGTGCCGACGCCGGCGACCAGGTGCGTGATCGTGCCGCCGGTCTGGTGCCAGAGCTCGGGACCCGTGGTCTCGAAGTGCGCGCGGGGATTGGCCGGGTTGTCGTACTGGTCGGCCAGCCAACCACCCGGCGTCTCGGCGGCGAGACGTTTGGCCAGCGACCGCACGTGTTCGGGGTGTCCGACAGGCCTGCCGGAGGCGGTGATCACCACCTCGGCGCCGAGTGCGGCCAGCAGGTCCAGCTTGTCGGTGCTGGTCTTGTCGGGCAGGACGGTGATGACGCGGTAACCCCTGGCTGCCGCGATGAGTGCCAGACCGATACCGGTGTTGCCCGACGTGCCTTCGACGATGGTGCCGCCAGGACGGAGCAGGCCCGCGGTCTCGGCGGCCAGGACCATTTCGCGTGCAGCCCGATCTTTCACGCTGCCACCGGGATTGAGGTATTCGAGTTTGAGGTAGATCCGCGCCTGCGCGGCCGAGCGGAGTCGGACCAGCGGCGTATTGCCGATGGCGTCGGTGATCGACTCATGGACCAGAGCTGCACCGGGGGGACGCTCGATGACCGGACCGGTCACGCCAACAACCTATTCCTCGACGGATGTCTTGCTTACTTAGACATCGTGACCGCCCTCAGGCCGGATCGGCAGTATTTGAACCACCGTGGTTCTAGAATCTGCGCGAGCAGAACGGCCGCGCGCCGGGTCGGAGTGAACTTGACTGAGGGCGTGACGACGACCACCGGCGAGTTGCAGTTCGTTGCTGTCCGGCAGGACGATCCGCTGGTTGCACCTCTGCTCGATGACCTGGCAGTCGAGTACAGCACCAGGTACGGAGGCAGTGCCGCTGATCGCTCCGCCGACTTAAGGGCCTATCCCGCAGAGGAATTCGCACCGCCCCACGGTGCGCTGGTGGTGGCGCTGCTGGGCGGCGTGCCGATCGCCGGCGGGGCGTTCCGGCGCTATGACCAGACGACGGCCGAGCTCAAGCGGATCTGGACCGCGGCGGCGCACCGCAAACGTGGGTGCGGGCGGCTGGTGGTGGCCGAGTTGGAGCGCATCGCGGCCCAGCGCGGATACACCCGGATCTACCTGACCACCGGCTGGAGCCAACCCGAAGCAGTGGCGCTGTACCTGGCCAGCGGCTACACCGCGCTCTACGACCGCTCGCTGCCCGCAAAAGAGGTTGGGCCGCATCCGTTCGAGAAGCAACTGACCGGCTAGCGGTCGACTGCTCGGTGTCCCGAACGGACCAATGCGTTGTTGGGCCGCAGGAAACCGGGCTGCTGCATCTTGCGGACGGCGCGCAGCGTCCCCGTGGGGATGACGCGGGTGAAGAACACCCTGGCATCGAAGGCAGCGCGGACTTCCCTGACGAAGGACCTCGGCAGCCCGAACCGGATCAGGCCCTGGCTGACGTCGACCAGATCGGCGCGTCGCACCGCCTCCACCAGCGGCGCGTAGGGCCGCGGCGGCCGATACCCCGTCAACCGGTGGTGTTCGGCGACCATCAGCGCCAACTCGTCCGACCACGCCGCACGGCCCGTCCGGTTCAGCCAGTCGTCCTGCGCCTCGATCGACGGCACCAGGTAATCCAGGGTGTCGAACGCGCCCAAGTCGTGAAATGCCAACGAAATGGCCAACTTGTCGTCACGGTCTGGCAGGTCTTCCGGGGCGAGGGCACGGGCGAAGTTCACCACGCGATAGACATGGGCCTTGTACGAGTCGTAGCCGGTGTCATCGCCGTGGGCCCGCTGCCGGTGGGATTCGAGAATCTCCTCAATTAGAGGCAGGCTGCGGACGATGTCGAGGTCGGACATCGGATCACTGTACGACCGCCGCCGGACTACTCGTCGTCGATCCGGAAGCCGACCTTCAGGGTGACCTGGAAGTGCGCGATGCCACCGTCTTCGATATCGCCGCGCACCGCTGTGACCTCGAACCAGTCCAGTCCACGCGTCGTCTTCGCGGCGCGGCTGATGCCGTTGCGGATGGCCGCATCGGTGCCCTCGGGAGAAGTCCCGACAATCTCGATCACTCGGTACGTATGGTCGCTCATCGGAATCCCTTTTCTCGTCGTTTTCGGCGTTGAGTTGACCCTAGGCGCTGCATGTGTCGCCACCATTGCGCTCGCGCAGATTCCGGGCGGGCCGCCGCGCGCCCGACTGAGCCGGCAACTGCCTCAGATCGCCTCGAACGGCTCGCCGTCCAAGGCAACCGAGGCGCGGCCGTCGGCGCCCTGCGGTACATCGCCGACCAGCGTCACCCGATAGAGCCGGCGGTCATGGTCGAGGGTCAGGTCCGTCGGTGCCAGATGCACCGTGGATCGGTTGTCCCAGAACGCAATGCTGCCCGGCTCCCACTTGAACCGGACCGTGTACTCGGGGCGGGCGAGCTCGTCGTAGAACAGCCCGAGCAGCCGGCGACTCTCGTGCGGCGAGACATCGACGAGGTGGCTGGTGAAGCTGGGGTTGACGTAGAGCGCCTTCTCCCCCGTCTCGGGGTGCACCCGCACCACCGGGTGCTCGGAGACGAGCGGGCGCCGGGTGACGCGACGCTCGTAGTCCTCGGTCGCCTTGGCGCCGTCGGGCGGTGCGAAGCGATGTACCGCCCGCAGCCCATCGGCCAGTCTGCGTACCGGAGCCGACAAACCTTCATACACCGCAACGGTATTGGACCACTGAGTGTCCCCACCGTACGGCGGGATGACCTCGGCTCGCAGGATGGACGCCGCGGGCGGATTGACCGCCGCGGTGACATCGGCGTGCCAGCTGGTCTTGTCGTAGCCCCGGCTGTTGTCGAAGCGGGCCTTGAACCGGTCCCGGAAGATCGGGTAGATGGTCGGGTAGTCGGGATCCGGGATGGAATCGAACAGGGGGTGCGCCGGCGTCGGAGCACCGAAGGCACGAGCGAACCTCAGGTGATCGTCGTGATCGATGAATTGATCGCGGAAGAACACCACCTTCCAGGTCAACAGCGCCGCCCTGATATCGGCGACCTGTTGCTGGTCAAGCGGTTTGGTCAGGTCAACGCCGCGGATCTCGGCGCCGGTCCAACCTGATTGCGGCACAACGTCGATGGCCTGTGCTACCTGCGTCATCGGAGCTCCTAATTGTTGATCGGTTTGGGTGTCACGCCGTCGAGTTGGTTCTGCGCGATGACGATGTCGTTGTATCGTCCGTCGACGTACGGCTTGAGGTCGACGTGGGTCTTCGTCGTCCCGGTATCGAACAGGCCGTCTGCCACGCTCTGGAACAGGGCGGTGGAGTTCGCGTCGATCGGATAGTACGAGGCGGCGCCGTCTTCCTCGTAGAGCTTCTTGCCCTGCTCGAACTTGATGCCCTGCTGCTTGACGTAGTACTCGTTGATCCAGTCGTCGGCGTGGGTGTCTTTCCAGTTGTTGGCTGCGGTCGCCCGGCCGACGTAGTCGCCGATCGCCGCTGCCTTGGCCGGATCGGTCAACACGTCCTTGCGCACGATCAGCGACTGGATCCCGGTGTTGATACCTTTGCCGTCACCGAGGATGGGCGGTTCCCCCAACTGGTAGTACTGGTTGCCCAGCACGATCGCGGCATCGACGGCTCCGGCCGCGAACGTCGGAACCACCTCTGCGCCGGCCAGTTCCACCGGTTGCACATCGGTTTTCAAGTCCAGCCCGTGTTGCTTGAGAAGTGCGGCCGTGATCATGTGCCTGCCGGATCCCGGCGGGTAGGCCACTCGCTTGCCGCGCAGGTCCTCGATGGTTTTGATCCCGCTGTTGGGCTTGGCCACCAGGAAGTAGCCACCGCTGGTCCCCGGATTGGCCTGTAAGCCAATGGTGGTCAGGTCGGTGACTCCGCTGTCGACGGCGATCGGGACGGGAGCCTCGCCGATCGATCCGACGTCGGCCGCACCGGAGCGCAACGCCTCGATCACCGCGGAGCCGCCGCTGAAGTCGGCGAACTCTACGCCGTACGGCGCGTCCTTGCCTGCATTGGCCAGATTCCACGGCAACGACTGCGTGGCATTCTGCTCGGCGACCACGATTTTGGTACCCGCGGGCACTTCAGTCTTGGCGGCGATCTTCACCGAGTCGATGGCGGTGTCTGCGTCGTCCTCGTCGGAGAGTCCGCAAGCACTGGCACCCAACGCAATTACCAGAAGTAGGGCGAGGCTCCAGCGTGCTCGGGGGTGCCGTGACATGGGTCTGGTCCTTCCGGTCTTCACACCGCCACCTCGTCGACAACGCCGAGTTCGGAGAGCAGACGTCTGCGCAGCGCAATGAATTCGTGCGCATCACGCGCACGCGGTTTCGGTACGGTGACCTCGACATCGAGTGAGATCACGCCGTCGGTCAGCACGATGACACGGTCGGCCAGCGCAATCGCCTCGTCGACATCGTGGGTGACCAGCAGCACCGCCGGGGTATGCCTGCGGTACAGGTCCAGCAGCAGTCCGTGCATCTTGATCCGGGTCAATGCATCGAGCGCACCGAACGGTTCGTCGAGCAACAGCAGTTCGGGCTCCCGGACCAGAGCGCGAGCCAGTGCGACGCGTTGCGCCTCACCACCGGACAAGGTGCGTGGCCACACCTTGGCCTTGCTGGTGAGGTTGACCTCGTCGAGAGCCGCCAATGCCTGCCTGCGGACCGCAGCGCTCGACGGCAGGCCGATGGTGACGTTGTTCAGCACGCGTTGCCAGGGCAACAGGCGCGGATCCTGAAAGACGATGGCCCGCCGGGCCGGTACCCGGAGGTGGCCGTCGACGTCACCGTCGAGCGCACCGAGAGCCCTCAGGAACGTGCTCTTGCCCGATCCGCTGCGACCGAGCATCGCGACAAATTCACCTGCGCGGATATCCAGGTCGAGACCGTCGATAACGACGTTGTCGCCGAACACTTTTCGGATATCGCGCGCGATCACGACGGTGTCCCGGCGGGTATCAGTCGCCATCGTAGGCCTGCCTCCAGGTCAGTAACCGACCTTCCAGGAAGCGCACCACCAGAATGGAGATCAGCCCCAGCATCGCGTACACCGCGATCAGGACGAACACCACGTCGATCTGGAAGTACTCTCGCGCGTCGGTCATCATCCGGCCCAGACCCTTTTTCGCGTTGATGGTCTCGGCGAAGATCAGCGACAGCCACGATGCGGTCAGGGCGATGCGCAGACCGATCAGAAACCCGGGCAGCGAACCTGGGATTATCACGCGACGGATCAGTTCGGCGCGGCCGGCGCCGAACGACCGGGCGGCTTCGACCAGCCTGGCATCCACGCTGCGGATGGCACTGAAGGTGTTGATGTAGATCGCCACCGCCACCGCCAGGGTGATGAGCAGGATCTTGGGCACCTCGCTGATGCCGAACCACACGATGAGCAGCGGAACGAGAGCGAAATTCGGTACCGCGCGCAGCACTTCCATGTTCGCGTCGACGAAATTCTCCCCGACCCGGGACAGTCCGGAGACCAGCGCCAGCACCACACCCAACGTGATCCCGAAGACCAGGCCGTAGCCGACCCGCAGCAGGCTGATGCTCAGGTGTTCCTGTAGCGACCCGTCCTCGATCAGTCGCCACGCCGCCCGCACCGCGGTGGTGGGGGCCGGAACCGTGCGGGCATCGAAGATGCCGGTACTGGACAGGGTCTGCCACAGCACCAGCAGCAGCACGGGCCCGAGCAACCGCTGCAGCGGCCGCGGGATGACCGGTTTGCGTTGGGCTTTGCGGATCACCGCCCTCGGATCGACCAGACCGGCTGCGTCAGCGCCGTCGACCGGTGTCCTGGCGAGCACGGTGGCCATCAAGCGGCTCCGAAGAACGCACCTGAAATCGACTCGGAGGGACGTCCGTCCGGGCCCACCGGAACATCGCCGACGAGCGTGATGCGATGCAGCACCCGATCGCCGTCGACGTGCTCGAAGTCCCGCGGTGCGAGGTGCAGCGCGGCCCGATTGTCCCAGAACGCAACACTTCCCGGCTCCCACCTGAAGCGGACCGCGTACTCGGGCCTGGCGATCTGTTCGAACAGCAGATCCAGGATGTGTCTGCTCTCGCGGGGCGCCAGGTCGACGATCTCCCTGGTGAAGGACGGGTTGACGTACACCACCCGCTCCTTGGTCTCCGGATGCACCCGGACCACGGGGTGGATGGAGGCGAGCGGGTTGGTGCGGACCAGATCGCCGACTTTCTCGTCACTGCGTTCCGCGGACACGCTGGCACCGAACCGATGTTCGGCGCGCAGTTCGTCGATAAGGGCCCGCACCGACGGTGAGAGGCCCTGGTAGACGGCGGCGACATTGGTGAACTGGGTGTCGCCGCCGTACGGGGGCACCTGCTCGGCCCGCAGGATCGAATGCGACGGTGGATTGATCAGCGGCGTGACATCGGCGTGCCAACCGGGACCGTTCGCGCTCTGCTTCTTGCGGTACGTCGACCCGTACCGGTGGTTGTACGCCGCCGGCGATACGGTGTGAATCTGCGGGAAACCCTCAGGCGCAGAATCGCCTTCGTACGGGTGGCCGGGAGTCACCTCGCCGAACTGGGCCCCGAACGCGATCTGGGCGGCATGGTCGAGCGTCTGATCGCGGAAGAACACCACCTTCCACTTGAACAATGCCGCCCGGATTCCCGCGACCTCCTCGGCGGACAGTGGCGCCGACAGATCGACGCCGTCGATGCGCGCTCCTGTCCACCCCGATAGCGGCGTCACCTGCAATTGTGTCTGCGTTACCGCGGTCATACCTGTGCTCCCCCTCGAAAACTCCTACCAATTACGTGTATTCGACGTTAAGGAAGGTTCCCGACCCGATCACCAGTTTGAATCGACGTGAAAAGAAGGATGCGCCGCAAGCACTGGGCGATCGAATGCCCAGACTGCCCAACGCTTTCCGGGGGCAGAAGGGTGGCTCAGGGCTCGTCGTCGAGTAATTGCGCAGCTTCGACGATATCCGGCGGTGAAATGGCGACCCGGCCGCGCAACGCCGCGATCGCCCGCTCGGCCAGGGCGGGGGTGAGCCACGGGTAGTCGTCGAACAGCTGGGCACAGGCGGCCAGTGCGGGCCGATCGGCGACGGCGAAGAAGTCCGGCCAGTATTCGCGCGCCCAGTAGGAGGCGATCCCTGCCGCGGCGCGCCCTGTCGTGCTGCCGCCATTGGCGAGTTCGGCGTAGACCTCTTCCGCCTCCTGGTCACCCATCACCTGGCGCATCCACTCATAGGGTCCTAGATCGGCCACTGCGGACTCCTTATCGCCGGACGGCGTCGGTGCGAATCCGACGTTAGCGACGTTGGTCGGTGGAGCCGAGACTAGGAATCGCGCTGAATTCAAGCGCCACGGTGGGAGCGGACCCGATAAATTCAGGCCGATTCTCGTGGTCGCCATCACCGAGTCGAATCGCTAGCGTGGGGAATGAAACGCGCTGACACCGGGTTCTCCTTCGTTGACGCAAGCCACTTGTCACAGCCGGGTTGAGGATCAGATATGAAGTTTCTGCTGATCACGCTGATCACTCATCAGCCTGACCCGGTGTCGCGCGAAAAGAAGAGCCCTGCCGATCGGCTGCACGATGTCATCGAATCTGCGGTGCTGGCAGAAGAACTCGGCTTTGACGGCTTCGCCGTCGGCGAACGCCACGAAGATCCATTCATCTCCTCGTCCCCACCGGTGGTACTGAGCCATATCGCGGCAAGGACGTCGCGAATCGGGTTGTTCACCGCGGTCACGACGTTGAGCCTGCTCGACCCGGTCCGGGCATTCGAGGACTATTCGACGCTGGACAACCTCTCCGGCGGACGGCTGGAGTTGATGATCGGCAAAGGCAACGGCGCCGCGCAGGCCGAGTTGTTCCATGTCACCGCGGCCGATCAGTGGGATCGCAATCGGGAAGGCTACGAGCTGTTCCGCCTGCTGTGGGACAACGAGCACGTGACGTGGTCCGGACAGTTCCGACCGGCACTGACCGACGCCAAGGCACTCCCCCGGCCGCTGCAGCAGAAGATCCGGATCTGGCACGGCAGCGCGACGAGTACCGAATCGGTGGACCTGGCGGCCCGTTACGGCGACCCGATCTTCTCCGCCAACGTCACCAACCCCATCGAGCCGTACGCCGAGCTGGTGCGGCACTACCGCCAACAGTGGGAGCGCTACGGCCACCGACCAGAAGACGCACTGGTCGGCGCGGGCACCGCCGGTTTCCATCTCGCCGCGACGACACAGCAGGCGATCGCCGAGTATCGCTCCGCGTTCGAGGCGCGCCTGGCGTTCCAGCGTCAGGTCGGGATGCCCGTAGTGTTCGGTTCGATCGAGGACTTCGTCGACCGGAGTTCAGCACTGATCGGCAGTCCAGAGCAGGTGATCGACAAGGTGGGCCGCTACCACGAACAGCTTGGCCACGAGGTGATGCACCTCAGTGCTGACGCCGACGGCGTGACGGCGGCGCAGAAGCGACGCAGCCTGGAGTTGTTCCAGTCCGACGTGGCACCTGTGCTGCGTGAGAAGATTCCGAGTAGGCCGCTGGTCTCCCAGTTGGCCCCGAAAGAGGTTGCGCTATGAGCGCTTTCGCAATGGGTATCGAATTGGACGGCGAGGGTAGTCATCCGGCCGCCTGGCGGCGGGCACACCATCCGCCGAGTGAGTCCCTGAGCGGACGCACGCTGACCCAGAAGGTACGCGCGGCCGAGAATGCGGGCTTCACCTTCGCCACCTTCGACGATTCGATCGTGCCGCCGCGGGGTGGCATCTCAGGCCGGGTGGACGCGGTCAATCGCGCCTCGTTCGTCGCGGCGACGACGTCGACGATCGGCCTGGTTCCGGTGGTCGAAACCACTTACGGCGAGCCCTTTCACACGTCATCGCAACTGGCCACCCTGGACTATTCCTCGCGCGGACGCGGCGGCTGGATCGCGGCCCGCACCGCCGACCCGGCAGCAGCCCGGGCGTGGGGCAGGCCGGTGCTGACGGAATCTGCCGACCTCGATCGCGAACAGCACGACTCGATCAATGTGGTGCGCAGCCTGTGGGATTCGTGGGAAGACGATGCGGTTATCCGCGATTATGCGAGCGGACGGTTCTTGGACCGGGACAAAATGCACTACGTCGACTTCGAAGGTGAGACGTTCTCGGTGAAGGGCCCCTCGATCGTCCCGCGCCCGCCGCAGGGCCAGCTGGTGGTGTTCGGGACCGAGGCCGATCGCCAGGAGGTCGACGTGGTGCTGGTCGCCGCACCGGGTTACGACGCGGCCGTCGATGCGTCCGGTGGCAGCGACGGGTTGGCGTTCGTCGAGATCGACGTCACGCTCGACACACCGCACGCCTCCGCCGCCGACCGCCTCGCCGACCTGACGGCCCACCAACCGGGCGCTACCAGCCGGCGCATCGAATACACCGGTACGACAGCGGGATTCGTGGAGTTGCTGACCGAACTCGCCGCGCACGCCGACGGTGTACGGCTGTTTCCCACGGTGATCGACGAAGATCTACCCGCCCTCGCGCGGTACGTTCTGCCGGCGTTGTTCAAAACCGGGGTGGCACACCGCCCGGTGCCCGGCTCGTCGCTTCGGGGCAACCTCGGTCTCATCCGACCCGCCAACCGCTACGCGAAGGCCTAGACCCATGAGTAACGCCATCTTTCGCCACGACGCCCAGGTGCACTTCGGGGTCTTCTTCCAAGGCGTCAACCACACCACCATCTGGTCGGATCCGGCGAGCGGTTCGCAGATCGATTTCGAAACCTTCCGCCGGGTCATCACCACAGCCGAACGCGGACTGTTCGACGCGTTCTTCCTCGGCGAGGGGCTGCGACTCCGTGAGCAGGACGGCAAGATTCTCGACCTGGACATCGTCGGCCGCCCGGATGCCATCGCGCAGTTGGCCGCGTTGGCAGGGATCACCGAGCACATCGGTCTGGTCGCCACCCAGAACACCACCTACAACGAACCAGCAGACCTGGCGCGGCGGTTGGCGGGCCTGGACATTCTCTCCGGCGGCCGCGCGGGGTGGAACGCCGTCACCACCGACAACGCCTGGACGGGGGAGAATTTCCGCCGCGGCGGGTTCCTGGATCACGAACTGCGCTATGAGCGGGCCGGGCAGTTCATCGACGCCGCCCGCGCGATCTGGGACTCCTGGGCCGACGATGCCATCGCAGCGTCCACCGATGAAGTGGCCTGGGCAAATCCGCTGGCCGTGCCCCACCTGAACCGCTCGACATCGCAATTCGACATCTCGCTGGTTCCGACGTTGCCACGCAGCGCGCAGGGGCATCCGGTCATCTTCCAGGCGGGTGATTCGCCGGCCGGTCGGGATTTTGCGGCGGCCAATGCCGATGTCATCTTCTCCCGCCACGGCACGCATTTCGACGATGCGCTGGCCTTCGCCGACGATATCCGTACCCGGCTGCTGGCGGCGGGCAGGCCGGCGGACGACATCAAGATCCTGCCTGGCACCCAGATTGTGCTGGCGGAGAAGGCTTCTGAGGTAGAGGAGAAGAGACGCTGGGTACTGGAAGGCCAGTACACCGGTCAGACCGCGCTGTCACTGGTGGGTCTGGTCTGGGGGCGCGACCTTTCTGACCGCGACCCCGACGGTCCGCTGCCAGAAGATGATCCGGTCCCGGCGCCGATCTCGGTGACCCGCGGCGCGGCCAGGGACGGCAAGGATCCGATCGCCATCGCCCGGGAGTGGCGCGCGCTCGCCGAAGCCAAGAACCTGTCCCTGCGTGAGGTGGCCATCGAAACCTCTGCACGGTCGGGATTCGTGGGCACCCCGGGTCAGGTCGCCGATGAGCTGACCCGCTGGGTCCGCGCCGGCGCGACCGACGGCTTCAACATCTCGCCCTATATCGTGCCGGGTGGACTCGACGAGATCGTGGACTGGCTGGTGCCCGAACTGCAGGACCGCGGCGCCTATCGCACCGAATACACCTCGACCACGCTGCGCGGACACCTCGGCCTTCGGGACCCGTTGACGCACCGGCAGATCGGCACGACGAACAACAGCGCCACCGGCTAGCACCGCAACCGACAAGAAGGAGTGTCTGAAGATGACCATCACAGATGACGCAACCGCAGGGACGTTCGAGGCCGAGTGGAGCCAGTGGCACAGTGAACGCGAGCGTTACTACGGTGACCCCCTGGGCTGGGTCAGCATCACCGGCTTGTACTGGCTCAGTGACGAATTCGAGACGGTGGCTGATCTTCCGGGTCAGTGGCGGGCGGATGCCGACGCGGTGTACGTCCAGGGTGTCGACGGCACCGAGCGAATCGAACCCGTCGAAGGTGCGCCGGGTGTGCTCGTCGACGCAGGCGAGCGCCGGATCGAAGTCATTCGCCGCACCGGTTCCGTCGCGCTGCGGGTACACGATCCGAAATCCCCGCACCTGGCCACCTTCACCGGCATCCCCGCCTATGAGCCCAGCCCACGCTGGCGCGTCAGCGGCACATTCACCCCGTATGACCAACCGAAGACCGTGACGACGGGAGCCGTCGTCGAGGGACTTGAGCATCACCACACCGCCGTCGGCACCATCGACTTCGAATTGCACGGCACCCCACTGCAACTGGTCGCTTTCGGCCGCCAGGGCGGGGAACTGCATGTGCTGTTCACCGACGCCACCAGCGGCGTGACCACCTATCCTGCCGCCCGGTCGCTTTCGGTGCCCGCACCCGAGGCCGACGGGACGGTGCTCCTCGACTTCACCAGGGCGTCGAACCTGCCGTGCTCGTTCACCGACTATGCGACATGCCCGGTGGCCCCCGCCGAGAACAGGCTCAGCGTGGCCGTCGAGGCGGGCGAGAAGAACCCCCGCTGAGCCCGGCCTGCCGCAGTGCCGCCTGGGCCGCGAGGTGCCCGCACATCCCGTGTAGGCCCGGCCCGGGCGGGGTCGACGACGAGCCGAGAAATACGCCGGGGATACCGGTCCAGTACGGATCGGGGACGAATCTGGGTCGGGCCAGGAACGGCCGCAGGTCCATGGCGCCGCCGTTGATGTCACCGCCGACGTTGTTGGCGTTCTCGCGCTCCAGGTCCGCTGGTCCCCGCTTCACCAGCATCGCGATGCGCTCGCGGAAACCGGGGGCGAACCGTTCGACCTGCGCGAGCATCGCTTCGGTGGGATCGCCGCCGTAGCCGTGGGGCACGTGGGCGTACATGTAGACCGGCTGGAGGTCGCCACAGGACCGGGTCGGATCAGCAACGGCCTGTTGGGCGACCAGGACGAACGGGCGCTCAGGCATTCGTCCGGCACCGGTAGCCCGTTCCGCGGCGACTACCTCGTCGATGCCGCCGCAGACGTGCACGGTGCCCGCTCGGCCGGCCATCTCATTGGTCCACGGGATGCCCTGATGTACCGCCAGGTCGATCTTGAACGCAGCGGGCCCGTACCGGTGCCTGCGGTACGCGCGGCGAAACCGGGCAGGCATGTCGGCGCCGAAGAGCTGCAGGACCAGGCCCGGGCCGGTGGTGAAGACGACCATGTCGTATCCGCTGACCTGCGCCCTGGTCTTGATCGCGACACCGGTCTCGATCCGTCCTCCGGACGCGTGCAGGATCCCCTGCAGAGCCGCCGCCAGCTGCCCGGTGCCGCCGACGACGCAGGGCCACCCGTAGCGGTGCGCGACAGCTCCGAACACCAGCCCGATCGCGCCGGACGGCGGCCGGGTCAGCGGGGTCCAGCCATGTGCGGCGTTGCCCGCGAAGAGTCCGCGCCCTTCGTCCGTGGTGAACATGCGCGCCAGCGCAGTGGCGGGGAGCATGGCCGCCGCGCCGAACCGCGCCAGCCGTAGGGGCCGCTGCGGCATCTTGACCATGGGCCCGAGGATGTCATCGGCGAGTAGGTCGTAATCCCGGGCCAGTGTCCTGAACACCGTCCCCCAGCGCTGGCCGTCGCTGCCCAGACCGGCCATCGTCTCGGTCATACTGCGGTGCAGCACTCCGGCCCGGCCGGCGTCGAGAGGATGGACCAACTCGATCGGCGCCCAGGCCCATGTCACACCGTGCGATTCCAGATTCAGCGACCGCATGAACGGTGAGGAGACCGCGGTCGGCACGATTGCGGCGCAGTGGTCGTGCATCAGCCCCGGCATGGTCAGCTCGGCAGACCGCAGGCCTCCCCCGATGACGTCGTCCGCCTCGGCGATGACCACCTCAACACCCGAATGCGCCAGGGTGATGGCGGCCGCCAAACCATTTGGACCCGATCCGACCACCAGCGCCGAGACCACCGTGCCCCCCTTCAGCACCTTCCCAGCGATTATCCCGCAGTGCGCATGACATCTCGCCCGAGTGGGTAATCGCACCTCGAAATTGTTGCGATGCACGTTCACACAGAGAGTCGAGTACACGATGACTGACAGTCGGATTGCCCGCCGTTTCCCCGTCGTTGCGGGGGTAGCCGCGATGATCGCCCTGAGCACACTGACCGCGGCGTGCGGCTCGAGCGACAGCGGTACCGATTCCTCGAGTACCAGCTCCAGCACCAGCACGGAGACCACGACCACCACGACGGATGCCAGCACGTCGATGGCGCCTTCGGGTGAGACGACGGCGCCGAGCGCAGGCGCAGGCGACGGTGGTGCTTCGGCGACCGCTCCGGGCGCCGGCGCCGGTGCCGGACCGGGTGGCGCAAGTGCAGGCGCAGGCGGCGCAGGCGCGGGCGCAGGCCCCGGCGGAGCATCTGCTGAGGTGCCCGGTGGTGGCGCCGGCGCCGGACCCGGCGGAGCAAGTGCCGCCGTTCCCGGTGCCAGCGCAGGTGCCGGTCCCGGCGGAGCGGGCGCATGCGCCGGCGGTGTCTGCGTCGGAACCCCGTAGGTTGCCTGGCATGTAGCTACATCTCTCGCGGTTTGACCGGAAATGGGCGTCTGGCCAGCAGGCCAGGCGCCCATTTTTGTGTGCCAGGTCCCAGGAGACCGCGGGTTGCATCGAAATCGATACGCACATGAATGACGAAATAATGAAAGTTCGTGCGGGGCGGTAGCAAACAACGCCTGGGGCGACCCACGGTCGTCACCCGACGCAATCAGCTGCTGCCGACAGTTCTTCAGGGTCGCAGACGCAGCCGTCGTGCACGCCTGTGCTGGTGCCGGTCGTTTCCCAAGCCGCCTGGCTGCCGACTGTCAGCCGCGCCGGCGCGGAGGCCGCCGCAGGAGGCTCGATTGTTTGCTTGAATACAAGAACCCGGCCGAAGCCGGGGGCAGAATATGTGTGAAATCCGAGAATATTCGTGGCTGCATATCGTTTTATTCATTTTCGAATGCACCGCCCGGCATCGCCGACCGGGTCCACCGAGTTAGCGAAAACTGCAGGGGCATGTGCAGTTGCAACCGCAGTCGGTTTCTAGATGTGGCCAATTGACCCCTCCGACCAAGAGTCCGATGGCGTGACATCTCGCCATTGTTGTATTCAACCGGTTGCGGCCTCCCCGGCGAGAGTTTCAGGCATGAATATTTACCGGGATTCCCAGCAACGTAAGAGAATCCGCGCGCGGATTGAATCGGTTACCGAAACCACGTTTCATCAGCCGATGAGACGGTGATCGGACCTCACAGCAAGTACTCTCGGGCCATGAATCAGCGGGGGGGCTTGAGCAACCGATGTCGCTAGAGACCGTGCCCGCTGCTGGGCAAACGCCAATTGATATCGGGCACCTCGCGGCAGAACGCGACGACCACAAACTTGCCGCTCTCTTTCGCACCAATCTCGTCAGCACGATCATCATGGTGGCGGTCGATGTCTTTGCCGCGTGTATCTCGGTAGCTGTCGGCGCGGCCTGGGCAGACTCCGCGGAGCCCACCCCACCTCCTACGCTGTGGGCCACCGGGCTGTTCGTGCCGGTGTTGATTCTGCTTCTCGGTCTGCGCTCGTTATACCGCCGCAATCTCGACCGCAAGTTCATGAACGAGATCGGTCCGCTAGAGACCACCGTGGCGCTGGCGGCCATGGCCGTGCTCAGTTTCATGGTGCTGGGCCCGGTGGAGGGTTCTCGCGGCGGCACCGTGACCCGGGTGTGGATCTGCGCCGCAGTGTTGATGCCGTTGGCTCGGCTGATCCACGCCACGATCCAGCGCCGGCTACGGCGCCACCTCTATCTGATGTCCCCGACACTCATCGTGGGCAACGGTGTCGTGGCCCACCAGATCATCGAGCGGCTGAAGACATCCCCCCAATACGGGCTCGCCCCGATCGGGGTCATCTCCGTCGAGTCACTCTGGAGCGGGTCGGACGCCGACCCCGACACCCCGTGGGTGGGCTCCCCCGACTCGATCGGCGAGGCCATCCTGAACACCGGCGCGGAAGCCGTCATCGTCGCATTCTCCCGAACCCCGGATCAATTGATGACCCGCGTCATCCGCCTCGCCCACCAGAAGGGATTACGCGTATGGGTGGTCCCGCGGATGTTCGACGTGGTGGGCGAGCGAGCCCGCGTCGAACACGTCGGTGGCCTGCCGCTGCTCGCGTTGCCCCACACCAGTCCACGGGGCTGGCAGTTCACTGCCAAGCACGTCAGTGATCGGATCGTCGCCGGCCTGGGCCTGCTGGCGATCTCACCGCTGTTCGTGACGCTGATGGTCTTGGTCAAAGCCAGCTCACCGGGACCGATCTTCTTCGGGCAGCAACGCATCGGCCGCGACGGCCAGGTATTCGACTGCCTGAAGTTCCGCAGCATGCGGGGGCCGCGCGCCTCCGACGCAGCTTTCGAACTGGGCAGCGGGTCGGCGCCGGGAGGTATCGAGGGGGTGGATCGCCGGACGAAGATCGGCAAGATCCTCCGTGCTTCGTCGATGGATGAACTACCTCAGCTGATCAACGTCGTCAAAGGCGAGATGAGTCTGGTCGGACCACGTCCGGAACGGCCGGAATTCGTCGAACTGTTCGAGATACAGATCCGCCGGTACGGCGAACGCCATCGCGTGAAGGCCGGTATCACCGGTTGGGCACAGGTGCACGGACTACGAGGGCAGACCTCCATCGCCGACCGCGCCGAGTGGGACAACTACTACATCGAGAACTGGTCGCTGGCACTGGATTTGAAGATTCTGGCGTTGACGGTGCTGGCAGTGTTGCGCCGCGCCACCTAGCCGTCGGCATCGGGCCGTCACGCCGCCGTGATGCACGACGGCGGCCACCCGGCTGAACAACGCCTGATCATTGGTCTCGTCGACGATGAAGCAGTCGGACCGGTCGTCGATCAGTGCCAGGTCCGCCCATCCGCGGGCCACCACAGCCCGGCGCTGGTGCGCGCGGACCGCCTCGATGGTCACCGACCGGCATCGACGGCGGCATGCATCGGCATGCTGCCGAACCCCACGTAGACCGGCGGCGTACCGGCATCCAGGAACGCCGTCAAGTCCGCAGCGAGCGGCCGGTGATCGGGCAGCATCCAGGCGCCGGTCTGCACCACACCGAGGTGCTCCGGACCCAGCCACGGGTCCAGAATCGGGTCCGTCGCCAGCCAGGGCCGCGCCCCGATCACATAGTCCCGGATGTCATCCACTGGCGGCAGACCGACCGACGTCCGGCTTGCGTTGAGCGCGTCCCCGAACAGCACGTTGCTGCTTGTCGCGTCGAGGTCCCACAACACCCGGTTGTCCGTCACCTCCGGCGGGAACGGTCGGCCCGGATACGCCAGCGGCGAGCGATCCCGCGACGGCAAGGTGAGCTGCTGGAAGGTCACCGACACCGAGTGGATGCCCAGCTTCTCGGCCACCGACAGCGCGCCTGCCGCGGCGGGCAACATGCCGGTCGCCACCAGCACGTCGCATCCCACGGCTGCCGCGGCAAGGGTGTCGAACTGCTCGGCGATCAACTCAGCCGCTGCGCGAAGCCCCGGTCCGGGGGGCGCACAGCCGCACGCCCACCCCCAGGGTCTGCAACGACGCCGCGAGAGCGACCAGGGGTTCGACATCACCGCGGGAGCCGTACGTCGACAACAGCGCCCTCATGACGGCGCGCCGAACCAGGTGGTCAGGGCCTCGGTCAGCCCGGTGTCCGTACCGTCGCCCACCCAGGCGACGTAGCCGTCGGGACGAATCAGGACAGCCGCCGGAGCGCTGACCACGCCGAGGACCGGCAGCTCCCAGGTGCTCGCGTATCGACCGTGGACCACTGAAACCCGTCGCGCCCATCGCGAAATGTCCACGGGCGGACCGAGATTCAGCAGCACCGGGCGAGCGTCGTGCAACAGCTCGAACACCCGAACCGGACCATCGAGGGTGACGATGTCGAGATCAGGCATGCGCCGCCCCAGCTGCGGGTGGCCCCCGCCAAGGTCGTAGTGGATATCCAGACCCGACATCATGGCGCCGAACCGCCGCCGTGGTTCGTCCATCCTCAGCAGCTCCGCCAACGTCTCCGACAGGGCCGTCGTGCGCTCGCCGGGGGTTCTGAGTGCGACTTGGGCCAGGGTGTTGCGCAGCACCCGCGCCGCCACCGGGTGCCGCTCCGCCTGGTAGGTGTCGAGCAGGGTGTCCGGTGATGTCCCGCGGACCACCTGCGCCAGCTTCCAACCCAGATTCACCGCATCCTGCACACCGGTGCCCAGGCCCTGCCCGCCGACGGGATGATGCACGTGCGCTGCGTCGCCGGCCAGCAGCACCCGGCCCCGTCGATACGATATGGCCTGCCGAGCCATATCGGTGAATCTGGAAAGCCAACTGGCACTGCGTAAGCCAAAGTCGGCGCCGTAAACGGTGCGCAGCGCTCGGCGCAGATCCTCCAGGCTGGGCTCGTCGGTGCCTGCGAGCTGGCGTTCGGTCACCATCACCCGCACCGAACTCCCGTCGGCCGTCTCGGACAGGGAATGGATGCCGATGTCGTCATGTCGAAAACCCAGCTCTGGCTCCCCGTGCATCTCGACCTCGCCGATGAGGCAACTGGTGGTCGGGTCCCACCCGGCGAACTCGATGCCCGCCTTCTTGCGGATCAGGCTGCGGCCTCCGTCGCACCCGACGAGGTAGCCCGCGTGCAGCGAAGTGCCCGCCGCCAGTTCGATGTCGACACCGGCGTCGCCGGGGATGAACCCCACCACCTCGCTGTCGTAGCGCACGGTCACCAGCAGTTCGGACACCCACTCGGCGAGGATGCGTTCGATCTGGTTCTGAACCAACCCGAGCCCGTAGGGGTGCCGGGTGGGAAAGTCGCTGATATCCAGCCGAACCCCACCGAACCCCGCGACCTGGGCGATCTGGCCTTGCGACAGGAATCGGTCGGCGATACCGCGCTGGTCGAACACCTCGATGGTGCGGGAATGAAAGCCCAGGGCTCGGGCCCCGGCGAAATCGTGATCGGCACGGCGCTCGACGATGGCGACATCTATCCCGGCCAACGCCAACTCGCCGGCCAGCATCAGCCCGGTCGGGCCGCCGCCGGCGATCACCACCTCGTGCTCGGTTGCCTCGCGGCCGGTGCGGTTCCTCGTTGTCGATCCTGGCATCGGTTGTCCCCCGTATCCGCTGCTTCCGGTGTTCGGTCAGCGATTCTGCGGCACCACCCGGGTCTTGCGGCAAGCCCCCGGGTCCGCTATATCTTGGAGGTGGAAAGAGGTCGCTGACCTCGCAGTCCATTCACCGCGGGCCATTCACCGTTCGTCCGCCGCGGACCACTTCCAGCCAGGTACGAACCGCCGCGACCTGCCATCTCTTTCGCCAACGTGGTGATGCACCAATACCTTCGACCGGCGCAGCGCCGAAGTTTCAATAACCTATTGAAGCGAACCGCAAAATGCCTGTTAAAACTGGCTACCGACTATCCGCTCGGCTCAATAGGTCATTTACTGGTGCGAAACAGCTACGCAACAGAGCACTCCTAGGTTCAGATGTGCCACGCCGTCTGTGGCCATCAACTTTCGCCCCACCAGATCAGCGGACATCTCGACCTGCCCACAGTCGAGCCCCGTCCGAACCAAGGAGCACGCCATGTCCTTCGACTACTCCCGACTGACCGCCACCTGCGCCGTCGAGTCACACGAACAGGCGATCACGTTGCCGCCCGAGGCATACGGCAGCGACGAGCTCTACGCCGCCGAGGTGGACCAGATCTTCAAACGTGGCTGGATTCCCCTGTGCCGCGTCGAGCAGATCGCCACCCCCGGCTCCTACTACAGCATCGACATCCTGGGCATGCCGCTGGTGGTCACCCGCGACCGCAAGAACGACATCCGGGTGCTGTCGCGCAACTGCACGCACCGGTGGATGGAAGTGTGCAGCGGCGCCGGCGAGGCCAACGTGCTGCAGTGCCCGTATCACCTGTGGTCGTTCGGCATGGACGGCCACCTGGCCGGCGCGCCGGAGATGATGAAGTCACCGGGCTTCGACCGAAAAGAGTGGGGCCTCAAGCCTTTCCGTCACGAGGTCTGGAAGGGGTTCGTATTCGTCAACATCGACGGCCAGGCCGCACCGGTGGCCGAACAACTTGCTGATCTCGCGCCCATCGTCGACCCGTACGACTTCGAGAACTACCAGATCATCGAAACCACCGACTGGGGGGTGTGCGACTGGGACTGGAAGATCATGGTCGACAACTTCATGGAGTGCTACCACCACATCGGACCGCACCGAGGATCGCTGGAAGGCGAATGGCCCGCCGCGCTGAGCACCACCGGTGAGGTCGGACCGTACTTCACCACGATGTGGGCCAATCAGGCGCCGGGTTACCCGGCCGTCGAACCGTGGCTCAAGCCCGGCGCCGACACCTTGACCCCTGAGCACTACCGCAAGAACCTGATCTTCATCGCCTACCCGCTGCTGCAGGTCTCGCTCGGCCCCGGCTTCATGTACTGGCTCAAGACCCTGCCCGTCGGCGCGGGCAAGGTCGAGATCCACCTGGACATCGCGATGTCGCCTGCGGCGCTGGCCGCCCCAGAACTCGACGAGCGGAAAAGTCAACTGGTGAAGTCGATCTGCGATATCCACCGCGAAGATCTCGATGCCTGTGCCGCGGTCCAGAAGGCTGTGCGCTCCGGCGTCACCGCCACCGGGCGGCTGTCCCATCTTGAGCGCCCGCTGTGGCAGTTCTACCGGTACCTGGGTCGTGAACTCGGAATCATCAGCGAAACCACCGATCTCGCCTCAACCGGATAGCAGGGAGCATCATGACCAGCACACTCAACGGACACGTTCAGCAGACCGAGGTTTCCGAACTGGCCGAACGCCTGACGACAGCAGGCGTGAAATACGCCGCCATCAGCTTCGTCGACATGCATGGCAAGCCGAAAGCCAAGATGGTGCCGTTGAACCATCTCGGTCAGGCCGCCCGCGGTTCGGAGATGTTCACCGGCGCCGCACTCGACGGTGTCCCGCAGGATGTGAACGACGACGAGGTGGCGCCGCATCCGGACCTGGATGCGGTGATCATCGCGCCGTTCAACCGCGAAGTGGCCTGGTTCCCCGGCGATCTGTGGATCGGCGACACCCCGTTCGAGGCCTGCAGCAGGCAGATCCTCAAACGGGTCACGACCGACGCGGCCACCCTGGGGTACACCTTCAATCTCGGAATCGAGACGGAGTTCTTCCTGCTCACCGACGACCGGTCGGGTACCCCGGCGCCGGCCAGTCTCGACGACGACCTCGACAAGCCCTGCTATGACCTGCGCGGTCTGCTGCACAACTATGGCGTGGTCGACGAAATTGTCTCAGCGATGAACGAACTCGGTTGGGACGTCTACTCGTTCGACCACGAGGACGGCAACGGCCAATTCGAGACCGACTTCATGTACACCGACGCGGTGGGCATGTCCGACCGGCTGGTCTTCTTCCGGATGATGGTCGGCGAGATCGCCCGCAAACACGGCTTGTTCGCCTCGTGGATGCCCAAGCCGTTCGCAGACCGCACCGGCAGCGGCGCCCACTACAACATGTCCCTCGCCGATGCGGCCGGAGTGAATCTCTTCGAGGCCTCCGACGACCCACGAAACTGCGGGCTGTCCGAGCTGGGCTACCAGTTCATCGCCGGGGTACTGCGCCACGCGTCGGCGATCTGCGCGGTGATCGCTCCGACGGTCAACAGCTACAAACGTCTGGTGAAGCAGGGCAGCATGTCGGGGCTGACCTGGGCGCCGATCTTTGCCTGTTACGGCGACAACAACCGGACCAACATGCTGCGAATCCCCAAGGGCGGTGGGCGTGTCGAATGCCGGGCTGCTGACAGCGCGAGCAACCCGTACCTGGGCGCCGCCCTGATGTTGGCCGCCGGACTGGAAGGTATCCGGGAAGGGCTGGACCCCGGCGAACCGAACCGGGACAACCTGTACAACGTCGCCGAGGCAGACCTGATCTCCCGCGGCATCGGCTGGCTACCCAGATCACTCGGTGAAGGGATTGATGCGCTCGAAAGTGATCCGTTGGCGCGCAAGGTATTCGGAGATGCGATGTTCGACTCCTTCGTCGCCGAGAAGCGCCTGGAGTGGGATTCCTACACCGCGCACGTCTCCCAGTGGGAGTCGGATCGCTACCTGAGGTTCTGGTGACCCACCGCTGGGAAGAGCTCACCTCGACCCAACTGGCAGATCGGGTGACCCGCGATCCCGACTGTGTCGCACTGATCCCGGTCGGTGCGACCGAGCAACACGGACCTCACCTGCCGGTCGGCACCGACACCATCATCGCGACCGCGGTGGCCGACGCCGCAGCGGGTGAACATGCCCTGGTGACACCGCCGATCGCGTTCGGCGCCAGCTACTTTCATGGCACCCAGCTGGCGGGAACCGTCGCGGCCTCCGGCGAGGAGACCGCGGGGGCCGCCTACCGGGTAGCTCGGGCCTGCGTGGATTCCGGTATCCGCCGGGTGCTGTTCGTCAACGGGCACGTCGGAAACGCCGCACCGCTGTGGATCGCCTGCGACCGGTTTCGCCGGGACTTCCCCGACGCCCGGATCGGAGTCATGCAGTGGTGGGACCTCACTGCCAGCATCGCCGAGCGGGCCACCGCAGACGCCGTGGACTGGCATGCCAACGCCGCCGAAACCTCCCTGATGTTGACGCTGCGCCCGGAACTGGTGGACACCGACCGGTTGGCCGACGCCGACGATCCGGATCGCACCGAAGGTGTGGTGTTCCGCTACCCGGTGCAGCAGGTGTCGACCAACGGGGTCACTGGCTATCCGTCGCGGGCATCGAAGGACTTCGGCGCGGAGTTGTGGCATGACATCGTGACGGCCGGCCGAGACCTCGTCGAGCGGGCACATCGGGAACGGGCGCCGCTTGGCTAGCGGGCCGAGCCGTAAAATGCGTCTCGTGCCACCTTCGGAGTCACGCGCGCAGGTCCGTGCCATCGGTCGCCCACGCGTCGAGTCCGGTGTCGAGCCGACGGCATCACCGCGGGTGGGCATCGTCAATGCCGCCACCCGGCTGTTCTCCGAAAAGGGTTACGCGCAAACGTCGATGAGCGATATCGCCCGGGCCGCCGGGCTGCAACAGTCGTCGCTCTACTACTGGTTCCGCAATAAGGAGCAGTTGCTCGGCGAGACGTTGTTGGTGAACCGCGCGCCGCTGAAGTTCATCGCGGAGGTCGGCGCCGGTTCCGGTTCGCCTGCGGTGAAGCTGTATCGGCTGTTGCGCTTCGACACCATGCAGTTGGCGCTGTCCCCGATCGACTTCAACGAGATCCAGCGCATCGCCCACGCCCAACGCGACGTGTTCCATCAGTTCTGGACCGATTACGACCGACTCAAGGACTGGGTTGTCGATCTGATCGGGGCGGCGATCAGCGAAGGCAAGTTCATCGCCTGCGACATCGAGGAGACTGCGGGCCTGCTGCTCAACTTCGACGAGGGTGCGCAGAAACGCACCCGGTTGCACACCGACCACGGTGACCGCGTCGAGGAGGCCATCCGCGTCGGCGAGCAGGTCGCGGTGATCTCGGTGCGCGGCCTACTGCGACGGCCCAGCGAGATCGCGCGGGTCACCGTGCAGGCCAGCCAATTCGACGACGCCGCAATCGCCTTGCGGGTCAGTCAGTCTCCGCCGGAGGCATGACGTCAGAAGAACTGTTTGGCGACCTCGGCGAAAGCGGCGTCGGTGGCGATCAGCACGGTGTCGATATCGGCCTCTGTCAGCGCAGTGGACATGAACCCGTTGTGCTTGGGGTGGATGTAGACGCCGCGGGCGGCGCACTCGGCGGCCCAGGCCATCGTGAACTGGTGATCGGTCTCCCCCGCGAACGACAGGTACGGCATGGTGACCGGGCCGGTCATGTTCACCGGCAGCGAGTACGACGCCGCCTGTTGCCGCAACCCCGTCCTCAATTGGTCACCCCGCGCGAACATCTGGGCCACCCCGTCCTGTTCTTCGAGCAGCGAGATGGTGGCCAGGGCGGCCGCCATCGGGACCGCCGAGAACCAGAACGTACCCGTGACGAAGAAGGAGCCGGCCGCCTCCCGTAGCGCCTCGGCGCCCAGCACCGCCGCCACCGGGTAGCCGTTGCCGATCGCCTTGCTCCACGTCGACAGGTCCGGACGCACGCCGTACTGTTCCCAGCTGCCGCCGAACGACATTCGGAATCCGGTGCGCACCTCGTCGAGGATGAGGACCGCGCCGTTTTCGTCGCAGATACGCCGCAAGCCCTGTGCGAACGCCGGATCCACCATCTCCAGATCCGACCCGGCGGGGTCGTGGCGGAACCCGGCCACGATGATCCCGGCGATGTCGCCCTTGTGTTCGGCGACGAGTTTCTCCACGCCGGCCAGATCGTTGTAGGTGTAGTACGCCAAACCGGCCCGGTCCGACGGCAGCACACCGGTCTTGTCGGGGTTACACCACGGCAGGGCACCGTGGTAGGTGTTCTCCTCGACCAGAATCGTGTTGCGGCCGGTATAGGCGCGCGCGAGCGTCAGACACATCGTCGTGACGTCCGAGCCGTTCTTGGCGAACATCGCCCAGTCGGCGTGTTCGACCACCTCCACCAGCTTTTCGGCAAGTGCCACAAAGTGTTCGGACGGACCGTTGGCGGTATCGCACAACACGCGTTGGCGGTTGACCGCCTCTTCTACCTTCGGGTGTTGGTAGCCGTGGATGATCGGGCCCCACGAACACAGCAGATCGATGTATTCGTGGCCGTCGGCGTCCCAGATACGCGAACCCGAGGTGCGCGAGATGAACTGCGGCGCGCCGGGCCACAATCCGGTGGCGATCTGATGGCCGTACATCCCGTTGGGCACGACCTGTTTGGCGCGCTGCAGCAGCGCATCAGAGGTGGGGTGGCTCAAAGAGTTCTGCAACGTAGATGTCATCGCCGCGCCTTCGCATGGAGGATGATCGAGACGGCGCCGTTGTCGTCGAGGCTTACTGAAAGACTTTCAGAATTAGCCGACCACGGCAACCCGGGGCGCCGCACCCACAGAAAAAACTCACCGCGTCCGGCTGGGCCGAACGCGGTGAGTTCTCAAGATTGTCCAAGCGGAAGTTAGGTGTTGGCCCGCTCGGCTTGTCGCTTCTGCTTTTCGACGTCAGCCAACTCCTCGATCCGGTCAGCCTGGGCGCGCTGCGTGGCAGCCTTGCCGCGCTTGGCCTGCGCATCGTCGAGTTTGGCCTCAGCGGCGTCGGTCACCTTCTCTTCGGCCGCCTTGATTCTGGCCTGCTCTTCGCGCTTGGCCGTCTCGGCGGCTTCCTTGCGTTTGGAGGCCACCTCGTCGACCTGCTGCTTGGCGGTAGCGGTGCGCTTCTTGGCGGTTTCTGCAGCGACGCGCTTGCGCTCTTCGGCTTCGTTCAGCGTGGCCTGAACTTCCTGCTGCTTCTTGGCGGTGGCGTCTTTCTGATCCTGGAGGGCTTGCTCGCGCTTAGCCTTGAGTTCGGCTTCGGCGTGCTCTTCCTTCTGGGTGGCTGCTGCGTCAAGACGCGCCGCCCGGGCCAGGGCGTCACTGCGATCGGCAAGGGCCGCACCGCGTTTGGCCAACTCCGGATCGCCGAAGGCGTTACCGACGGTCGCGTCCAACGTACCCAGGGTGCGCTCGTAGAAGAGTCGCGCGGGCGCTTCCGAATCCATCCGGGCGAACACCCGGTCTTCGATCAGGCCGAGCGGGAACCGAACGACCTGGTACTGAAATCGCAATACTGCGAACGGGACTGTGGTGATGTTCATGTCAGACTCCTGTGTCTCGCCGTGCTCAGGGCAGGTCGGCTTCGTTGGTCAGATCGGCGGCGCGAGCGCGGATGCGATCAGCTTCTTCGTGTGCGTTGGCCGCCACGTTGTCCGCGGTCTTGTATTCGTCTACCGCCTCGACGGCGTCGCCCATGGCGTCGCGTACCTCTTTGTGCTCATCAGCCTTGGCCTGCTCGATGTCACGCGCGGCCTGCGCCTCGGCAGCTGCCTTGTCCCTGGCGAGTCCCTGCGCTCCGGCCTGCTCGACCGCACGCTCCTGGGCGACCTGCTGCGCGGTGACCGCGTTCTTCTCGATCGCGGCCTCGACGCTCACCGCATTGCGCTCCTGCGCTCCTGCCACCCTGGCTTCGGTCGCCTCGGCCTGCGCCTGCGCAGCCTCGGCGTCAGCGACGGCCTCGACACTGTTGGCCTTCTTGCGCTCGGCGGCCTGGGTTTGCTCCAGCTGCCCTTCGGCGGTCAGCGAATCGTTCCCGATCACCGCTCCGGCGAACTCTTTCGCCTTGCCTTTGACCGAATCGATCAAACCCTTACGGGCCTCGTCAGCCTTGTTGTGCTCAGTCATCTGGTCTCCTTTGACATCAACCGAGAACTCGATGTGAGTGGTTGGTGGGATGCAGAAAGGCTTCCCGGTGAGGCAATTCCTAACCTGAATGTGACGTAGTCGGTGTGGCTGCGGCGGGTAATCTCGACTCCGACTGGTGCAATTTCACCCGACCTGCGGGATCGAGGATGTCCTGATGGCACAGCAAAAGCGCGCGGCGGCAGCGCTGGCAGCTCGGATGGCCGTCGCGTTTGCCCTGCTCGGCGCTTGCTCGGCCTGTAGCTCGGGTACGCCGACCGCGCCATCGTCGTTATCGCCCACGGCGCCGGCGGTATCGAGCACCACCACCCCGGCCCCGTCGACCGCAGCCGCCGAAGGCGGCAG
This sequence comes from Mycobacterium sp., assembly GCA_040511255.1. GTDB lineage: Bacteria > Actinomycetota > Actinomycetes > Mycobacteriales > Mycobacteriaceae > Mycobacterium. The sequence goes on along the minus strand of JBEVHL010000102.1, from coordinate 8,846 downwards.
ATCGACCGGGGTCGCCGAAGGCGGCAGTCCGACCGGCGTCGCAGGCCCGGTTACTGCTCTCCCAGACCCATCAGCTCGGTGACTCCGTGATCGCGGCCTGCGGTGTAACCACCGTCGACGGCGATGGCCTGGCCGCTGACGAAACTCGCGTCTGACGACAACAGGAACGCGGCCACCGAGGCGATCTCGTCCGGTCGCCCGAAGCGGCGCAGTTTGTGTTCGTGACGGAGCCCCTCCCGGGGCGCCTCGAACCCCGGCATGCCCATCACGGAGTCGAACATCGGCGTCTGGATGAAACCCGGACAGATCACGTTGACCCGGATCCCGCTCGGTCCGTAGTCGATCGCGGTGTTCTTGGTGAGCAGCACGACGCCGCCCTTCGACGCGTTGTAGGCACTGCCGCCTGCGGTGCCCTCGATCCCCTCGATGCTGGCCAGATTGACGATCGCACCCCGTTCACCGTCGACCCGGTCCTGCTGCACCATCTGCGCCAGCGCGGCGCGGGACACCACGAACGTGCCCTTGAGGTTGATGCCGATCACCCGATCCCACTCGTCGTCGGGCAGCATGTGCACCGGCCCGCCACCGGCCACGCCGGCGGCGTGCACCACGCCGTCGAGGCGACCCGCGGCGGCCACCACCGCGCCCACTGCGGCGCCCACTGCGGTGCCATCCAGCACGTCGACCGCTTGGTAGGTGAACTGTTCGTGGACAAGATCCTTCGGCGCATCAGTGGCCAGATCTATGCCCACCACGAAGGCGCCGTCGGCCAACAGCCGTTCGACACTGGCCTTACCGATGCCGGATGCAGCGCCGGTGACCAGTACGCCCTTGCCTTCGAACCTGCTCATTCGACGTCCCCCTGGTCCGCAGTCACGGCGCTTCGGTCTGGATGTGGTGCAGCGCAGCGTAAACCCCGTCGCGGGCCAGCAGCTGGCGGTGGGTGCCCTGCTCGGCGATGGCGCCGTCTTTGAGGACGACGATGTTGTCCGCATCGCGGATGGTGCTGAGCCGATGGGCGATGACCACCACCGTGCGGTCCTTCATCAAGCGCTGCAGCGCTTCCATCACGGCCTGCTCGGACGCGGCGTCCAGCGCAGCGGTCGGTTCGTCGAGGATCATGATCGGGTTGTTGCGGATCAGCGCCCTGGCGATCCCGATCCGCTGCCGCTCGCCGCCGGACAGTGTCAGACCGCGTTCGCCGACCAGACTGTCGTACCCCTGCGGCATCGCGGCGATGAACTCGTGGGCGTTGGCAAGCCTTGCCGCATCGACGATCTCGTCGTCGGTGGCGTCCGGGCGGCCGAAGGCGATGTTGTCGCGGACGGTGCCACCGAAGAGCACTGTGTCCTGCAGGACGAATCCGATCTGGTTGCGGATGCCGTGCAGCTGGTAGTCGCGCACGTCGACGCCGTCGATGCGTACGCACCCCGACGTCACGTCGTAGAACCGTGGAATGAGGCTGACGATGGTGGACTTGCCGCTGCCGGTCGGCCCGACGATTCCTACCAGTTGTCCCGGCGAGACGGTGAAACTCAGGTCACGCAGCACCGGGGTGTCGCCGTCGTAGTTGAACCCGACCCCCTCGAAGGAGATCTCGCCCCGAAGTGCTTGTGGCTCAACGGCATCGAGACGTTCCGGAATGATGGCGGTGGTGTCGAGGATGGCGGTGACCCGCTCGATGGCCACCGAGGTCTGCGCGATGGTATTGGTCATCTTGGCCAGATCCTGCACGGGTTTGAAGAAGTTCGTCAGGTAGGCGATGAACACCGTGAGCGTGCCCGCGGTCATCGCTCCGCTGAGGATGAGCGACGAACCGCGCCACAGGACGAACGCGGTGCACAACGCGACGACGACGCTGACGATCGGCGAGACCAGCGACTTGACCCGGCGGGCGCCCAGTGCGGCGGACACGGTTCGTGCGCTGATCTGCGCCAGCTTCTGTTCTTCGAATTCGTGCCGGTCCAGGGCTTCGACCACCCGCATCGACTCCAGGCCCTGTCCCACCGCGGCGACGATATCGGCTTGCCGTCTGCGCACTTCGTGGGTTGCCTTCTTCACCGCGCGTCTGATGCGGGAGACGAACAGCAGCAGGAACGGGGCGACGACCACCGCGATGAGGGCAAAATCCCAATCCAGCCAGAACATCAGTCCCACCATGCCGACGATGGTGATGGTGTCCACGGCCATCCCCAAGGTGGATTCCGAGGCGAAGTCCTGGATGGTGTCGACGTCATCGGTGATGGTGCTCAGGATGGGTCCGACGCGATGCGTGTCGTAATAGCTCAACGACAACTTCTGCAGGTGGTGGTAGGTGCGCAACCTCAGGTCGTTGGCTACGCGCTGCCCGACGGTCTCCGTCAAATAGTTGGTGACATAGGAGGCCAGTGCGCTGACCAGCGCGAAGACGGCCAACATCACCGCGGCCAGCGCCGCGATGTGCATCTTGGTCCTGCCGCCGAGGGCTTCGAGGGTCTCGGTCAGCCACTGCGGTAACCGGTGATCGCCGACGACGTTGTCCAGGACGATCTTCAGCGGCCACGGCGCGGCCAGCGTCATCCCGACGTCGACCAGCATCACCACGAAGATGAGAGCCACCACCCACCGGTAGGGCCGCAGCAGCTCGCCGATCAGGCGCACGATGACACCGGCCTCGTTTCATGCGGGGGTGTGAAAGTCTCTGCGACCTTACCGAGCAAACGGGCGGTGGCGCGCGGACGCGCCAGTAGGGAAAAGATGCCCGCGCCGCGCTCAGATATTTCGGTCCCGTCAATAGAAATTAGGAATGGCAACTGCGTGCAAATGCCCGACGTTCACAGATAACTCTTTCCGGACCGTTCGAGTAACGAGATGTTAGAGTGTTCCATCATTCAACATTCCCCCGAGCACCACTTCCACCGTTGATTCGAAGGTCAATTCGCTTGTCGCCAAAGTCTTCTCACGATCGCGTGCATCGCAGATGATCTTCTCGCAGCAACAGCGGCTACGTCAGTCCGACCACTATTACTGGTTGACAGCGCTGATAGCGGCGCGCGGAGCGCAAACTACCACCACTCGGGTGATCGCTCTACTCATCTTCGGCCTCGGCCTCATTCCGGTGACTCTGCTCGGCACTTTCCACGGTCCGAACGCCGGGCGCGACCGGTTACTGGCCGGGGCGATCACCGTCTGCTGTGTGGCCATGTCCGCGCTGTGGTTGCGCAGTCGCTGGCCGACCAGGACGCAGTCCCAGTCGTGTGTGGTGATCGGGACGGTGTGCATTGCCCTGGCGTGCCTCATCTACGCAGACCCGCTGATCGGCATCCTGGGGACCACGTCGTTCGCCGTGATGTCGGCGTTCATCGCGTTCTTCCACACCATGCGACTGTTGGCCTTCACCTGGGCCGTCGGTATCGCCGTGCTCGCCGTTCTCGCGGTGCGACTCGGCCCCGTCAACACGGCCGTCGCCATCTCCGGCGTCGTCCTCATCACGCTGGTCAACGGTTTCGCCGCGTTTTCCTGCCGGATGGTGGTCCGCCTGATCGACCACGACACGGTGTACGGCGAGATCGAGCCGCTGACCGGGCTGCTCAACCGCGACGCGTTCTACGAGAAGGTCGCCATGCTGATCGGCGCGCGCAGCCGCGACGACGACCGGTTCCTGGTTGTCGCGGTGGTCAACCTCGACAACTTCGCTCTCCTGCTGAGCATGTCGGGCACTGCTGCCGTCGATCGTGCCCGGGTGGAGGTGGGCCAACAACTCCGCGAAACCGTTCGGCGCGGCACTCTGGTGGCCCATGTCGGCGACTCGGAGTTCGTCATCGCCGAACTGTTCACCACGCCAGATCCCTCCGCGCTCATCGAGCGCACGCTCAGCGCGATCGCCACCACACCCTCGCGGATGACCGCCAGCATCGGTGTCGTCACCACTCCCCTGCGGCCCCTGGCTCCCCATCCACCCCATGACGTACTCGACGAAGTGCTGAGCATCGCCACGGGCGCGATGTATGAGGCCAGGAAAGCGGGCGGCAATCAGGCCCACTATGTACTGCGGCCGGTACTGAGCGTTTTCGACGGGCCGGACAGCATCGACGAATTTCCGGCGACCGACAAGCCCGCCTGACAAATTCGCAGCACCGTCGGGGCGCCGAATAGGTAGCTCTTGTGGGCCATCGACCGGCGCATTAGCCTGCCGGGTGACGACGGGATTTCGCCGAAATCGGCAAATGTGTGCAGCGCAGTGGCATGCATGCGCGCGCACCCTTTCGAACCATTCGTCGCAACTTTTCAGACCCGCAAATTCAGGTTGAGCGCCACACGAGGAGAAGTGTGACCGAAGCGATTCCGAGCGCGCACGCCCCGGTTACTGCCGTCAGATCAGGCGGACCCAAGTGGTTGACCCGATTGACGGTCTTCGGACCCGGCATCGTGGTGATGCTTGCCGACACCGACGCGGGCAGTGTCATCACCGCCGCGCAGAGCGGAGCGGAGTGGGGCTACCAACTCCTCATCTGGCAGGTCATCCTGATGCCGATTCTGTATATCGCGCAGGAATTGACGGTCCGGCTCGGGCTGATCACCCAGCGCGGTCACGGCGAACTGATCCGCGAGCAATTCGGCACCGGGTGGGCGTGGTTATCGGTCGGCACCCTGCTGGTCGCCTGCGCCGGTGCGATCATCACCGAGTTCAGCGCGGCAGCCGGAGTGGGTGCCATCTACGGCGTTCCGCCCGCGCTGTCCGTGGGCATCGTCGCGGTGTTCCTCGGCGGCCTGGTGCTGACCGGCTCGTACCGTTCCGTCGAGCGGGTCGCGATCGCACTCGGCGCGCTCGAGTTGATCTTCTTCGTCGTGATGATCGACGCGAAGCCTGATCTCGCCGACCTGGCGAGCGCCCAGCTGGACCAACCGCTGGCCAACCCGCAGTACCTCTATCTGATCGCCGCCAACATCGGCGCCGTCATCATGCCGTGGATGGTGTTCTACCAGCAGTCGGCCGTGGTCGACAAAGGCCTGACCGAAAAGAACCTGAAAGACGCGCGGGTCGACACGGCGTTCGGTGCGGTGCTCACCCAGCTGGTGATGGCCGCTGTTCTGGTCGCCGTCGCCGCCACCATCGGCACCAAAGATCCGAACGCCACGATCAACACGATCGAGGACATCACCAAGGCGCTGACGCCGTTGCTGGGCGAGCAGGCCGGCCAGATCCTGTTCTCGATGGGCTTCCTCGGCGCGGCGTTCGTCGCGGCCATCGTGGTATCCCTCACCGCGGCATGGGGTCTCGGCGAGGTACTGGGCTACCCGCGGTCGCTGTCCGGCAACGTACGCGAGGCACCCGCGTTCTACGCCGTCTATCTCGTGATGCTGGTGGTCGGGTTCGCCTTCGTGATGTCCGGGTTGAATCTGGTCGACCTGAGTGTGGGCGTCATGGTCCTCAACGCGCTGCTGCTGCCGGTCGTGCTGGGTTTCCTGTTCGCGTTGGCCAGCAAGGTGCTGCCCGAGCGGCACCGGCTCAAAGGCGCCTACCGCGTGGTCGTCGGCGTCGTCCTGCTGTTCACGGGGGCCCTGGGCGTCTACGGCGGTATCTCCGGCCTGATCGCCGGAGGCGCCGGCTGATCCGGGTTATCGGCTCCGGCACAGCCGACATCTGCCAGGCCGAGTAGCTATGCTGGCGCCTTCCGGCGTTACAGGAAAGCGAGCACCATGTCCGCTGACGCAGGCCCCGTCGCGCCCCCGCCTGTCGGCACCACGTCCGCCAGCCACATCCGCCTGACTTCGCACAGCGGCGGCACCGGGGCGCTGCCGATTCGGTGGGGCGCCCCGACGGCAACCGAGCGTGGCCCGGTGATCGGCACCACCACCAAGCGCGGCCATCGCAACGTGATCGGCACCCACAGCGGGTCGTACAGCGTCTACCGGGCCTTGGCCGTCGCGGCAGGCGCATTGTCGCGCGAGCACAAAGCCGACCTGACGAACACCGCGCCGACCACCAGCATCGGCCCCTATCCGCAGTGGAGCGATCCCGACAAGATCGTCAGCCTCGATCCCTGGGGTGCCGTCGTGGCGGATGTCTTCGCCGACGAACTGGCCGCCGGGCACGATATGCGGCCGTCCATCGCGGTGACCAAGGCGCACGTCATTCTTCCCGAGGTCATCGACGCCGTGCAGAAGGGACGGCTCCGGCCCGACGGCAGGTTCCTGCTGCCCAGCGGTGCGGCCCTGGTCACCAAGGTGGCGATTGAACCGGTCTGGTACCTGCCGGGAGTGGCGAAACGCTTCCACTGCAGCGAGACCGATCTGCGCCGGGTGCTGTTCGAGGAGACCGGCGGCATGTACCCGGAACTGGTGACGCGCTCGGACCTGGAGGTGTTCCTACCGCCGATCGGCGGGCAGACCGTCTACATCTTCGGCGACGCCAAGGACCTGGCTGATCCCTCGGTCGAGCTGACTGCTCGGGTGCACGACGAGTGCAACGGCTCCGATGTGTTCGGCTCCGACATCTGCACCTGCCGGCCCTACCTGACGCATGCGATCGAGGAATGCATCCAGGGTGCGCAGCGCGGCGGCGTCGGGCTGGTGTCGTATTCGCGCAAGGAGGGCCGCGCGCTGGGCGAGGTGACCAAGTTCCTGGTCTACAACGCACGCAAGCGGCAGGTCGGCGGCGATACCGCCGACCAGTATTTCGCTCGCACCGAATGCGTCGCCGGTGTCCAGGACATGCGGTTCCAGGAACTGATGCCCGATGCGCTGCACTGGTTGGGCGTGCAGAAGATCCACCGCCTGGTGTCGATGAGCAACATGAAGTACGACGCCATCACCGGTTCTGGCATCGAAGTCGGGGAACGGGTCAACATCCCCGACGACCTGATCCCCGACGACGCGCGGGTTGAGATCGACGCCAAGACGGCCGCCGGGTATTTCACCTCCGGTCCGGTCCCCGATGCCGACGAGCTGAAAGTGGCCAAGGGCCGGGGCCTGGACGGATGACGGTCGGCGCCGCGACCTTGCCCGACACCGACCGGCCCGACGGTGCCGCCGCCGCGCTGCGCAGCTCCACCGCGGTGCGGGCGCGGGCCCAGCACCTGCTGCAGCGCGCCCGTGCCGGCGAGTCGTCGTGGTTCACCGTCGACGATGACCACCTGCCGATCGCGGTGACCGAGGTTGCCGAGGTCACGCGCGGGCAGTACCCGGATCTGGATATCCCGTATCACAGCCGGTGGCGTCATTTCGAAGCCGGCGGCGTGGATCGGAAGGCGGTGCTGGACGCGCAACTGGCCGGCCTCGACGGGCCCGGGCGCGCCAGGGCAATGGTCGACCTGACCGTGGTCAGTGTGTTGCTCGACGCGGGGGCAGGCGCGGACTGGCACTACGACGAGGTGGCCAGCGGGCAGCGATTCGCCCGGTCCGAGGGTCTCGGAGTGGCGAGCTGGCACGCCTTCGACGCCGGACTGTTCTCCGGTGACAGCGCTCGCCCGCTGCAGGTGACTGCGGCAGGGCTGCGCAGTCTCGATGCGGATCGACTCGCCGAGGCGTTCCAGGTCAGTACCGCCAATCCGTTGGTGGGTCTGCAGGGGCGGGTGCAACTGCTGCACCGGCTCGGTGACACATTGGCCGCGCAGCCGGAGTCCTTCGGTTCGGATGGCAGGCCGGGTGGCCTGTTCGACGTGCTGGTGCCCTCGCCGGGACACTCCGCGCTGGCCGCACATGACATCCTGTCGGCGCTGTTGCGGACCCTGTCGGGAATCTGGTTGGCGGACAACGTAATCGGTGCGGTACCGCTCGGTGATTGCTGGCACCACGCCGCGGTCCCGGGTGCCGGCCTGACGCAGGGCTGGATGCCGTTCCACAAGCTGTCGCAGTGGCTGACCTACTCACTGCTCGAGCCTTTCGAATGGGCAGGCGTGACAGTCGACGGGCTGGACGCTCTGACCGGGCTGCCCGAGTACCGCAACGGCGGTCTGCTGTTGGACACCGGCGTGCTGCAGCTGCGCGACCCGTCGTGGGCCGAGCGGACCTGGTCCGTCGGGGACGAGCTGGTTGTCGAGTGGCGCGCACTGACTGTGGCATTGCTCGACGAACTGGCCCCGCTGGTGCGGGCCAGGCTCGGTCGCGACGCCACCGAGATGCCGCTGGCCTGCGTGCTCGAAGGCGGGACCTGGGCGGCCGGGCGGGCGTTGGCCCAACGCCTGCGCGCAGGCGCGCCGCCGCTTGTCATCGTCAGCGACGGTACGGTCTTCTGATCATGAGTACCGTCCAGGTGATCGATCACCCACTCGTTGCCCACAAGCTGACTCTGCTGCGCCGAAAGGACGTGTCCACCAGCAGCTTTCGCCGGTTGGTCGAGGAAGTGTCGATGCTGATGGCCTACGAGGTGCTGCGCGACATCTCGGTGCACGAGATCGAGATCGAGACGCCGATGGAACGCACCACCGGTTCGGTGATCGACGGCAAGAAGCTGGTGTTCGTGTCGATCCTGCGGGCGGGCACCGGCATCCTCGACGGCATGTTATCGGTGGTACCCAGCGCTCGCGTCGGTCACATCGGCCTGTACCGGGATCCCAAAACCCTTGGGGCGATTGAGTATTACTTCAAAATGCCCGGCGATCTGGCCGAGCGTGACGTGGTGGTGGTCGACCCGATGCTGGCCACCGGTAATTCCGCCGTCGCGGCAGTGGAGCGCCTCAAGGAATGCGGGCCGAAGTCCATCAGGTTCGTCTGCCTGCTCGCCTGCCCAGAAGGGTTGGCCGCCATGGACAAAGCGCACCCCGACGTGCCGATCTTCACCGCGGCCATCGACCGCGAGCTCGACGAACACGGCTATATCCTGCCGGGCCTCGGTGATGCAGGCGACCGCATCTTCGGCACGAAGT